>DATLNJ010000024.1:0-4075 GCA_035536815.1 Frankiaceae bacterium
GGACCCCCCCCGGGGAGGCGCGCCGCGAGTCGCCTGACCCAGCACCCGGAGGCGCTTGCATGAACGACCGAGTCAGCTCGCGCGGGGCGGCGATGCCCACACCGCCCCGCGCGAGTCAGCTGCCGGCCGGTCCCCCTGGGACCTGGCCGGCACGTCCGGGGCGGCTGCTCACGAGCAGCTCGCGGCTAGCCGGTAGTACGCCATGGTGATCGCGGAGCCGGACCGCGCGGAGACGCCGACGTCGACACGAACGCGGCCCAACGGCGCGTTCGGCGCGATCCGCCACGCCGCCGTGAACCGGCCCTCGGCGTCGCTGCGCCCGGCCGCCTCGGCGCCGCCGTGGGCCGCGCCGGTTCGGTTGTCGGGGTACAGGTTGTCGAACGCCACGAACGCCTGCGGCACCGTGTCGACGACGAGCCGCTGCTCGGCGCCCGGCGTCACGCAGGTGGCGCCCAGCTCGACCCGCAACGGCGCCGACGACGGCAGCCCGCTCGGCAGCGGGGGGTCGCTCGGCGAGCCCGCGGCCCGCGGCACCTGTCCGGGCACCGTCGCGCGCGGCGCGCGAACGCCAGGTGCACCGGTCGGGCCGGCGGCCGCGCCCGCCGGCGTGGCGACAGGGACGGCGCCAGCGCTCCGCGCGACCGCCGACGCGGGCGGGCTGCTGGCTGGCGCCGCGGCGGCGGTACGGGTCGGGGGCTGGGAAACCCCGCACGCCGCCGCGACAACGATGACCCCGGACGCGCCGAGCGCGCGGACCGCGCGGCCGGCGCGCGGCGAAGGGTCGGCAATGGGATGGAACGACTGCCCGGCGTGCGGCGCGAGGCTCGCGCGCCGCACGCCGGAGGGCCCGAGGGTGGCCGGCCCCCGCGCGGTCCCCCCGGGCCCTGGCGCCGCGAGCACGCCCCCGCCTGCGCGATCGGAAGCACGCCCGCCGTCTGGCCGTTCGACCGGCGCGGTCGTGCCACCGACACCCGCGCCAACGGGCGAGTGGAGCAGCGTCACGAGGCATCAGCCAATCGACGAACCGGGCATCGGTAAGCAGTACGCACGACGCGCCCGCCTTGTTACACGCAGCCGGCCGAAAACTTGCGGCCGGCGACGGGCTCAGTACGTCAGCGCGACCGCGCCGGAGACGGCCACCGGAACCGGCTGGCCGCAGGACGCCACGCCGACCGGCGTGAACAGCGCGGTGCCTACCGCGTCACCGGAGATGACCGCGACCAGCCCCGCGCGCACCCACGTCGCGGAGAGCGTCGGCGACCACTGGCCGGCGACCGCCTTGTGCACGTTCCCGCTGAGCATCGCGTTGCCGACCGGGGCGATCGTCGTACCGGGCGCACAGACCTCCGTGTACCTCGCCGTGGCCTGGAGGCCGTCCACCACGTCGGCCCCCGCCGCCGTGTCCGTGACCTGGCCCGCCGCGACGCCGGTCGGGGTGGCGCCGTTGGCACACCCGGTCTCGGTCACCGCGACGAAGCAGACGTTCAGCGTCTGCTGCTGCGGCAGCGCCGTCGGCCGGACGTCGATCCGGCCGGTGAACGTCACCACGCTCGCCGCCGTCGCGTCGCCGGGCGTCGCCAGCGCGACCACCACTGCGGGTACCGCCGCCGCCAGCCCGAGCACGTTGCGAATCTTCATGCCGTTCTCCTCCGTGATACCGGGCCGCGGCGGGCACCGCGCGCTCCGGCCGGCCGCATGGGCCGCCAGTAGTACCGGCGCGGGCGGCGCGGCGTTACAGGCCGGACCGGGAAACTTGCGTGCGGCCGGAAGGAGGGCGCCATGACGGCGACGCGGGACGAACGCCCTCCGGACGGCTGGGCCGACGAGTTCACGACGATCTGCGACAGCCACCGCGGGCGGCTCGTCCGCTGGCTGACGTCGATCTTCGGCCCGCGCGACGCCGAGGACATCGCGCAGGAGGCGCTGACCCGGCTCTACGTCCGCCCGGGGCTGCTCGACCAGGACGCCGACGCGTGGCCGTGGCTCGCCGTCGTCGCGCGCAACGTCGGCCGCGACATGGCGCGGCACAACGCGCTCTCCACGACCGTCGACGCGACGTTCCTCGACCAGCTCCCCGACGACGCCCGCGTCCACGACCAGGTCGTGGCCCGAGACGACGCCGAACGCCTCGCGCTCGCGTTGCGGCGGATCAGCGCCCGCGACCGCGCGCTGCTGCACCTGCGCGACGTCGAGGGCATGCCGGTAGGCGACCTCGCCACCCGGCTCGGGCTGAACGACAACGCCGTGCGCCAGCAGCTGTTCCGCGCCAGGAAGCGGCTCGCCAACGCCTACGTCGAGCTGGGCGGCGACCGCAGGGCCGGCCTCGCGCTGGCGTTCACGAGGGTGCGCGAGTTCGCGCGTCGGCACGCGCGGTTCGCCGAGCCGCTGGGGACGTTCGCGTCGGGCGCGTTCGCGTCGGCGCTCCCTGCGCTGGCCGGCATCGCGGGCGGCCTGCTGATCGCCGCGGTGACCGGCGGGGGCGCGGCCGGCCCGGCCGGCGCCGGCGACGCCGGCCCGCTTTCGGGACCGCCGTCCGGACGCGCGCCGGCGGTCGCCGGACCGGCCGCGGCCGGCCGGATAGCCGCCGCCGCGCGCGGCGGACCGCGGCCGTCGCCGTCGCCGTTCCTGACGGTGGACGAGGAGGTCGGGCCCGTGCGGGCCGGCGGGTGGACGCGCGACCCGCTGGACAATCGCCCGGGTCCCGGGCAGCAATGGTCGATCGTCGTCGACCTGCCGATCGTCGGACCGTACGAGATCGAGGTCTGGGACTACAGCGAAGGTCCGGGACCGGTCTGCCGCACGCTCGGCTGCCCCACCGCGATCCCTACGCCACCGGACGGCAGATGACTACGACGATCCGCGCGTCCGGCGGCCCCTGAGCGGTCCCGAGGCAGTGGACCGTGTCCGGGTAGGACACGCACGGGTTGGCGAGCGTCCGCTCGCCGAGGGTGGCGCCGGACGTGCCGGCGTACTGGCAGATCGGCCCGGCGGCGGCGGGCGGGCAGACCACCGCGCACGCGAGCATGGCGAAGCGGACGTACGGGGACATGGAGAACCTCTGAGGGCGATGGCGCGCGGGCACGCGCCGGCGTAGTGGGCGCCCTCAGTACGGCCGAGCCCGGCCCGCGTTACGCCGCGCCGCGCGCGGCCCTCAGAACGTGTCGTGCGGGCGGTAGGTCCCCCACACGTCGCGCAGCGCGTCGCTCACCTCGCCGACCGTCGCCCGCGCCCGCAACGCCTCGCGCAGCGGGTACAGCACGTTGTCGGTGCCGCGCGCCGCGGCGCGGATGTCGTCGAGCCGCTTCGCGACCTCGTCGTTGTCCCGCTCGGCGCGCAGCCGCTCCAGCCGCGCGCGCTGCTCCGCCTCGATCGTCGGGTCCACGCGCAGCGGCTCGTACGCCTCCTCCGTCCGCGCCTGGAACTTGTTCACGCCGACGACGGTGCGCGAGCCGTCCTCGATCGACTGCGCGACGGCGTACGCCGACCGCTCGATCTCGGACTTCTGGAAGCCCTTCTCGATCGCGGCCACGGCGCCGCCGTGGTCGGCGATCCGCTGCATCAGCTCGCGCGCGGCGGCCTCGACCTCGTCGGTCATCGCCTCGACGGCGTACGACCCGGCGAACGGGTCCACCGTCGCCGTCACGTCGGTCTCGTATGCAAGCACCTGCTGGGTCCGCAGCGCCAGCGTCGCGGCCTTCACCGTCGGCAGCGCGATCGCCTCGTCGTAGGAGTTCGTGTGCAGCGACTGCGTCCCGCCGAGCACCGCGGCCAGCGCCTGCACCGCGACGCGGACCAGATTCACCTCGGGCTGCTGCGCGGTGAGCTGCACGCCCGCGGTCTGCGTGTGGAAGCGCAGCATCATCGACTTCGGGTTCTTCGCGCCGAACTCGTCGCGCATCACCTGCGCCCAGATGCGCCGGGCCGCGCGGAACTTCGCGACCTCCTCGAGCAGCGTCGTGCGCGCCACGAAGAAGAACGCCAGCCGCGGCGCGAACTCGTCCACGTCCTGCCCGCTGCGCACCGCGGCGCGGACGTACTCGATGCCGTCGGCGAGCGTGAACGCGATCTCCTGCGC
>DATLNJ010000025.1:0-4599 GCA_035536815.1 Frankiaceae bacterium
GTCGCCGGTCTCGCCGCGCTCGTCCTCGGCGAGACGTCGATGACCCCCGCGGGCGTCGAAGCGCACCTGAAGGCGAATGCGCGGGCGCTCGTCGGCAGCTGCTCCGGGGGGTGCGGCGCCGGCCTGGTCGACGCGACGAAGGCCATCGCGGCGCTGGGCACGGCGCCCGCCCCGACGTCATCGCCCACGGCGTCGCCGACGCCGAGCCCCACCGCGTCTCCGACGGCGTCATCGACTTCTCGCCGAGGAGCAGCGCCGCGAGGCCGGCGACGTGCGGGGTGGCCATGCTGGTGCCCTGGTAGTACTGGTAGGACTCAGCGGCCGGCGTCGTCGTGCCGGAGTTCAGCGTGGACAGCACGCCGTTCGCGAGCGTGGCGGTCTCGCCCCCGGGGGCGGTCACGTCGCTCGTCGTCCCGTAGTTCGAGTACGACGCGCGGTTGCCCTGGCGGTCGCTGGCCGCGACGTTGACCACGTTCGCGCAGCTCGACGGCTGGTAGCCGCTGGTGTCGGCGTTGTTGTTGCCCGCGGCGACGACGACCGTCGTCCCGCGCGAGACGGCGCTGTTGATCGCGTTCTGGTACGTCGCGCCACAGCTGCCGCTGCCGCCGAGGCTCATGTTGATGACCTTCGACGGCGTGGCGTTCGCCGGCACCCCGGAGACGGTGCCGCCCGACGCCCAGATGATCGCATCGGCGATGTCGGCCGCGGTCCCGCCGCACTTGCCGAGGACGCGCACCGGCTGGATCTTCGCGTTGAACGCGACGCCGCCGACGCCCTTCGCGTTGTTGGTCACCGCCGCGATCGTCCCGGCCACGTGCGTGCCGTGCCAGGAGCTGTTGGAGGAGATGGCGCCGATGCACTCGCCGAGACCGAACCAGTCACCCTGGTCGGCCGGGTTGGAGTCACGGCCGTTGCCGTCGCGGGCGGCGGTGGCGTTGGAGATGAAGTCGTACCCGGCAACCACGTTCGCGTTGAGGTCCGAGTGGTCCGTGATGCCGGTGTCGAGGACGGCGACCGTCACGCCGGTCCCGTCTGCGGTGTTCCACGCGGTCGGGAGGTTCATCCCGGCAACCGACTCGTAGTAGTGCCACTGGCTGGTGTAGCTCGTGTCGTTGGGCGTCAGAGTCGCGGTCATCTGCACGTCGGGCTCGACATACTCGACGGTCGGCCGCTCGACGAACCGGGCCATGAGCCGCCTCGACTCCTCCGCGTCGAGTGGGCGGTTGACCGTCAGCAGCACGCCGGTGGTCGCGAGCCGGCGGGTGAAGGCCAGGCCGTGCCCGGACGAGCGCTCCACCGCCGCGATCTCCCCGCGGGCAGCCTCGTCGCTGCGGTTGGCGGACGCAGAGTCGCCGAAGTGGACGATGAAGCGGTCGTAGGTGCGGCCGTTCTCGACGGCGGACTCGTTGGCCTGGCCCCCGCCCCCTCCGCCCTCGGGCCGGGCGGCGCCGGCCGGGGTCGTCAGCGCGAGCGCGGTTGCGGTCGCTGCGGTGGCGAGCAGCGTGGTGGTGACGAGCAGGCGGGAACGGGTCACGTTCGAGAGCCTCCGGCCGATGGGGGGCCGGGGTTGGCCCACATGGAGTAAACGGTCTGCTGGCCGATTGCTCGCGCCACAATCCCCTGTCCGACTTCTCACATTTGCGTGGCATTCGTCACATTCCGGGGTTGCGCGAGAAGGCGCCCCATCGAGAAGGTGCCTCATGATGTCCCGCCGCCGTGCCGACGCTCCCGCGCGGCCGCGCAACGACCTCGCGCAGTACGACGACCTGGCCGGCGAGTGGTGGGCCGGGCGCGGGCCGTTCGCGGCGCTGCACTGGCTGGCCGAGGCCCGCGGCGCGCTGCTCCCCGAGCCCGCCAACGGCGAGATCCTGGTCGACGTCGCTTGCGGCGGCGGCCTGCTCGCGCCGTACGCGAAGGGCTACCGGCACATCGGCGTCGACCTCACCCAGTCCGCCCTGCGGATCGCCCGCCGGCACGGGGTGGAGCCGGTCCGGGGTGACGCAGCGCGGCTACCGCTGCGGGACGGCTGCGCCGACGTCGTCGTCGCCGGAGAGGTGCTCGAGCACGTCGCCGACCTGCCGGCGGTGGTGGCCGAGCTGGCGCGCGTCCTCAAGCCCGGGGGCACGCTCGTCGTTGACACCCTCGCCGACACGCTGCGCTGCCGGATCACCATGGTCTGGATCGGGGAGCGAATCCCGGGTGGCCCGCCGCGGCACATCCACGACCCGAGGCTGTTCGTGTCGCCGGAGCGACTCGTCGCCCTCTGCGCGGAGCACGGGGTGCGGCTGAGCGTGCGTGGTCTGCGGCCGAACCCCGGCGACTACCTCCGATGGCTAGTGGGCCGGCGCCCTGCGGTCCGGATGCAGCCGATCCGCTCGACCGCCGGGGTATTCCAGGGATACGGGACGAAGGACGCCGCGTGAGCGAGAGCGCGGTCGAGGTCGCCCGTCGACTCGCGCCTGGCTTCGCCGAGCGGGCCGCCGCGCACGACCGCGACGCGGAGTTCCCCAAGGCCGACTTCGACGACCTCCGCGCCGCGGGGCTGCTCGGGCTCATGGTCCCGACTCGTCTCGGGGGTAGCGGAGCGACCTTCGCGGAGTACGCCGCCGTGGCCTACGAGCTGGCCCGCGGGAACGGCGCGACGGCGCTCGTCTTCAACATGCACGCCTCCGTCACCGGCGCGCTCGCGACGACGCCGGAGGACCTGGCGCGCGCGCTCGGCGCCCCGGAGTCCTTCTTCGCGGCCCGCGACCGTGTTCTCACGAATGCTGCGGAGGGCGCGCTGTACGCCGTCGCCATGAGCGAGCGCGGCGCGGGCTCGCGCTTCACCGAGATGACGACGTCGTACGAGCGGGAGGGCGACGGGTGGCGGATCCGGGGGCGCAAGACCTTCTGCTCCGGCGCCGGGCACGCCGACGCCTACCTGGTCGTGGCCCGCTCGGTCGACGGTGACCCCCCGCGCATCAGCCAGTTCCTCGTGCCCGACGGCCCCGGGCTCACGGTCGAGCAGACGTGGGATCCGCTCGGCATGCGCGCCACGGCGAGTCACGACGTCGAGGTCGACGTCGTCGCGCCGGACGACGCGCTGCTCGGCGGCGTCGAGGGACTCGCCGTGCTGCTCGCCCAGGTGATGCCGCAGTGGCTGGTCGCGTCGTACGCCGCGGTCTACGTGGGAGTCGCGCGGGCGGCGGTCGACGCGGCCGTCGCGCACATCGCCCAGCGCGGTCTCATCCACCTGCCCGCGGTCCGCGCGCGGATCGGGCGCGCCGACGCGGCCGTCGAGGCCGCACGGCTGATCACCGACGACGCGGCCCGCCGGGTCGACGCAGCGCCGGGCGACCCGGAGACCAACAGCGCGGTCTACCGCGCCAAGCTGCTCGCAGGGGAGACGGCGCAGGACGTCGCCGCGTCGATGCTCGAGGCGAGCGGGACGTCGGCGACCCGGCGCGGCCACCCGCTCGAGCGGATCTACCGCGACGCGCGGTGCGGCTCGCTGCAGCCGGCCACGAGCGATGTGTGCGCCGACTGGCTGGGCGCGGTTTCATTGGGGCTCGACCCCCACGCGAGCGAGGTGAGCCGATGGTGACCGCCGCTGTCCAGGGCGTCGGCATCGCCGTACCAGGTCCGATGGACCAGCAGGGTCTGTGGGACGACTGCTTCCGCGCGGTGTACGACGGCAGCCCGGCGGCCGAGCGGATCTGGGCCTCATCAGGTGTCGTCACGCGCCATGGTGTGGCCGACCCGCGGGTCGAGGACGTCAGCCGGTGGGGGACCGGCGACCGGATGCGCCGCTACCTCACCGAGGCGATGCCGCTCGGGAAGGACGCCGTCGGGAGCGCGCTTGAGCAGGCGGGCGTCGCTGCCGCGGACGTCGACCTGTTCGGCGTCGTCTCCTGCACCGGCTACGTCACACCGGGCATTGACATCCTGCTCGCGCGCGACCTCGGCATGCCCGCCACCGTGCAGCGCCTCGTCGTCGGGCACATGGGCTGCTACGCCGCCGTACCGGGCCTCGCGTCGGTGTCGGACGCGGTCCGGGCGCGGGGACTGACCGCGGTGCTGCTGTGCGTCGAGCTGCCCAGCCTGCACGTGCAGCCAGGCACGGACGACGTCCAGCAGATGGTTGCGCACGCCCTGTTCTCCGACGCCGCGGCCGCCGTCGTCATCCGGCCGGACAGCGCCGGGCTCGAGGTCGTGGACGTCGTCGCGTCGACCGACGTCGAGCATCACGGCGACATGACGTGGGACGTCACCGACAGCGGCTTCCGGATGGGGCTGTCGCCCAATGTGCCGAAGGTGCTCGCGAAGCACGTCCGATCGGTCACCGACGAGCTGCTCGGCCGGCACGGCTTGTCGATCGCCGACGTCGCCGGCTGGGCGGTGCACCCCGGCGGGCCGCGGATCCTCGACGTGGTCGAGGAGCGGCTCGAGCTGCCGGCCGACGCGCTCGTCGCGTCGCGCGAGACGCTCCGTGACTACGGCAACTGCTCCTCGTCGACCGTCCTGCTCGTGCTCGACCGGCTGGTGCGCGCGGCGCCGCCCGCGGACGGCGACCACATCGTCGCGATGGCGTTCGGCCCGGGGCTCACCCTCTACGCC
>DATLNJ010000026.1:0-16582 GCA_035536815.1 Frankiaceae bacterium
GACCCATGGTGGGACGCCTTCGAGATCACCCGCTATGGCGACGACTGGCAGCGGTTCATCCCCGTGCAGGTGGCCGGGCGCGCCCCAGTGGATCCTGCCGGGATGACCGACCGCGTCGAGGCGTTGCTCCGCCGTCAGGTCTCGTGATCGGCGGCCTCTCCCCGACAGGTCAGGATCCATGGCGGTGGCGAGAAGCACGCTTCACGGACGTCCGCTCCGGCCGTCGTGCGGGAGCCGCGCTACGCATCGCCAACGTCTGCCGCACACAGGGTAGGGCTCGGTGACCGCAGTGCGACCGCGCAGCCCGTTCCGAGGCACTGACGCAAGGCAAGGAAACGTAAAGCCGCAGGTCAGAGCGGAGGGCGAGGGATTCGAACCCTCGATGGGTGTAACCCCATAGCGGTTTTCAAGACCGCCGCCATCGGCCTCTAGGCGAGCCCTCCTGGTGCGGTCGAGGGTACGCGGCACCGCCGTGCGTCCGGCAAGGGAGTTGCTACGCCGGCGCCGGGTAGTGGTGGCCGCGCCCCTCCGGCTCCGGGGTGTTCAGCCGGATCACCACGCGGCACCCCGGGTCGCCGACCGCGATCCGCTCCTCCAGCATGACGCTCGCGCCGTCGCTGTTGCGCGCCGCGATCCCGCCGAAGACCGACGACGTCATCCGGCACAGTGACGGCGCGCGCTGCACGACGTTCCCGAACGGGCAGTGCTCGTTGGTCAGCACGATCTGCTCGTCGCTGACCTCGACCACGCGGAACGTGCCGCCGATCGCGCTCTTCAACCGCACGAGGCAGTCGGCGATCTGCTGCGGGGTCATGCGACCTACGACGCCGAGCGCGGCGCGGTAGTCCTCCTCCATCCGCCCGCCCACGTCGACGCCGACCTGGGTCACGGCGCGTGCGCCGGCGACGGGACCCTCGTGCATCTCGACGGCCTCGGCGAGCTGCACGACGAGCGCGCGGAGGAACGCCTCCTTGCCGAACCCGTGCGGCCCCGCCTCCTCGGCGAGCGGGAGGGTCTCGTTACGCCGCTGCGGCGGGACGACGACCTCGTCGACGGTACGGCGCACCGGCAGCACCGCGGTGACGACGGCGCCCTGGTTGCGGCGCACCGCGACCTGCAGGTCGGCGGCGACGGCGGAGGCGATGAACAGCCCACGGCCGCTCTCGGCCATGGGGTCGGCCGGCGCGCCGGGTCGCGGCGCCGGCGCGAAGCCGGGGCCGAGGTCGGAGACCTCGAGCACCGGGTGCTCCGCGGCCCACGTCAACGACACCCACGCTGGTCCGTTCGCGTGCCGTACGACGTTGCCGAGCAGCTCGGACACGACGACGGTGGCGCCGTCGACGTCGGAGGCCGGGTCCGCGTGGCGCGCGAGGTACGCGGCGATCTGGTGGCGGAGGTCGACGACAGCGCCCGGGTTGGTCCCGTCGAGATACCAGTCCATGCCGTGCCCTCTTGCCGGGGCGCGCAGCCTATGCGCGCGCGAACCGCCACGGTACGCCCGCCGTGCGGGCCGAATCAGCCGAACGGAAAGTCGCGCGAACGCCGCCTGCGGCTTCAGGATTCGTTAAGGACCCCCGTTCACGGTGTAGACCATGGACACGATGACCACGAACCACGACGACACCGGCGCCCGCCCGCCGTTCTCCTTCGACGAGTCGCCGCCGGTCGACTACGGCCTGCCGGGCGACCCGTACGCGCCGCCGCAGGCGCCGCCCGCGTGGCCCGCCGCCCCGGCGCCGGTCGAGCCCAAGCCGGAGAACCCGAGGCGCGGCGTCATCGGCGTGGCGCTGCTGGCCACGGTCTGCGCGCTGTTCGGCTCCGGCGTCGGCGTTCTCGCCGGCCGCGAGCTGGCGGACGATCCGGCCGCCACCACGACGACCCTCGGCGGTGGCAACGGCGCGGCGCCGGTCCGCGCGGCCGAGCCGAAGTCGTTCGTCGCGGTGGCCGAGAAGGTGCTGCCGTCCGTCGTGTCCATCTCGATCGGGGGCGGTGGCGGGTCGGGCGTCGTGATCCGCCCCGACGGCTACATCCTCACGAACAACCACGTGGTCGAGAACGCGCCCGCGCTGCGGGTGACGTTCAACGACGGCACCACCGCGAACGCCCGCGTCGTCGGCGCCGACGCGGCGTCGGACCTCGCCGTGATCAAGGTGGACAGGACCGGGCTCCCGGCCGCGACGCTCGGCAGCTCCGCGAACGTCCGCGTGGGCGACCAGGTGCTGGCGGTCGGTTCCCCGCTGGGGCTGTCCGGCACGGTCACCGCCGGCATCGTCTCGGCGCTGAACCGGCCGGTGAACACGACCGCGCGGACGTTCGGCGGCAGCGCCGGAGTGACCACGGTCATCGACGCCATCCAGACCGACGCGCCGATCAACCCGGGCAACTCGGGCGGCGCGCTGGTCGACCTCAACGGTCAAGTGATCGGCGTCAACACGGCCATCGCCTCCACCACGGGCGGCAGCGTCGGCGTCGGCTTCGCGATCCCGATCGACCAGGCGAAGGTCATCGCGCAGCAGCTCATCGACACCGGCCGCGCCCGCCGCGCGCAGCTCGGCGTCTCCATCGCCACGGCGACGACCACGACCGGCGAGACCCGCGCGGTCCTGCAGAGCGTGATCCCCGGCGGCCCGGCGGCCGAGGCGGGGCTGCGCGCGGGCGACGTGATCCTCAAGGTAGGCGGCAAGCAGGTCGGCGACGCCGACTCGCTGATCGCGGCGATCCGCTCGCACCAGCCGGGCGAGATGGTCGAGGTCGAGTACGAGCGCAACGGCTCCCGCGACACCGTGCGGGTCCGCCTCACCGACGCGGCGACGGGCTGACGAGCCGCCGATGACGGACGACACCGTGCGCGCGCTCGTGGTCGACGACGACCCCGAGCTGCGCGCGGCGTTGACGAGGGCGCTGCGGCTGGACGGCTACGACGTCACCGCCGTATCGAACGGCCTCAAGGCGCTGGAGGCGATGCCGGAGGTCGCGCCGGACGTCGTCGTGCTCGACCTGATGATGCCGTACGTCGGCGGGCTGGAAGTCTGCCGCCGGCTGCGCGCGAAGGGCGACCGCACGCCGATCCTCGTCCTCACCGCGCGGGACGAGGTCGGTGACCGCGTCGCCGGGCTGGACGCGGGCGCGGACGACTACCTGGTGAAGCCGTTCGCGCTGGAGGAGCTGCGGGCCAGGCTGCGCGCGCTGCTGCGCCGGGCGCGGCCGGACCACGAGGAGTCCCGCGTCAGCCTGGCCGACCTGTGGCTCGACCCGGCGAGCCGCGAGGCACGCCGCGGCGACCGGCCGATCGAGCTGACGCGGACGGAGTTCGCGCTGCTGGAGCTGCTGCTGCGCAACGCGGGACGCGTGCTGACCAGAGACGTGATCATGGACCGCGTGTGGGGCTACGAGCTGGAGCCGGCCAGCAACTCGCTCGAGGTCTTCATCGGCTACCTGCGCCGCAAGACGGAGGCGGGCGGCGAGCCGCGGCTGATCCACACGGTCCGCGGCGTCGGCTACACCGCGCGCGAGCCGTGACCGAGCAGGCACCGTGGTGGGCGCTGGACCGCTCGCTGCGTTCCCGGCTGGTCGCGGCGGCGATGGCGGCCGTGGTGCTGGCGATCACCGGCGTGGTCGGCGTCGCGTACGCCGCCGTCCGCCACGAGCTGCGCCGGCCGCTGGAGCAGCAGCTACGGCGGCAGACGCTCGACCTGCGGCAGCAGGCGCGGTTCGGCGGGCCGTTCGAGGTACGCCTGCGGACGCGGATCGGCGAGGTCGGCGGCTTCGTCCAGGTGGTCGACGCGACGGGCGCGGTGCGCACGCCGCGCGACCAGGCGCCGCTGCCGGTGAGCGACGCGGACCGCGCCGTCGCGCAGCGGCCGGGGACCGAGGTGCTGCGCGACGCGGAGGTGGACGGCACCCGCGTCCGGATGCTGACCAGCCACCTGATCCGCGACCACGCGGTGCAGGTGGCGTTGCCGCGCACGACGGTCGAGGCGCAGCTGGGGCGGCTGACGGCGGCGTTCGCGGCGGTGGCGGCGTTCGGTGTCGCGCTGGCGGCGGCGTTGTCGATCCTCGTCGCGCGCCGCGCGCTCGCGCCGGTCAGTGGTCTCACCGAGGCGGCCGAACGCATCGCGGAGACGCGCGACCTGACGCTGCGGATCGACCAGTCGCGGCACGACGAGCTGGGGCGGCTGGCGGCGTCGTTCAACACGATGCTCGCCGCGCTGGAGAGCTCCGTCGGGGCGCAACGCCGGCTGGTCGCGGACGCGTCGCACGAGCTGCGGACGCCGCTGGCCAGCCTGCGGACGAACGTCGAGCTGCTGCACCGCGTGGAAGAGTTGCCGGAGGACGTTCGGCACGAGGTCGTGACCGCGATCGTCGGGCAGCTCGAGGAGCTGACGTCGCTGGTCTCGGACGTCGTGGAGCTGGCCCGCGGCGAGGAGCCGGCCGAGTCGTGGGAGGACCTGCCGCTGGACGAGCTGATCCGCAACGCCGTGGACCGCGCTCGGCGGCACTGGCCGACCGCGACGTTCACGGTCGAGACGGCGCCGGTCAACGTGCGTGGCGTCGAGCGGCGGATCGACCGCGCGGTGACGAACCTCCTCGACAACGCCGCGAAGTTCGCCGGCACCGGCGCGGTGGTGGACGTGCGGCTGGACAGCGGCGGCACGCTGACCGTCACCGACAACGGTCCCGGCATCCCCGAGGACGCGCTGCCGCACGTGTTCGGGCGGTTCTACCGGGCGGAGGAGGCGCGGGCGCTGCCCGGCTCCGGGCTGGGGCTCGCGATCGTCAAGCAGTTCGCCGAGGCGCACCGCGGCCGGGTGACCGTAAGCAACGCCGCGGGCGGCGGCACGGTCGCCGAGCTGTGGCTGCCGCCGAACATGCTCCGGCCCGGGTGACCAGCCGTTGAGGCCGCGGCAGGAATCCCCGCGCACGGGAGGAACTTCATAGGAAGTAGCGCTTGTCCCTGCGCGCGCGCGAACCCCCTGTCCCCGCGACTCCGGAGCCGTCGTTGCGTCGCTTGCTGCTCACCCTGTCCGCGCTCGTGCTGCTGCCGGTGACGGCGATCGCCACCGAGGCTGCCGCGCCACCCGCGCCCACGCTGCGCGCCGGCGCCGCCGTCGTGGACGACACGTGGAACGTCGGGTCCGGCGCCGGGCAGTACGGCGGCACCGGGTCTCCGGTCGCGAACGCCGTCGCGGGCGGCGAGACCGACCCGCACCTGCACTCGACGAAGAAGGTGTCGTCGTACGGCGTGCAGTCGCGGCTCACGTCGCGCGCGATCGTGGTCGAGGGCGCCAACGGCAAGCGGGTCGCGCTGGTCAAGACTGACAACTACCTCGCGCAGGACCTGCTGCTCCGCCGCGTCGCGCAGCTGCTCGACGAGGCGGACAGCGGCGTGACGTACGACTCGATCCTCTACGCCGCCTCGCACAACCACTCGTCGCCGTACTACGCCACCCCGGCCGCCGGCGTGTGGCTGTTCCAGGACGCGGCCGACCTGCGGGCGTTCGAACGCCAGGCGCGCGCGATGGCAGCGGCCATCACCACCGCCGAGGCCCGGCTGGAGCCGGCGCTGATGGGCGCGACGACGGTGCCGTTCGACATCTACAAGGGCAACGTCGTCGGACCGCAGCGCGCCGACGACGGCACGCCGTCGGGCTACCCGGACGACGAGGGCGACGACGGGCTGGTCGTCATGTCGTTCGTCCGCGAGATCGACCGCTCGCCGATCGCAACCTGGCTCAACTGGGGCCAGCACCCCGAGTCGCTGGACTCGTACGACCTCATCTCGGCCGACTTCCTCGGCCCGCTCGAGCGCTACGTCGACCGCGAGACGGGCGCGCCGCTGGTGTTCAGCCAGGGCGATGTCGGCTCGGCCGAGGGCCCGTACTTCCGCGCCAACTACGAGACGTTGCCGGACGGCGTCGTCCGCGCGTGGGCGCACGTCGGTTACGCGCAGACCGAGCGCGGCGCGCGTTACGTCGCCGACGCCGTGCACGCCGGCCTCGACGCGCTCAAGGCGGGCGGCGGCGACGTGCCGTACTCGGCTGACGTGCCGGTGGACGCGTACGACCGCTGGACCCCCGGGCCGGTGTCGCACCCGTACCCGAGCGTGTCGAACTGCCGAACGCAGCCGACGCTCGACGGCGACCCCGGCGCGCCGGTCCTCGGCATGCCGGACTGCCAGCGCGGCGGCGCGCCGACCGCCGGCCTCGCGCCGATCGCCGAGAACCTCAGGGCGCACGGCATCCCGGTCCCGGACAACTACGACGCGCCGTCCGCCGGCGCGGTCGAGGAGAACGTGCGGATCCGGCTGCAGACGATCCGCATCGGCGAGGTCGTGCTGGCATCGTGCTCCTGCGAGGCGCAGGTGGACCTCATCAAGAACTTCGAGAGCCGCGCGGACCAGGTGCAGGGCAACATCTACGACGGCTACGACTGGGCCGGCCAGTGCACGCCTAACGCCGACTCGTCGTGGACCTGCCCCGACGCTCCGTCGCGCGGCACCCGTACCGTGAATGTGTCGGACGCGCAGTACCGGCGGATGGCCGCGCAGATCCACAACGACGCCCGCGGCTGGGACGAGCCGGCGAACGCGCTCGACGCCATGAGCGAGCCGACCGACCCCGCGGCGATCTACGGCAACTTCACGAAGGAGGAGCTGCCCGCGGAGCGCGGCTACAAGATCGCGGTCGGCGTCGGCCACGCCGGCGACTACACCGGCTACACGGTGTCGTACCGCGAGTACCAGGCCCGCGACTCGTACCGGAAGGCGCTGACGTCGTATGGCCCGCACACCGCCGACTACATGGTGACCCGGCTGGTCCGGATGGCCGGCGCGCTCAAGGGCGGTGCCGCGCCCGCCGACGAGCCGACGCACGCGATCGGCCTCGCCGACGAGCAGCGTCAGGCGGCGCTCGCGGTCGCGCTCGGCCAGGCGTCGAAGGCGGCGTACGACACGTACGAAGCGGCGCTGTCCGACGACGTCGGCCCGGCCGCCGTCGTCACGCCGGCCAAGAGCATCAACCGGTTCGACGGCACGTTCGTCACCTGGCGCGGCGGCTCCAACGCCGTCGACCAGCCGCGGGTCCGGGTGGACCGGCGGGTCGGCGACACGTGGGTGCCGTACGGCGACCAGACCGGCGAGGTCCCGGTGCAGCTCGCGCTGCCGCGCGGGGTCCGCGGGCTGGCCGACGCCAGGACCGGCACGCAGGAGTGGATCTGGACGGCGGCGTTCGAGGCGTACAACGGCTTCCCCGCGCGGCTCGGCTCGACGCCGCCCGGCGAGTACCGCTTCGTCATCGACGGTGCCATCCGCTCCGGCCGCACGAACACGCCGTACCACCTGGAGTCGACGTTCGAGGTGCGGCCGTGGGACGGCGTCGTCGCCCGCGACCTGCGCGTCGAGGACGACGGGCGGCTGTCGTTCGTCGTGGACCCGGTCGTGTACCCGCGTACCTACGCCTCGCCGTTCCGCTTCATCCGCGACGACGGCAACGCCGTGCTGTGCAAGACGTGCACGTTCCGGCCGTGGGCGAAGGACGCCTCGATCGCGGCGGCCTCCCTGACCGTGATCCGCGACCACGGCGCCTCGCGCGTCGTACCCGCGGTCTACGAGAACGGCCGCTGGTACGCGACCACGGAGCTGGTCAAGGGCGAGCAGGCGGTCGTGACGAGCGGCGACGTACGGGACTCGTACGGCGAGACCAACGGCGACCCGTCGAACACGGTCCACGGCCCGCCGCGCAAGCCGGCACCGGCCGGCTCCCGCAACGCGGGGTAGCGCACGACGCCGCGTGCGGCGTCGCCGCCCGAGTACCTTCTGACGGCATGGGGGACCTCGTCGTTCGCGTCGGACGGTCGCTGCGATCGCTCGGCAAGGAGGGGATCGCGGCCCTCGTCGCGCTCCTCGTCACGGTCAACTACGCCGCGCTGTACTTCGCCTACTTCCAGTTCTACGTGTCGTTCGGCCTCAGCCCCGGTGACGTCGGCCACACGCGAACCAAGCTGCTCCAGGAATCGACGCTCGGGATGGTCGCCAGGCTGTTCTGGGCGAGCCAGTGGCGGGCCGATGTCGTCGCCGCGTCGCTCGCGGGTACCGCGATCGTCGCCTTCGTGCTCCGCCGCCGCGCCGGCGACGGGGCACGCCCGCGGCGCGAGGACGTGGCGGGCACCCTCTTGGTCGGCGTCGTGGTCGCCTGCGCGGTGCTGCTCGCGAGCGCCTACGCCGAAGCCGCGCGGACAGCGCGCGCCCTGGGCAACGAGGTTCGCCGGCACGGTCACATCGTGATCGCGACGGTCCGCCGTCCGGCTCCGGCCGACGGCGACGGAAAGGACCCGCTGTACCTCCCGATGCTGGACATGCGCGCGGTTCCGGTCGCGGTCGTCCCGAAGAAGGACACGGCCCTGCCGGCACTGACCGACGGGTGCCTCCTGCTGCTCGGGCAGGCCGACGACCAGGTGGTGCTCTTCGACTACTCCCGGCGCGCAGTCGTGCGCATCCCGGCCGGCGACGTCTCGGTGGTCACGTACCCGGCGCTGCGGGACTTCCCTGGAGAGCGCCTGCCTGTGTCGTGCAAGCAATAGCCGGCTACGGCGCGAAGACCGAGACCTCGGTCACCTTGAACGCGCACTTCGACAGGTCCACGCGCACGTACCGCACCGGCAGCGGCGCGCCCACGCGCAGCCCGTCGCCGAAGTCGTGCGTCTGGTACGGCACGAACGCGACGCCCTCGGCCGACAACTCGGCCGGCGGCACGGTCGCGCAGCCGCGGACGGCGTACGCCGACACCACCTGCGGCGACCCGAGGTCGACCAGGACCCGGCGCGGGTTGGCGCACTGCGACGCGACGTCACAGGCCTTGTTGCCGGCCCGCTGGTACGACAGGGCGATGGGGGTGCCGAGCCGGCCGTCGGTGAACTTGCACCCGGCCAGCGGGAGCAGCGCGTCGCCGCGCCCGTACGTCGCGCAGGCCACCCCGCGCGACACCGGGCGCACCGGCGAGCGCACGGCGTAGGCGGGCGAGCGGAAGACGGGGAAGTGCCGGCCGAGGACCCGCGAGTCCGTGGCGCGGATGGCGGTCGTGCCGGTCTCGACGACGCGCGCGTCCACCTCGCGGTCCTCGACGACCTTGGGGAACGACCAGACCGGCGTCGAGCCCTGCAGCAGCTCGGTGACCGGCCCCGACGTGTACGCGTGGCCGTACGCCGCGGAGAACGGGTCCACGTGCAGCATCCGCTTCCCCGCGCCGGCCGGCTCGAGCGACACCTTGGGGCGCCACACCGGCAGGTCGGCGACCTGCTGCGACCGGCCGCCGAGGTACATCGTCGTCTCGGTCTGCGCGGGGAGCAGGACGCCGGGCCGCGGCGCGTCGGTGATCACCAGCCGGTGCCTGCGCTCGGTCGCGAGGAACGACGCCAGGTTCACCGGCAGCCGGTAGCGGCCGCCGGCGTCCGTGCGGCGGGCGACCTTGTGCACGCGGCACTGGATCTCCCACGGCCGCACCGGGCAGTACTGCTGGTTGTAGAGCGCGGGGTCGGGGTGCAGCTCGAACGACACCGTCGCGCCGGGCACCCCGCGCCCGGTGCCGTCGAGCACGCGGCCGGTGACGTACACCGTCCCGGTGCGCGCCGCGTCGGCGGGCACGGCGGCGCCGAGCACCCCGAGCACGCAGACGGCCACCGCGACACGCATACCAGCCTGCTTCGCGCCGGGCCGCCGACCCTCCTGCCGGCCGGCCCGCGCGACGGGCGGGGCCGCGTCCACCGCGGCGCTCGGCGCCGGTCCTGGAGCGGGCCCGCGGTCTTACCCGCGCGCCACGGGTTCGTCGCAGGTGGTGAGAGTTGCCCCTGTCGGGTAATGAACGGGCAGAAATCGGACAGACCACGGTACGTGCGAGATTCCATCGAGCTGCCCCCTGAGCCCCGCGCCGCGGGGACGGCCCGGCATTTCGTGTTCGACCACGTCTGCCCGCACGTCGGCGCCGACGTAGCCGAGACCGCGATGCTGCTGACGAGCGAGCTCGTCACCAACGTCATCGTGCACGCCCGTACCCCCATGCGGCTCGACGTGGACGTGACCGACGAGGCCGTCCGCGTGGCCGTGGTGGACGACGCTGCGCGCACCCCGGCGATCCGCCGGGCGCACGAGGCCAGGCTCACCGGCCGCGGCATGAACCTGGTCGAGACGCTGGCCAGCCAGTGGGGCGTCGAGCCGAACCCGCCCGGCAAGAAAGTCTGGTTCGAGCTGTCGGCGTGAGCCGGGCGGTACCTGGGTACTAGCGGGGCGTCGTACCGCCCTTCTTGAGAAAGACCTCGACAACCAGTGCCCGCTGCCCCCGGCGCCATTACGGCCGCCGCTCTCGACGTGACGTCCGACGCCGCGCCCGCGGTGCGCGACCGGGTGGACCGGCTCGCCAAAGAGGTCTTCGGCTTCGAGGACCTCCGGCCCGGGCAGCGCCCGGCCATCGAGTCGTTGCTCTCCGGCCGCGACACCCTCGCGGTGCTCCCGACCGGCTCCGGCAAGTCGGCGATCTACCAGATCGCCGCGATGCTGGTCGACGGCCCGTGCGTCATCGTCTCGCCGCTCATCGCGTTGCAGCGCGACCAGGTCGCGGCAATCCGCGAGCTCGACGTCGCGGGCGTCGCCGCCGCCAACTCGCACGTCGGGATCACCGCCCGCCGCGAGGCGTTCGAGGGGCTCAAGAACGGCAAGGTGAAGTTCCTCTTCGTGGCACCGGAGCAGCTTGCTACGCCCGAGGTCGTCCGTGACATCGCGGAGGCGAAGCCGGCGCTGTTCGTCGTCGACGAGGCCCACTGCGTGAGCGCGTGGGGCCACGACTTCCGGCCCGACTACCTGCGGCTAGGCGGGGTCATCGAGGCGCTCGGCCACCCGCTCGTCCTCGCCCTCACCGCCACCGCGTCGCCGCCGGTCCGCGACGAGCTGGTGTCGCGGCTCGGCATGCGCGACGCGGCGGTCGTCGTCCGCGGGTTCGACCGGCCGAACATCTGGCTGGACGTCGAGACGTTCATCTCCGAGGAGGCCAAGCGCGAGGCGCTGGTGCTGCGCGCGGCGGGCGAGCTCAAGCCGGGCATCGTCTACGCCGCCACCCGCAAGCGGGCCGAGGAGCTGACCCAGCTCATCAGCGAGATCGGCCTGTCCGCCGGCTGCTACCACGCGGGGATGAAGGCGTCCGAACGCCGCCAGGTGCAGGACGCGTTCGTCGACGACCGGCTCGACGTCGTCATCGCGACGACGGCGTTCGGGATGGGCATCGACAAGCCGAACGTGCGCTTCGTCCTCCACTACGACGTGCCGGACTCGCTCGACTCGTACTACCAGGAGGTCGGGCGCGCGGGCCGGGACGGGCTGCGTTCCGAGGCCGTTCTCTACTACCGGCAGGAGGACCTCGGGCTGCGCCGGTTCTTCGCCGCCAACTCCGTCGCGGTCGGCCCGCTGACGCGCGTCGCGCAGCTGCTCGAAGCGGCCGCGCCCAACGGCGCGGTCGAGCTCGCCGAGCTGCGGTCCGTCGCGAAACTGTCCACGTCGCGGCTGTCCGCAGTGCTGGGGCAGCTCACGCACGCGGGCTTCGTGCGCGTCGACCCGACCGGCTCGCTCGAGGTGCTGCCCGACCACCCGACCGTCGAGGAGGTCCTGGAGTCGGCGCAGCGCGAGGCGGAGACGCGCAAGACGCTCGACCAGTCGCGCGTGGACATGATCCGCTCGTACGCCGAGAGCCAGGCCTGTCGCGGGCGGCTGCTGCTGTCGTACTTCGGCGAGCAGACACCGGACGCGTGCGGCCACTGCGACCGGTGCACCGCGGGCGTCGAGGTCGCCATCTCCGAAGGACCGTTCCCGGTCAACACCAGGGTCGCGCACGCCGAGTGGGGCAGCGGCCAGATCCTGCGGTACGAGGAGGACAAGGTCGTCGTGCTGTTCGACGCGGTCGGCTACAAGACGCTGTCGGTGCCGGCCGTCGTCGAGCGCGGCCTGCTCCAAGCGGGCTGAGCGCGTTGTACGACGCCATCGTCGTCGGCGGCGGACCCGCCGGGCTGAGCGCCGCGCTGTGGCTCGCGCGATACCGGCGGCGCACGCTCCTGGTGGATGCGGGGGAACACCGCAACCGGTGGGTCGACCTCGCGCACGGCTACTTCACCCGAGACCCCGTGTCCCCCGCCCAGCTGGTCGCCGAGGGTGCGGCGCAGCTCGCGGCGTACCCGTTCGCCGAACGCATCGGCGGCCGCGCCAGCGACGCGCGGCGTGACGGGGAGCAGTTCGTCGTGACCGTGGACGGGGTCGAGCACCGGGCGCTGCGGCTGGTGCTCGCGACCGGCGTGCAGGACGCGTTCCCCCAGGTCGAGAACTTCTTCGAGCACTACGGCGCCGACGTCTTCCACTGCCCCACCTGCGACGGCTACGAGGCGCGCGGCAAGAACGTCGTCGTCATCGGGTGGTCCGAGCACGTGGCGGCGTTCGCGGTGCAGCTGCTCGACTGGGCGGCGTCGGTGACGCTCGTCACGGACGGCCGGCACTTCGCCGGAGACGACGAGCAGCGGGCGCAGCTGGCGTCGTACGGCGTCCGCGTCGTCGAGGACGTGGCCGAACGCTTCGCCGGCACCCGCGGCGCGCTGACCTGCCTCGCACTGCGCGACGCCGGGGAGGTGCCGTGCGAGCTGGCGTTCTTCTCCGTCGCGCACGAGCCGCGTAACGAGCTCGCCCGCGCGCTCGGGGCGCGGGTGACGCCGGAGGGGTGCGTCGTGGTCGACGACGAGAACCGGACCAGCGTCCCCGGGCTGTACGCGTGCGGCGACCTGACCCCCGGCATGCAGCTCATCCAGGTGGCCGCGGCGAAGGGGACCGTTGCCGGGATCAACGCGGCGCAGTCGCTGCGCGGCGAACGCGGGGCGCCGCTGTCGCCGGAGCCCGCGCCTGACCCGGAGGCCGTGGCGCCGTAGCCGCCCCGGGCATGCCGGGGCGGCCTGGCGGCGGCGCTACTTCTTGCCGGGGATCGCGCGGCGGGCCATGCCGCGCACGACGTTCTTCGGGCGCTGCTGCTCACCCATCAGCGAGTTCATCCCGAGCAGCGAGCCGGTGAGGGCGGGGATCAGCCACTGCAACGCCTTGAGCTGCTGTTGCGCCTTCGCCACGTCTTCCGGCGTCGTCGGGAGCGACTCGGTCGCACCGGCGACCGGCACCGGTCCGGCGTTCATCACCTTCTGGCCGAGCACCCGCGAGTACGCCGTCGCGCCCAGCGCGACACCGGTCAGCGCCGCCTTGGCGAACGCCGTCGCCGGGACGCCCTTCTGCGCGGCCATCCGGCCCTTGTTCGCGCGCGTCATGTCGAGCGCGCCGACGACGTGCGCGCCGATCGCGGCGAGGTTGACGGGTGTCCAACGCCCCCACCCGGCGTTGGCGACCTGCGCGCGCTGGCGCGGGTCGTCGACGTCGCGCGCGGCGCCGTTGACGCCGACGGCGCCCATCAGCGAGCCGCCGAACCAGGCAGCGAGACCGACGTCGTGCATCGTTCGGGTGAGCGTTTCGGTACGGGACATGGGACCTCCACGGCGGGGTTGCGTTCGTCTCACCAGGCGCTACCCCCGGGCGGGTCCCGCACACGCGAAGAGCCCGGCGCCGCGGGTGGCGGGCCGGGCTCTCCGGTCGTGCGTCGGCGGCCTAGAGGCCGTCGGTGACCTGCGCGTTGCCGCGCGCCAGCTCGACGGCGGCGTCGTCGTCGCCGTCCTCGCGCTCGCACGTCGCGTCGTCCGTGTACTGCAGCGTGATGAGGTCGTTTCCGGCGTTGGCGCCCTCGCCGTTGTCCGTGACGATCAGCGTGAAGCCGGTCGCCGCGCCGTCGAGCGTGCCGACGCCGGCGATCTTCGCGGTGTTGCCGACCGCCTCGATGCAGGTGACGTCGCCCTTGAAGTGCGCGCCCTTGCCGCCCGCGCCCTGGACGCGGTCGATGACGTTGACGTTGCCGACCACGCGGCCGTCGGTGCGGCGCTGCGCGGTGAACGCGATCGTGTCGCCGGGGCCGCGGCCGTCGCTGCTGACCAGGATCTGGCCGCCGCCGGTGGCCTTGTCGGTCGCGCCGCCGCTGGCGGGCACGCCGGCCGCGACGACGAACGCGAGAGCTGCGGCGGCCGAGATTCGGGTGAAGGACATTCGAGGGTTCCTCCATACGGGTGAGCGCCCTGCGTACGCGGGGCGTAGGGGACGTTGGTCCTGAACGTGAGTATTCGGCATCCCGCTCGCGGCCCACCCTTCCCTCGCGGTAGCAATGTCCTCACCGGCCGCGCGCACGCGGCCGCAAGGTCTGACACGATCGGAGCCGCGAGGAGGGAGAGCCGTGGCCGACTTCGCCATCGTGGTGTCCAGGATCGAAGGCATGTGGGAGGCCGCCCTGCTCCCGGAACGGCTCGTCGACGACTTCGAGGGGCTGCTCGCCGCGCTGCGCCAGCAGCCCGGCGACACCGGGGTCATCGGCCTCGTCAACGTCGCCGACGAGTTCTTCGTCGCCGCGCGCATCGTCGGACAGGACGCCCGCATCCTGCTCTCCGACGTCACCGCCGCCGTCGCGTGGGACCTTGCCGCGCAGGTCTGCGACCACCTCGGCATCGAGCGGCCGGGCGACGACGACCTCGACGAGGTGTGGCCCGCGGGGGACCTGTCCATCTTCACCGACCTGGGGATGGACGAGATGGAGCTCGGCGCGTTGCTGGCGGACCTCGACGCGTACGCCGACGAGACCCTCCAGGCGATAGCGCGGCGACTCGGCTTTTCCGACGCGTACGAGCGCGTGGTGGAGCCGGTGTTCCACTAGCGTCGGTTGTCCCGTGCGCCGACGTGTCTCTACGATCGGCGCTTCCCGGACCTCGTCCCCCCGGAGTGTGACTGTGCCGTACTTCGCTGCCGCCCTCGCCCAGTCGGCCGACGGCTGGAGCGGTCGCGAGATCGACATGGACAGCGTCGAGGACCTCGACTCGCTCGTCGAGACGTTGCGCGACCTGTCCGAGGGCCGGTCCGTCCTCTTCTTCCTCGAGGAAGACGACGAGTACCTCGCCATCGTGCGCATCGACGGCGACTCCGAACCGCGGACGTTCATCTCCGACGACCGGGTCGTCGGCACGTCGGCGCGGGCGGCGTTGATCATGGAGGACGTCGCCCCGCCCGAGGAGGCCGAGGCGGACGACGACGACGAGGGCACGCGCCCCGACGCGGAGGTGGCCGGCGACGTCGAGATCGTGGCGTCGTTCGGGGTCTCCGGCGACAACCTCGTCGGCCTGTGCGCGACCGAGGGCATGCTGCCCGCCGACATCGTCACGGCCATCTGCGAGAAGGCCGGCTGCGCGGACGCGCTCGACGAGCTGCGCGAGGGCTGACGTCGTTGGTGTACGGCTCGCGCCCTGGTGACGTAGAGGCGGTGCGCGCCGCACTCGCCGAGGCGCGGCTGGCGTTGCAGCACGACGACGTGCCCATCGGCGCCGTGGTGCTGTCGCCGTCCGGCGAGGTCATCGGGCGCGGCCACAACGAGCGCGAGGTGCGGGGCGACCCGACCGCGCACGCCGAGGTGCTGGCGTTGCGGGAGGCCTCGATCGTGACGGGGTCGTGGCGGCTGTCGGGCTGCACTCTCGCGGTGACGTTGGAGCCGTGCACCATGTGCGCCGGCGCGCTGGTGCTGGCGCGGGTGGACCGGCTCGTCTACGGCGCGGTGGACGCGAAGGCGGGCGCCGTGGGGTCGTTGTGGGACGTCGTTCGGGACCCGCGGCTCAACCACCGGCCGGAGGTCGTGGCCGGCGTGCTGGCCGAGGAGTGCGGCGAGCTGCTGCGCTCGTTCTTCGGACCGCATCGCGGGCTACCGGCCTGACCCGGTAGGCTCCCCTGCGGTGGAGTCGCCTAGTGGCCGATGGCGCACGCCTCGAAAGCGTGTGAGGGTTCACGCCCTCCGTGGGTTCAAATCCCACCTCCACCGCCAACGCTTCTGACCATAAGCGCAGGTCAGAGGCCATGTCCAGAGTGCCGCGCGGGCCTCTGGATGCCCCGTTGCCAGCAGATTGCCAGCATGAGGTTGGCGCGATCACGACACCTGGCGCTCTCGGCAGGTGGCGCGGAGTCTGCTCACGGTCCGTCTTGTGACGCCGAGTCGCGTCGCGATCTGGCGGCCGCTCTCGCCGTTGGCGGTCCACTGCTCGACCGCGCGGAGGATCGCGTCGGACCGTCCGCGTCCCCACTTGGTCCCGGCGCTGACGACCTCGGCCGGAACGAAGTCGTCGGCCGTCAGCGTCGGTTCGGCAACGCCGTTGCTCATGCGCCAGGCCGTGCGCTCGTCGGCGGCCATGCCTCCAGCAACGCCGTCCACGGCGTTGCGTAGCGCCCACGCACGGCACTGCCGCAGCACCGGACACCGTCCGCAGATCGCTGTCGCCTCGTCGGCGCGGTCGTCGTCGCCGAACACCGCTGCCTGTCCCGCGCAGCGCGCTCGTCGCACCCACGACGCGTACGGCTCGACGTCATGCCCGCTGGTGAGGCGCGGCGCGCACGCCCGCTCTGCGACCGCGGTCATGCGGCATCGTTCGCGACGGCCGCGTTGAGCCA
>DATLNJ010000027.1:0-34596 GCA_035536815.1 Frankiaceae bacterium
GTCGAGCACGACGCGCACCAGGTCGTCGCGCAGGGCGCCGACGCGGGCGGCGACCTCGACGCGGTCGCGGACGGCGATCTCGGCCGCGACGCCGAACGCGCGCAGCGCGGGCGCGTCGAGCGTGCCGGAGCGGACGCCGCGCTCCTGTCCGCCGCCGTGGAGGATCGGGACGAGATCGAGACCGCGGCCGGCGAGGACGGCACCCGCACCGACCGGGCCACCGATCTTGTGGGCGCTGAGCGTGAGGCAGTCGAGCCCGGAGGCGCCGAAGTCCACCGCGAGCTGGCCGATGGCCTGCACGGCGTCGCTGTGGACCGGGACGTCGTGCTCGTGCGCGGCGGCGACGACGTCAGCCACCGGCTGCACGGTGCCCACCTCGTTGTTGGCCCACATGACCGTGACGAGCGCGACGTCGTCGTCGAGCGCGGCGTCGAGGTCGCGGACGGAGACCCGGCCGTACGAGTCCACCGGCAGCCACGTCACGGTGGCGTCCTCGTGCGCGACCAGCCAGTCCACCGCGTCCAGAACGGCGTGGTGCTCGACCGCGCTGGCGACGATGCGGGTCCGGCGCGGGTCGGCGCCGCGGCGCGCCCAGTAGATGCCCTTGACCGCGAGGTTGTCGGCCTCCGTACCGCCGCCGGTGAACACCACCTCGGACGGGCGGGCGCCGAGCGCCAGCGCGATCGCCTCGCGCGCCTCCTCGACGGCGCGGCGCGCGCGGCGGCCGGAGGCGTGCAGCGACGAGGGGTTGCCGGCCTCCTCGAGGAAGTACGGCGTCATCGCCGCCAGCACCTCGGGGAGCATGGGCGTCGTCGCGGCGTGGTCGAGATACACCATCAGGGGGTCCAGCCTACCGGCGGAGCACGACCCGTTCGCCGTCGCCCCTGCGCGCGGCCAGCTCCTCGGGCGTCAGCACGACGACCTGCGACGGCGTCACGCCCGCCGCGGCGCGCACGTCGCGGTACACGCCGACGGCCGCCTCGGTCTCGTCGCCGGTCGGCGCGATGAGGACGTAGAGGCCGTCACCGCCGCGCGCGGACGGCGAGACCTCGACCTGCCACTCGGCGAGGTCGTCGCGGCCGGCCAGCACCGCGGTCACCGACCGCACGTCGAACGTCTGCTCCGCACCGTCCGCGCCGAGCCGTACCGTCACCGCCGTCGTACCCGACCGCACCTGCGCCGGGACGCGCGGCACGGTGCGGCCGCAGGACGGGCAGGCGCCGGTCTCGATCGGACCGGCCACGACGTCGCCGGTACGCCACCGCAGCAGCGCGCTCCCCCGGAACCCGAGCTGCGTGACGGTCACCTCGCCGCCGTCCGTCGCCGGCTGCCCGGTCTCGGGGTCCACCAGCTCGACGTGGTCGAGGTCGGGGTAGGTGTGCCAGCCGGAGTCCGCGGCGCACTGCGCCCAGAGCACCCGACCCTCGGGCGGCCCCCAGAGGCCCAGCACCTTCGCGTCCGGCAGCAGCTCGGCGACCATCTCGCGCGCGCCGTCGTCAGCCGGCCCCACGAGCAGCACGGTGGTGACGCCGTCGAGGTCCACGCCGTCGAGCAGGGCGACGTCGCCCGGGCGCACCGCGACGACGGTCGGCGGGACGACGGCGACCGCGTCGGCGAGGCGTTCCGGCCCGGGGAAGATCGCGGGCGCGCCGGCACCGAGCGCGGCGTAGGTGAGGAACAGGTGGTCCAACGACGCCTCGACCGGCACCGCGGAGACGAGCACGTCGGCGTTGGTCAGGCCGAGGATCGACCACGCGCGGGCGCCGGCGCGGGCGACCAGGTCGAGGTCGTTACGGGTCGAGGCGACCGGGTAGCGCAGCGACCGCCCCGCGAAGTGGAACGTCGTCGGGCGCACCTCCGCCTCGACCTGCTTGCGGTACGCCGCGGCCCCGCCGACCCGGCGCACCATCGCCTTGCGGAGGTCCGGGCCGTACGCGTGCAGCGCGAAGCCGGCCTCGGTCGCCTGCAGCACCAGCTGGGCGGCTTCCTTCGGGTCGCCGCTCGGACAGACGTCGCGTTCGGTGACCGCCGGCAGCTTCGTCAGGTCGGCCGCGGTCTTGATCGACGCGGCAGGGACGCGCAGCGCGCTGAACCGGTCGCGCCAGAACGGCGAGAACGGCCCGACCGCGTCGCGCAGCTGGCGGCGTAACGCGGCGTCGCGCACCTTCGCCTGCTGGTCGGGCGTACGGCGGTCCCACGTCGGCATGTACGTCACCCTATCGACGGCCGGAGGTGCGAGCGGTCGCGTCCCGAGGCGGCCCGCGAACTTGCAGTGGCAACGTGCACGCGAGGGGTGCCCCGCGCACTGGAAGTTCGGAGCGGCCCGCGGACGTACCCGCCTACGCCTTGCGCTTGGCGATCTCCTCGGTGAGCTGCGGGACGACGTTGAACAGGTCGCCCACGACGCCGAAGTCGGCGATCGAGAAGATCGGCGCCTCCGGGTCCTTGTTCACCGCGACGATCGTCTTCGAGGTCTGCATGCCGGCCCGGTGCTGGATCGCGCCGGAGATGCCGATCGCCATGTACAGCTGCGGCGAGACGGTCTTGCCGGTCTGGCCGACCTGGTTCTGGTGCGGGTACCAGCCGGCGTCGGTCGCGGCGCGCGAGGCGCCCACGGCCGCGCCGAGCGAGTCGGCGAGCGCCTCGATGAGCGCGAAGTGCTCGGCGCCGCCGAGGCCGCGGCCGCCGGAGACGACGATCGACGCCTCGGTGAGGTCGGGGCGGCCGCCCTTCTCCTCGACGACCCGGTCGACGATGCGCGCGCCCTTGGCGGCGTCGGACAGCGTCACCGACACCTGCTCCTCCGCCGGCTGCGCGGGGGCCGCCTCCGGTGGGGTGCTGTTCGGGCGCAGGCAGACGATCGGCGTGCCCTGCGCGCGCGACTGGACGATCGTCGCGCCGCCGAAGATGTTCTGTGTTGCTACGAAACCTTCTGCTACGTCCACCGCGTCGGTCAGCACGCCCGACTGCGTCTTCACGGCGAGCCGGGCGGCGGTCTCCTTGCCCTCCGCGGAGGAGGCGAGGAACACCGCGGCCGGCGACTTCTCCGAGACGAGCTGCGCGAGCACCTCGGCGGTGGGAGCGACGACGTGGTCGGCGTACTCGTCGCCCTCGGCGACGTACACCCGCTGCGCGCCGTACTCCGCGAGCTTGTCCTTGGCGGCGGCGTAGCCGCGGCCGACGAACACGGCGCTCGGCTCCCCGAGGGAGCGCGCCTTGGTGAGCATCTCCAGCGTCACCTTCTTGACGGTGCCGTCGGCGTGCTCGACGAGGACGAGGATCTCAGCCATGGAAGCGCGTTCCTCCTAGATGAACTTCTGCGACTGGAGGAACTCGGCGAGCTTCGCGCCGCCGTCGCCCTCGTCCTTGACGATGGTGCCGCTCTCGCGCGGCGGCCGCGCCGCGAAGTCCACGACCTCGCTCTTGGCGCCGGCCAGGCCGACCTGCGACGCGTCGATGCCGGCGTCCGCGACGGTCAGCGTCGTGAGCGGCTTCGACTTCGCGGCCATGATGCCCTTGAACGACGGGTACCGCGGCTCGTTGATCTTCTCGACGACGCTGACGACGGCGGGGGTGGTGGCCTCGACGACGTCGTAGCCGCCCTCCTGCTGCCGCTCGACGCGCACGGTCGTGCCCTCGACCGTCACCTTGCGCGCCATCGTGAGCTGCGGCACGCCGAGCTGCTCGGCGAGCATCGCGGGGACCACGGACATCCGCGCGTCGGTCGACTCCGAGCCGGCGATGACGAGGTCCCAGCCCTCGATGGTGCCCAGCGCCTTGGCGAGCGCGTGCGACGTGCCGAGCGCGTCGGTGCCGTGCAGGGCGTCGTCCACGACGTGGACCGCCTTGTCGGCGCCCATGGACAACGCCTTGCGGATCGTCTCGACGGCCTTGGCCGGACCCATCGTGAGGATGGTGACCTCGCCGCCGTTCGCCTCCTTGAGGCGGAGGGCCTCCTCGACGGCGTACTCGTCGATCTCGTTCATGACGCCGTCGACGCCCGCCCGGTCGACCGTCTTGTCGTTGGGGTCGAGCTTCTTCTCGGCCCACGTGTCGGGGACCTGCTTCACGCAGACGACGATGTTCATGGCGGTACGCCGACCTCCCGTACGGGTCCGGGGGCTGCCGGCTGCCCGGCATCGTTACGAACGATTGCTTGCTGGCCGCTAGCAGTCAAACCGACGTTCGCGTCGGGTCCGCGCTCAGGCCGGCGCCGGGCGGGGACGGAAGCGGAAGTACGCCCAGAACGTCACCGACACCGTCGCGAACACGCCGAACAGCGCCGCCGCCGTCACCACCGACGCACCCGTCCGCGCGTCGCCCGCCGCCGCACTGAGCGCGTGCAGGAACGCGAACACGTTGACGCCGAACACGGCGCCCCACACCGCCCGGCTCCAGCGGTACAGCGTCTCCCCCGGCAGGAAGCGCAGCGGCAGCAGGCCGAGCACGTTCGCCTCGACGCCGGCCGCGAACAGCGCCGCCAGCACCGTGTCGAGCAGCGCGAGCGGCCACCCGCCGCCGCGCAGCACCGCGTCGTGCACGGGCACCCGCACCGCGAACGCGGCCGCCGCGACCGCGAGCAGCGCCCCGCTCGTCACGAGCGACAGCCGCCCCTTCTCGTCGGTCCGCAGCTCGCGGGCGACCGCGAAGCCGGCCACGACGCCGTACAGGTAGCCGGGCTCGAACGACGTCAGCCGCGAGACGAGCACGCAGAACGCCGCCACCGCCAGGCCGAGCGGGTACAGCGCGAGCCGCGCCCCGTCGCCGTAGCGACGGCGGACGTAGAGGTGTCCGGGCGCGGCCGCCAGCAGGCTGAGCGCGACCGCCGCGAGGGCGAGCCCGGCGACCAGCAGCAACGACGCGGAGTCGAGCCGCAGCCCCGGGTCGAGGAACGCGCCGACGACGGCGACGCCTCCGGTCAGCAGCAGGAACCGCGGCCACGCCCGGCGCGGCTCGCCCGCGTCGGCGGCGGGTGCCGCGCGCCGCTTCGGCAGCCGCAGCCAGCCGCGCACCTCGTCGTAGTTCTCCTCCAGCGTGGCGTTGAACAACGCCGCGGGGAACGGCATCAGCACGACGAGCAGCAGCGCCAGCAGCGCCGACACCGCGAGCCGCGACGGCGTCCACGGCAGTTGCCGCGCGGTCGCGACCCGCGTGCTGAGGACCGGCCGGCTGTGCGCCCGCGCCGCGGCGTCGTCGGCCCGCGCGGCGGCCGCCACCGCCGAGTTCTCCGCGCCGGCCGCGGTGGTCGCGCCGGGAGTCGCAGGCGCCCCCGGCGTCGCGCCGCCCGCGCCGCCACCGGCGAACCCAGGGTTGCCGACCGCAGGGCGGCCGGTGACCCGGCCGGAGTAGACCTCGTAGCCGGTGATGTCGGTGCACTTGCCGGCGCGGTTGGTGGGGCCGACGTAGGCGAGCAGCGCGGTCATCCGACCCGACAGCGCCGGCCGGCCGGCCGGGCCGTCGACCGTGAACGTCAGCGTGTCGGTGCCGTCCGGCAGGTAGCGCTCGCAGGCGCGCGCCGACGCGTAGAACCACTTGCCGGTCGCGCGGTACGTCGTGCCGTCGTACCCGACCGGCGCCACGAACCCGCCGTCCCCGATCGGAACGCTGCGCAGCTCGCAGGGCAGCGCGGTGCAGCCGGCGGCGTCGAACCGGACGAGCGTCTCCAGCCGCTGCCCGGCGCCGGTGCCGCCCTCACTGAACTGGTACGACGCGCCGCAGCTCGCGCTCCCGCACTTCATGTCGCCGTCGCGGCCGATGGAGTCGCCGGAGCGCCGCACCGAGTCCGGCGTGAACGTGAGTAGCCACGACCCGGCCACGGGTGGCGGCTCGGGAACCTGCGCCGCCGCGGCCGGAGCCGCCGACGCCGCGACGAGCAGGGCGACGAGGAGTGTGCGCACGGACACATGATCGGGGCCCGACGCCGCCGCCGGTAGCGTCAACGCCGTGACGGGCCTCGCGTTGACCGGCGAACGCACGCTGCCCGGCATCGCCCACGAGAACTACTGGTTCCGCCGCCACGAGGTGGCGTACCGGTGGATCACCGGCTGGTGCCGCGGCGCGCGGGTGCTCGACCTCGGCTGCGGCGAGGGCTACGGCGCCGCGCTGCTGCGCGAGGTCGCGTCCGGCGTCGTCGCGCTCGACTACCTGCCGGACGTCGTGGCGCACGTGCGGCGCTCGTACCCGGACGTCGCGGCGGCGCGCGGCGACCTCCAGCGCCTCCCGATCAGCGACGCGGCGGTCGAGGTCGCGGTGACGTTGCAGACGATCGAGCACCTGCACGACCAGCCGGGGTTCGTCGCCGAGTGCGCGCGGGTGCTGCGGCCGGCGGGCACGTTCGTCGTGACGACGCCGAACCGCATCACGTTCTCCCCCGGCCGCGACACGCCGCTGAACCCGTTCCACACCCGCGAGCTGGACGCCGCCGAGCTGCGCGACCTGCTCGCCCCGCACTTCACCGTCGTGCGGATGCTCGGCGTCCGGCACGGGCGCCGGCTGCGCTGGTGGGAACGCCGCCACGGCTCGCTGGTCGACGCGCAGCTCGCCGGCCCGCCGGAGACCTGGCCGGCGCCCGTGACCCGCATGGTCCGCACGGTCACCGCCGGCGACTTCGCGGTCGGCGCCGACGACGTGGACGGCAGCCTCGACCTGCTCGCCGTGGCGGTCAGGAAGTGACGGGGACCGTCTGCGTCGTCCTGCACACGCACCTGCCGTGGCTCGCGCACGCGGGCGCCTGGCCAGTCGGCGAGGAGTGGCTGCACCAGGCCTGGGCGACGTCGTACGACCCGGTGGTCGAGGTGCTCGAACGCCTCGCCGCCGAGGGCCGCACGAACCTGCTCTCCCTCGGCGTCACGCCCGTCGTCAACGCGATGCTCGACGACCCGTACCTGCTGCGGCAGCACCACACCTGGCTCGGCACCTGGCAGGTGCGGGCGGCCGGCCTCGCCGCCCGGCCAGGTGCCGGGCAGGAGCTGCGCGACATCGCGGCGTACGAGTGGCGGCTCGCCTCGCGCGCGCTGGAACGCTTCGAGGCGCGCTGGCGGCACGGCGGCTCGCCGGTGCTGCGCGCGCTCGCCGACAGCGGTGCCGTCGAGCTGCTCGGCGGGCCGGCCACGCACCCGTTCCAGCCGCTCGTCGCGGACGACCGGCTGGTGGCCGCGCAGCTGCGGGTCGGCCTGGACGACCACGCGATCCGGCTCGGCCGCCGCCCGCGCGGCATCTGGGCGCCGGAGTGCGGCTACCGCCCCGGCCTGGAGGAGCACTACGCGACCGCCGGCGTCACGCACTTCCTCGCCGACGGGCCGACGCTGCTGGGTGCGGGCGCGACCACCGCCGCCGCGCACACCGTGCGCGACTCGGACGTCGTCGTCGTCGGGCGCGACCTCGACGTGACGTACCGCGTCTGGTCGCCGCGCTCCGGCTACCCGGGCGGGCGCTGGTACCGCGACTTCCACACGTTCGACCACGGCAGCGGCATCCGGCCGGCCCGCGTGACCAGCCGGCGCACCGAGCCGCACGAGAAGCGCCCGTACGACCCGGCGGCCGCCGCCGGGGCCGTCGACCACGACGCGCGCGACTTCGTGTCCGTCGTCGTCGAGCGACTGCGCGAGCACCCGCTGGTCGTCGTCGCGTACGACACCGAGCTGTTCGGCCACTGGTGGCACGAGGGGCCGGCCTGGCTGGAACGCGTCCTCCGCCTGCTGCCGGAGGCCGGCGTCCGGCTGGCGACGCTGGGCGAGCTGGAGCCGGCCGGCGCCGTGGACCTGCAGGCCGGGTCGTGGGGCTCGGGGAAGGACTTCTCCGTCTGGGAGAGCGCGGCCGACCTCATGGCGGAGTCACGCGAGGTGCAACGCCGGCTGCTCGACCTGGTCGACAAGATCGAGCCGAAGGCGCGCGACGAGGCGCTGGACCAGCTCGCCCGCGAGGCGTTCCTCGTCATGTCGAGCGACTGGGCGTTCTGCGTGACGAAGGACAGCGCCGCGGACTACGCGCGCTCCCGGCACGCCGCGCACCGGGACCGCTTCTGGCAGCTCGCGCAGGCGGTCGAGTCGCGGCACGAGGAGCGCGCGCGGACCCTGGCGCGGCGGTTCCGGGCGCTGGACGGGCCGTTCGGTCATCTGGACGCCAGGACGTTCTGAGACCATCGCTACGCCATGAACGTCCTCATGCTGTCGTGGGAGTACCCGCCGCGCGTCGTCGGCGGGCTGGGCCGGCACGTCCACGCGCTCGCGACCTCGCTGGTCCGCCAGGGTCACGCGGTCGTCGTGGTCACCCGCGACCACCCCGACGCGCCCGCCGACACGGTGGTCGAGGGCGTGCGGGTCGTGCGGGTCACCGAGGACCCGCCGCTGGTGCCGTTCGAGGAGCTGCTCGCCTGGGTGATGGCGTTCAACCACTCCCTCACCCGCGCGGCGCTCTCGGTGCTGGACGAGTTCGAGCCGGACGTCGTGCACGCGCACGACTGGCTGGTCGCGCACGCCGCGAAGACACTGAAGGACCAGACCGGCGTGCCGCTCGTCGCGACCGTGCACGCGACCGAGGCGGGCCGGCACCAGGGCTGGCTGCCCGGGCCGGTCAACCGCGCGATCCACTCCGTCGAGTGGTGGCTGACCTACGAGGCGCGCCGCGTCGTGACCTGCTCGGCGTACATGCGCGACGAGGTGCTGCGGCTGTTCGCGCTGCCCCCGGACAAGGTCGACGTCGTGCCCAACGGCATCGACCTCGCGCACTGGCACGCGGACCCCGGCCGGGTCGCCGCGCTGCGCGCGCACCTCGGGCTCGGCGACGCGCCGTTGCTGCTCTACGCCGGGCGGCTCGAGTACGAGAAGGGCGTGCACACCGCGCTCCAGGCGCTCCCCCGGCTGCGCCGCCGGCACAAGGGGCTCCGGCTGGTGGTCGCGGGTGTCGGCACCCACGAGGAGGAGCTGCGCTCGATGGCCCGCGCACTGCGGGTCAGCCGCGCGGTGGACTTCCTCGGCTTCATGTCGCCGGACGACCTCGCGGTGCTCGCCGCCGCCGCGGACTGCGCGCTGGTGCCGTCGCTGTACGAGCCGTTCGGGATGGTCGCGCTGGAATCTGCCGCGGCCGGCACGCCGCTGGTCGTGGCCGACACCGGCGGGCTGCGCGAGTTCGTGTCGCCGGGCGTGACCGGCCTGCGGTTCCCGCCCGGCCAGCAGGGCGCGCTCGCGGATGCGGTCACGCGGCTGCTGCGCGACCAGGTGCTCTCGCAACGTCTCGTCCGCGAGGCGCGCGAGGTGCTGGCCCGCGACTACACGTGGGACGCGATCGCGGCACGGACGGCGACGACGTACGTCCGCGCGGCGCGCGAGGAGCGCGCGCTGCGGGCCGGGTTCGTCGCGGAGGCGAAGGTGCCGTTGCGCGTCCTGTACGGCAACAGCCGGCTGCTGGAGACCGGCGACCCCGGCGCCTGACGCGTGCCTGACGCACCCTCAAGTGCGGCAGCACCTGACCGTGCCCGACGGCGCTAAAGAGTTTCGCCCCGGAGGCGTCGCCTACAGCAGCTTCTCGTCGGCGCCGGTGCAGACGACGTCGTCCTCGCCGCCGCGCTCGTGCTGGATGATCCGCACCGTGCACGAGTAGTTGACCCAGACGTCGACGTTCGGGAGTGCCGAGCTGGTGCCGTAGTGCAGCTGGATCGTCTGCCGGGCGGACGCCGTGCCCACGCAGACCGCCGCCCCGGCCGGGTCGGCGCCGACGGACAGCGCGAGCCGCGGCTCCGGCAGGTCCACGACACTGATCGCGCAGGTGCCGGGGGCGGTCTCGTGGGTGACCGCGACCCACAACGGGCCGTCGCCCTCGACGACGACCACGGTCCGCGCCTCGGACACGTCGACGCAGACGTACGTCGTCGTCTCGGTCGCCTCGTACAGCGACACCTTCACCGGCGAGAACGACCCAGGTACCACGACGGAGCCGGCGCCGCAGGCGGGCGCGGTGGCGGCGTGGGAGACCGGCGCCGGCGCACCCGACAGCGCGGCGACACTCGCGGCGACCGCGAGGCCGCGCGACACGAGTCGGCGCATGGCTTGACCACCCCTAGCGGTACGCGGCCGGCCTGGGTGAACGGCCGCGACCCCAACTGTACGCCCGCGGGTCCGCGCCGACGAGAGCCCGGGCGGGTGACGTGCCGCGACCCCGGCGCGTAGGCACCGGGGTCGCGGGTCGAGCCGTCGGATGGGTCAGACGATGCGGTGGTCGCTGTAGTAGTAGCAGTCGTACCAGTCCCAGTAGTCACCGAGGCCGGCAACGTAGCGGGCGTACTCGTCGGCGCACGGGATCTCGTTCGAGACGGTGCCGCGGATCGTCCACACGTCGATGTCCGGCGTGGCGTTCACCGCCGGGCCGTTGAACGTCACCGTGGTGGTGGTGCCGTTCTGGCCGAGGCAGATCACCGGGCCGGTCGTGTTCGCGCCGATCGACAGCGCCAGCGCCACCGGCGCGGTCATGTCGATGATCCGCGTCGCGCAGGCGCCGACGCCCGCCGTCTGGCTCACCGACGGGGGCGTGATCGAGACGGTGCGCTTCACGACGAGCACGGTCTCGAACGTGCCTCCGACGCGGATGCACACGTTCGTGACGGTCGACGTGACGTCGTAGGTCGCGATCCGCGTGTGGAACCCGCCGAGCGTGTAGAAGTCGGCGAGCACGGTGGAACCGACGCCGCAGGTGGGGGCGGTGGCCGCGTGGGCCGCTGGGGCGCCCACGAGGAGGGTCGCGGCGGCGAGAGGGGTGGCCGCGCCCAGCGCGAGAACGCGCTTGATGGACTTGCGCATCGAGGGATCTCCCGAATGCTGTAGGGCGGCACGCGGGGAGCAGGATCCCCCGTACCGGCGGCGCGTTTCCTGGGTGGCGCCGCGGGCGAAATGTACCGGTTCGAGACGGTGCACGGAAGGCCGGTCGCCCGACCTCATCCGGCCCGCGCGCGGCGCAGGCTCAGCGGCTCGCGCGGGTGTGCCGCGTGCCGTTCGAGGTCACCTCTGCGGCGGCCGCGGCGAGCTTGCGCGCGATGTCGGCGTGCGCCTCGCGCTTCTGGCGGGCGGCCTCGTAGTCGGTTAGCCGGTTGCGCACGACGCGGGCCGGGACGCCGACCGCGACGGAGTACGGCGGGATGTCCTTGTTGACCAGGCAGTGGCTGGCGATCACCGAGCCGTGGCCGACGTGCACGCCGCGCAGGATGGTCGCCTTCTCGCCGATCCAGACGTCCCTGCCGATCCGCACCGGCGACTTCACGATGCCCTGGTCCTTGATGGGGACGTTGACGTCGTCGAAGACGTGGTCGAAGTCGCAGATGTAGACCCAGTCGGCGGCCAGCGCCGCCTCGCCGAACTCGATGTCGAGGTAGCAGTTGACGGTGTTGTCCTTGCCGAACACGCACTTGTCGCCGATGCGCAGGTTCCCCTCGTGACAACGGATCGCGTTGCCGTTGCCGATGTGCACCCACTTGCCGACGACCAGCCGGCCGAAGCCCTTGCGGGCGTACAGCTCGACGTTCTTGCCGAAGAAGATGAAGCCCTCGGTGACGACGTGCCGGTTGCGCAGCCGCCAGGTGAAGAAGCGCCAGTAGCGGATCAGGTACCACGGCGTCCACGCGCGGTGGCGCCAGACCCACTTGAGGCTGGCCCACGTGACGTACCGCGCCTGGCGCGGGTCCCTGCTCACGGACGGAACGCTAACGGACGGTCAGCGAGACGCGGAGCCCAGCCGTCGACTGCGGACAGCCCTGTGGACAACTTTTGTCACACCCGCCGTGTACGACAGCGAGTAACAGTTCCCAACATTCCTGGAGTCGCCACATGACTGAGGTCGAGCCTTTGAAGATCATCGGGGTCGTCACCGACCGCGTCGGCAGCCCGCGCGACGACGGGTCGAGCGGTTCAGCTCTGTACGGCGTGCCAATCCGCCTGAATCGACCGCCGACGAGCGATGAGGCGCGGTTGCTTCCCGTCACGTGGGACTCGCCGCCCCAGTGGACCAGCATGCACCGTCCCGGCATCCTCACCGTTGAGGGGGACTGCCTGGTCCTGACGCGAACGACGCTCGAAGAGATCGAGCGTTACCACGCCAAGACGCTCGCTCTCGTGGTCGACAACGTGAACGCGGCGGCGGCCGAAACCCGCTCTCGGCAGGCTGCGGACGAGGAGCGTGCTGCGCAGGCCGAGGCAGCACACCGGAGTCACGTGTCAGAAGTCGCGGCGCGGATCAAGTTCGACTAGCCGATGGAGGAACGCTAGCCACCGTAAGCGAGACGCGGACGCGGTCGCCGGGCAGCAGGTCGTTCGCCCGGCGCACCTGCTGCTTGACCGGGAGCAGGTACGACCCGCGCTTCTTGTCAGGGAACAGCGACGTCTGCCACCGCGACTCGCCGACGACGACGGCCACCCGCACCGCGCCGAACCCGGTGGGCGGCGGCGCCTGCTCGCGCACCTCCTCCGCCGCGGCGGCGGGCAGCGTGACGAAGCACCAGCCGCCCTCGCCCTCGTGCTGCCAGAGCTCCGCCTCGAACTCCACGGCGGCTACGGCTTCGTCCCCGTCACGAGCGCGTTGTAGAAGAACTTCCGCGGCACGACCCGGCGCATCACCGTCTCGTCCAGCCAGGTCAGCCGGCGCCAGGTGTTGTACGCGAAGAACTTCCAGCGCGTGCCGAGCCGGTCTGGGTTGACGGCGTACTCGACGGTGCGGATCGGCCAGCCCGCCCACGCGGCGGTGAGCTCCTCCGCGTCGGTGCGCACGTCCACCGCGCCGGCCGCGCAGGCGAGCCGCCCGAGGTGGTCGGGGTCGAACGTGTGCAGGTCCACCTGCGACTCCAGCGCCGCCGCCTCGCTCGACGCCTTGAGCTCGTCCTTCGGCCGGCTCCACCCGGCGCGCAGCGGCGGCAGGTGGGTGAGGTTGGTCGCGGCCAGCCAGGCGGCGTGCGAGAGGCGGCGGGCGACGAGGTCGCCGTACGTCGTCGGCTCCCCCGCGAACACGAACCGGCCGCCCGGCTTGAGCACCCGCACGACCTCGCGCAAAGCCAGCTCGACGTCCGGGATGTGGTGCAGCACGGCGTGCCCGACGACGAGGTCGAACGTGTCGTCGTCGTACGGCAGGGTCTCCGCGTCGGCGACCCTGCCGTGCACGGTCAGGCCGAGGTTGGCGGCGTTCTTCTCCGCGACCCGCACCATGCCTGGCGAGATGTCGGTGACGTGCGCCTCGCCGATGACGCCGGCCAGCATCAGGTTCAGCGTGAAGAAGCCGGTGCCGCAACCGACCTCCAGCACCGTGCCGTACGGCCAGCCCTTGGCCCCCGCCATCCGAACGAAGCGGTCGCGGGCGTAGTCGACGCACCGCTCGTCGTACGAGATCGACCACTTGTCGTCGTACTGCTCGGCCTCGTAGTCGTGGTAGACGACGTTGGCCGTCTTAGCGTCCAACAAACTGCGCCTTCCCCGGGCCGTGCTCCACGAACGACGTCATGCCGATGCCACGGTCCTCCGTCGCGAACAGCCCGGCGAACAGCTTCCGCTCGATCCGCAGCCCGCTGTCGAGGTCGACGTCGAGGCCCTCGTCGATGGCCTCCTTCGCGGCGCGCAGCGCGTACGCCGGGCCGCTCGCGAAGCGGCTCACCATCTCCACCGCCGCGGTGTAGACGTCGTCCGGCGCGACCACCCGGTCCACCAGCCCGATGTGCAACGCCTCCTGCGCGTCCACGAACCGGCCGCTGAACACCATGTCCTTCGCCCGCGCCGGGCCGACCAGCCGTGGCAGCCGCTGGGTGCCGCCGGCGCCGGGGATGATGCCGAGCAGGATCTCCGGCTGGCCGAGCTTCGCGTTGTCGCCGCAGACCCGGAAGTCGGCGGTCAGCGCCAGCTCGCAGCCGCCGCCGAGGGCGTAGCCCGTGACGGCCGCGACCACCGGCTTCGGGATGCGCGCGACGGCGGTGAAGCAGTCCTGCAACGCCCCCGCCCGGCGGACCATGTCGGTGTAGCCCATGTCCGCCATCTCCTTGATGTCCGCACCCGCCGCGAACACCTTCGGGCCGCCGTAGAGCACGACCGCGCGCACGTCCTCGCGGTCCGTCGCCTCGGCCGCCGCGGCCCGCAGCTCGTCCTGCACCTGCACGTTGAGCGCGTTCATCGGCGGGCGGTCCAGCCGGATCGTGCCGATGCCGTCGGCGACCTCGAGATGTACGAATTCCATGCGGCGCAGCCTAGTCGGCGCGCCGGGTTGATCGGTTTCGGTCAATGAGCGGTAGACGGCGACGGCGGCGGCAGACGGCGGCGTAACACGGGTGGCCGCGACGTCCGCGGCACCTCGAAGGGAGACGCTCATGCACGTCACCAGGCTCGGCCGGAAGCTCGTCCTCTCCGTCGTGACGGCGGTCACGATCCTCGCCGGCGCCCCCAGCGCACAGGCCGCCGGAGGCGCGCTCTGCTTCGTCAACGGGTTCCGCGACAGCGCGTCGTTCGCCGTCTACGACCTCAACTGCGCCGGCACGCCGGAGCTCGCCGGGGCGTGGCACCTCCAGGAGCTCGGCGACGGCACCGTCCAGGGCATCGGCCCGAACGGCGCGACCGTGACCGGCAGCGTCGACAACGCGGCGCTGTGGCCGATCTGCGTCAACGTTCCCTCGTCCTGGCGGATCTGCAAGACGCTGACGCTCACCATCTGCGTCGACGGCTGGTGCCACACCGTGTCGACGACGATCTGCATCTGGTACTCCGGCCCCGGCGGCCGCGTCTGCGTCGACGTCGACAGCGCCGGCCCGTTCACCGGTGAAGGCACCATGCGGTCGCTCGCGGCCGCGAACTAGCGGCCCGGCCGTTTCGGCAGCGCGGCGGTGGCGACCCCGGGGGGGTGCGTCACCGCCGCGCGGGCGGCTCATTCGCGGCGGTCGGCGGCGACCACTTCGTCGGCCAGCGCGGCGAGGTCGCGTTCGGACGGCCGTCGCCAGAACCGCTCCGCCGTGCGGCGCCGTACCACCACGACCTCGGCATCGGCCACCCCTGGCGGCACCCGCTCGTCCGGGCCTGTCACCACGATGAGGCGGCGCACGCCCGCGTCACGGAGGTGCGGGTGCACCCTGCGCGCCTGCGTGCCACCGCCGAGCGCGACGACCGTGTGCGCGCCTTCGAAGACGGCGCCGACCCGTTCCTCCTCGTCCCACTCGGTGAGCGCCGTCGGCACGCCGAGGTCGGCGGCCGGCGAGTCCACCAGCGCGCGCACCTCGGCGCCCTCGGCACGCAGGCGGGCGACGACGAGGCGACCCAACGGCGTCTGCGCGCTGACGACGACGACCGGCAATGCTCACTCCTCGGGGGGGGTCCAGCGGCTAGCGTGGCACACGTGGGAGCGTGCGCCGTGCCGGCCGCCAGAGGGCACCTGACGACCGCCGCCCGCGCGGGTCGCCGCGCCGGCGGCCGAGGTCGCCGATGATCCCGGACCGGACCTGGCCAGGGCGGCCGTCACCGCTCGGTGCCACGTGGGACGGCGACGGCGTCAACTTCGCGCTGTTCTCGCAGGGCGCCGAGGCGGTCGCGCTCTGCCTGTTCGACGACGGCGGCGCCGAGCACCGCATCCCGCTCGAAGAGGCGACGAACAAGGTCTGGCACGGCTACGTCCCCGGCGTGCGTCCGGGCCAGCGCTACGGTTTCCGGGTCGACGGCCCGTTCGACCCGGCGCGCGGCGCGCGGTGGAACTCCGCCAAGCTGCTGCTCGACCCGTACGCGCTCGCGGTCACCGGGTCGTTCGTCCTCGACGACGCGGTCTTCGGCTACCCGCAGGGGCGCGACGACACCGTGCAGGACCACCGCGACTCGGCGCCGTACGTGCCGCGGTCGGTCGTCGTGCACGACGCGTTCCCGTGGGGCGACGACCGGCACCCGCAGACGCCGTGGGCGGACACCGTCATCTACGAGCTGCACGTGCGCGGCTTCACGATGCGCCACCCCGACGTGCCGCCGGCGCTGCGCGGGACGTACGCGGGGCTCGCGCACCCGGCCGTGGTCGAGCACCTCGTGTCGTTGGGCGTCACGGCGGTCGAGCTGCTGCCGGTGCACCACTTCCTGCCCGAGCCGAACGTACTGCGCCGCGGCCTCACGAACTACTGGGGCTACAACACGATCGCGTTCTTCGCGCCGCACGCGGCGTACTCGTCGGCGGGGTCTCTGGGCGAGCAGGTCGGCGAGTTCAAGGCGATGGTCCGGGCGCTGCACGCGGCCGGCATCGAGGTGATCCTCGACGTCGTCTACAACCACACCGCCGAGGGCGACGAGACCGGGCCGACGCTGGCGCTGCGCGGCATCGACAACCCGTCGTACTACGCCCTGCGCGACGGCCGTTGGTACGAGAACCACACCGGCACCGGCAACACCCTCAACGCCGCCGATCCGCACGTGCTGCAACTGATCCTCGACTCGTTGCGGTACTGGGTCACCGAGATGCACGTGGACGGGTTCCGCTTCGACCTGGCGTCGTCGCTGGCGCGCTCCGGCGCCCAGTTCGACCGGCAGGCGGCGTTCTTCGACCTCGTCCAGCAGGACCCCGTGGTATCAGCCACAAAACTCATCGCGGAACCGTGGGACCTAGGTGACGGCGGGTTCAATGTCGGCCAGTTCCCGCCGTTGTGGACCGAGTGGAACGCTCACTACCGCGACGCGGTGCGCGACTTCTGGCGCGGCTCGCCGCCGCCGCTGTCGGAGCTCGGCTACCGGCTGTCCGGCTCGTCGGACCTGTACCAGGACGACGGGCGGCACCCGTACGCCTCCATCAACTTCGTCACCGCGCACGACGGCTTCACGCTGCACGACCTTGTGTCGTACGACCGCAAGCACAACGAGGCGAACGGCGAGGACAACCGCGACGGCACCGACGACAACCGGTCGTCCGGCTACGGCGCGGACGGCGTGACGTCCGACTGGGCAGTGCTGGAGGTGCGGCGGCGGCAACTGCGCAACTTCCTCTGCACGCTGCTGTTCTCCTCCGGCGTACCGATGCTGGCGGCCGGCGACGAGCTCGGGCGGACGCAGCAGGGCAACAACAACCCGTACTGCCAGGACTCGCCGCTGTCGTGGGTGTCGTGGTCGCTGGAACCTTGGCAGGAGGAGCTGCTGTCGTTCGCGCGGACGGTCATCGGGTTGCGGCGGGCGCACCCGGTGTTCCGGCGGCGCGCGTTCTTCACCGGCCGGCCGGCGCACGGCGTGGGCGTGAAGGACCTGGGGTGGTTCGCGCCGTCGGGCGCCGAGCTGACGGACGCCGACTGGTCGTCGCCCGCCGTCACGCTCGGGATGTTCGTGGACGGCGCCGAGATCCACTCGCGCGGACCGCGCGGGGAGCGCATCACCGACGAGTCGTTCCTCGTGATCCTGCACGCGGGTGACGAGCCGACGACGTTCACGCTGCCCGACGAGCAATGGGCGAAGGAGTACGAGGTCGTGCTGACGACCGGGACCGCGCCGGGGGCGGGACTGGGCGCGGGCGCGGCGCTCGACGTGGCCGCCCGGTCGGTCGTGCTGCTGCACGCCGTGCGGTGACTCAACCCGCCGCCGCGCGGCTGCGTTGAGGTAGGCATGACGGAACGGGACGACGCCTTCGTGGCGTTCGTGCGGCTCAACTCGCCGCGGCTGCTGCGCGCGGCCGAGCTGCTGACCGGCCGTCCCGACACCGCCGAGGACCTCGTCCAGACCGCGCTGCTGCGGCTGTACCGCCAGTGGCCGCGGGTCGCCGACCAGGACCCGCTCAGCTACGTCCGGCGCATCCTCGTCAACGCCCGCCGCGACTGGTGGCGGCGCCGTACGTGGTGGGAGCAGCCGGCGTCCGATGCACTGCCCGAGGACGCCACCGGCGGTGCCGCGCCGTACGACCTCCGCGACGCGCTGGCGCGGGCGCTGGCGCCGCTTTCCGGCCGCGAACGCACCGTGCTCGTCCTGCGCTACTACGAGGACCTCTCCGAGCGCGAGGTCGCGGACCTGCTGTCCGTCTCGGTCGGCACCGTCAAGAGCACCGCGTCGCGGGCGCTGGCGAAGGTCCGGCTCTCCCCGCACCTGATGGAGGTCGAATGATCACCGAGGAGCAGGCCAGGACGCTGCTCGCGGGCGAGCCGGCCAGCCGCATCGACGCCGCCGCCCTGCTCGGCCGAGCGCGCCGGGTTCGTCGGCGACGCCAGGCGGTTGCGGCGGGCGTCGCGGCGGTCGCGCTCGCTGGGCCCGCCGTGGTGCTGGCGACGTCGAGCGGGGGCGGCCGAGCGTCGGTCACGCCGATCGCGTCCGAGCCCGCGGCCCGACCTGGCGCGCCGGCGTGGGTCGTGCTCGGGACCTTCGCGGACCGAGCAGGACGGCGTCAGCAGCTCGCCGCGGAGTTCCGCGACGAGCCAACCTCACCGGACGGCGTACGGCTGTGCCTCGGGGTCGTCCGCGGCTCGTCCGTCGACGACTACGGCGGCTGCCACACGGACGTGCTCCCGCCGTTCGGCAAGCACGTGGGCGCCAGCGGCTTCTCCCCCGGCGCCGTCGAGAACGGCCCGGACTCGACGTTCGGCGTCATGGGCCAGGGCTGGTCGGCGACCGTCGTCAGCAACGAGGTCGAGACCGGCGCGCTCATGGACCTCGACGGCGACCTGCACGAGGGCACGGTCCACCGCGCGCCCGGCCTGCCGGCCCGGCTGCTCGTCGTGCACATGCCGGGCGAGTGGATGAACGGCTTCGTCGTCCGCGACGCCGACGGCCGGGTGCTCGAACGCTCCGGGCCGTGGCCGCGCTACGGCACGCCGCCGCCGTGACGCGCGCCGGCGGCGGGTGCGCCGGCGAGCACACGCGTCGCGTTGCCCGATACAGGCGTCGACACCGTGGCGTCGGGGGGTTACGGTCGCGCTGTCACTGCCGGGCGGCCCCATTTCCTCGCTCCCTACGCGAGGTACCGCCGCGGGGGGAAACGGACAGCATCGTGGTCACCAAGCTCGCTCTGACGACGCTCGCCGTGAGCGCGCTCGCCTTCAGCGCGCCGGCGGCGCAGGCCGACGCGCCGACGTACGACTGCCGGTACGTCGCGTCGCAGGAGGACACCATTACCGGCAGCACGTACCAGGGTGTGCTGGTCGGGTACATCGTCCACGCCGACCCGTCGGCGGTGTCGATCCGCTGCTACGTCACCGTCAACGGCGTGCCCCAGTCCGGTGCGGACACCGGCACCGGCTCGGGCACCACGTTTGCCACGGCGCAGAGGGACATTGAGTTCACCGCCGGCGACACCGACATCGTCCGCGTCTGCGCGCAGTACACGTCGTCGCACGTCTCCGGTACGACGTGCGCCTTCTACGCCCCTACACGGGTCCCGCGAGTGTGGCCAGTCGTGGACCCGCCACTTTGCGCAGTCCTGATGGAGGTCCCCATTGGGGGCACCATCGGGAGCGACGGCGACGTCTATGTCGGTGGCAAGCGGGTGTACGACTGCCCGCCGTACGCCGCCTGAGGCGCGACCGACGAGACCGCGCGGGGTCAGGCGGAGGCGATGAGCCCGAGCTCGGCCGGGGACGCCAGCGACGGGTGCGCCGGTAGCACGCGCACCGTGTAGCCGAACGCCCCGGTCCGCGCGAGCGGCACGTCGCCCTCGTACGCCCACTGCCCCTCGCTGGTCTGCTCGCGGCGTTCCAGCGGGAGACGTTCGGCGTCGCGGATCTCGTCGGCGTCGTCCACCTGCCCGTACGCCGCCTCGACCGCCACGTCGTCCGGCGACAGCGCGCCCAACGACACCAGCGCGCGCAGCCGCACGACCGACCCGATCTCCGGGGTGTCGGTGTCGCCGGACGCCTCGACGTGCGAGACGACGACGTTCGGCCACTCCTTGGCCAGCCGCTGCCGCCACTCCGCGAGCCCGCGCGCGGCCCCCCACCCGTCCACCGACAACGCGCGCGCCGATACCGCCGCGGGCGCGTAGAGCCCGAAGACGTAGTCGCGCAGCATCCGCGACGCGAGCACCGAGGGGCCGAGCGACCCGAGCGTGTGCCGCACCATGTCGACCCACCGCCGCGGCACGCCGCGGGTGCGGTCGTAGAAGCGCGGCAGCACCGACTCCTCGAGCAGCTGGTAGATCGCGTCCGCTTCGAGGTCGTCGCGCCGGTCCGGGTCCTGCATGCCGTCTGCCGACGGGATCGCCCAGCCGTTCTCGCCGTCGAACAGCTCGTCCCACCAGCCGTCGCGGATCGACAGGTTGAGCCCGCCGTTGAGCACGGCCTTCATGCCGGACGTGCCGCACGCCTCCAGCGGCCGCAGCGGATTGTTCAGCCAGACGTCGCAGCCGGGCAGCAGAACCTTCGCCATGCCGATGTCGTAGTCCGGCAGGAACACGATCCGGTGCCGGACGTCGGCCTCGTCGGCGAAGCGCACGATCTCCTGGACGAGCGCCTTGCCACCGTCATCCGCGGGGTGCGCCTTGCCGGCCACGACGAGCTGCATCGGCCGCTCGGGGTGGAGCAGCAGCGAACGCAGCCGGTCGGGGTCGCGCAGCATCAGCGTGAGCCGCTTGTACGACGGCACCCGGCGCGCGAACCCGATCGTCAGCACCTCCGGGTCAAGCACGTCGTCGGTCCAGCCCAGCTCGGCCATCGATGCGCCGCGCAGCAGCCACGATGCCCGAACGCGCTTGCGCACGTCCTCGACCAGCCGCCGCCGCAACGCCGTCCGCGCCGCCCACAGCTCCTCGTCCGGTGCCTTCGCGATCTCACGCCAGCCGGCCGGGTCGTCGAGGTCGCCGCCGGGCGCCATCTCGGCCACCTCGCGGGCGACCCAGGTCGGCGCGTGGACGCCGTTGGTCACCGACGCGATCGGCACCTCGGCCGCGTCGAAGCCCGGCCACAGCCCGGCGAACATTCCCCGCGACACGACGCCGTGCAGCTCGGAGACGCCGTTGGCGCGCTGGGCGAGCCGCAGGCCCATGACCGCCATGTTGAAGACCGAGCCGTCGCCGCCGGGCTCGGCGCCGAGCGACAGGACGCGTTCGACCGGTACGCCGGGCGCGGCGTTGTCGCCTCCGAAGTGCGTCTCGATCAGCTCCGCGGGGAACCGGTCGATGCCCGCAGGCACCGGCGTGTGCGTCGTGAACACCGTCCCCGCGCGCACCGACTCCAGCGCCGACTCCCAGTCGAGGCCGTGCTCCTCGATGAGCACGCGAATGCGCTCCAGGCCGAGGAAGCCGGCGTGCCCCTCGTTCGTGTGGAACACCTCGGGCTCGTAGCCGCAGGCCCGCAGCGCCCGCACGCCGCCGATGCCGAGCAGCATCTCCTGCAGCAGCCGGTGGTCGGTGCCGCCGCCGTAGAGGCGGTCGGTGACCTCGCGCTCCGGCGGCGCGTTCTCCTCGACGTCGGAGTCGAGCAGCAGCAACGGCACCCGGCCGACCTGCGCGCGCCACACCTGCGCGTGCAGCTTGGCGCCCTGCGGCAGGCCGACGACGACGCGCAACGGCGCCCCGGACTCGTCGGTCATCCGGTGCAGCGGCAGGCCGTGCGGGTCGAGCGCCGGGTAGTGCTCGAGCTGCCAGCCCTCACGCGACAGCGACTGGCGGAAGTAGCCGGTCCGGTAGAGCAGTCCGACGCCGACGATCGGCACGCCGAGGTCGCTGGCGGTCTTGAGGTGGTCGCCGGCCAGGATGCCGAGGCCGCCGCTGTACTGCGGCAGTACCTCGGTGATGCCGTACTCCGGCGAGAAGTACCCGATGCACTGCGGCACGCCGTCGAGCGACTGGTACCAGCGCGGCGCGCTGAGGTAGTCCTGCAGGTCGTCGTGCGCCACCTCGAGCCGCCGCAGGAACCGCCGGTCCGCGGCCAGCGCGTCGAGGCGCTCGCGCGACACGGAGGCGAGCAGCCGGACGGGGTCGCCGCCGACGAGGTCCCACACGTCGGGGTCGACGGACTCGAACAGGTCGAGGGAGTCGTTGTGCCACGACCACCGGAGGTTCATCACGAGCTCGCCCAGCGGGGCGAGCGGCTCCGGCAGCGAGGCCCGGACGGTGAGACGGCGCAGCGCTCTCATGGCGCCGGAGACTAACCCGGTTTCACCTCCCCGCGCGGGCCGCCGTACGGCGCCGCCCGACACCTTCACCCCGCGTTTACGCGCAGGGAACGGCGGTAGGGTCCGGAGGTGATCGGTCGCATCGTCATCACGGACGTCTCGCCGCGCGTCAACTGCGGCGAGTGGCCGGCCCGCGCGGTCGTCGGCGAACGGCTCCGCGTCGAGGCCAGGATCGTCCGCGAGGGCCACGGCGCCGTCGGCGCCGGCATCCTCGTCCGGGCGCCGGGCGGCGAGCGCGGCGGCGGCCGCGCCAAGCGGGTGCCGATGGTGCACGAGGGCCACGACGTCTTCGCCGGGGAGGTCGCCGCCGACAGCCAGGGCCGGTGGACGTTCACGATCGAGGCGTGGGCCGACCCGTGGGGGACGTGGCGGCACGCCGTTCCGATCAAGCTCGAAGCCGGGCAGGACGTGCACGTCGAGCTGGAGGAGGGCGCCCGGCTGCTCGAACGCGCGCTCGGCGAGGTGCCGAAGGGCGTGCGCGGCACCGGCGCCCGCAACGTCATCACCCGCGCCGTCGACGGGCTGCGCGACCAGAGCAAGACGCAGGCCGAACGCCTCCTCGCCGCGCTCGACCCGAGCGTGCTGGACGTCGTCGAACGCCACCCGGTCCGCGACCTCCTCACCACCGGCGAGCGCAACGCCGTGTGGGTCGACCGCGAGCGCGCCCTGTACGGCTCCTGGTACGAGTTCTTCCCGCGCTCCGAGGGCGCGGTGCTGGAGCCGGTGCCGAGGAGCGGGACGTTCCGGACCGCGACGGCGCGCCTGCCCGCCATCGCCGAGATGGGCTTCGACGTCGTCTACCTGCCGCCGATCCATCCGATCGGGGAGGCGCACCGCAAGGGTCCGAACAACACGCTGACGCCCGGCCCCGACGACACCGGGAGCCCGTGGGCGATCGGCTCCCCCGCCGGCGGGCACGACGCGATCCACCCGGACCTCGGCACCATCGAGGACTTCGACGCGTTCGTCGCGCGGGCCGGGGAGCTCGGCCTGGAGGTCGCGCTCGACCTCGCGCTGCAGTGCTCCCCCGACCACCCGTGGGTGAGCAAGCACCCCGAGTGGTTCACCCAGAAGGCGGACGGGTCGATCGCGTACGCCGAGAACCCGCCGAAGAAGTACCAGGACATCTACCCGCTGGACTTCGACAACGACTACGACGGGCTGCGCACGGAGGTCCGCCGGGTCGTGCAGCACTGGATCGACCACGGCGTGAAGATCTTCCGCGTCGACAACCCGCACACGAAGCCGCTGCACTTCTGGGAGTGGCTGATCTGGGACGTCAAGGCGGGCCACCCCGACGTCATCTTCCTGGCCGAGGCGTTCACCCGGCCGCCCATGATGCACAAGCTGGCGCAGCTCGGCTTCACCCAGTCGTACACCTACTTCACCTGGCGCAACGCGCGCTTGGAGCTCGAGGAGTACCTGCGCGAGCTGGCCGGCCCCGCCGCCGACTACATGCGGCCGAACTTCTTCGTGAACACCCCGGACATCCTGCACGCGTACCTGCAGTACGGCGGCCCGCCGGCGTTCAAGGTCCGCGCGGTCCTCGCGGCGCTGATGTCGCCGACGTGGGGGGTCTACTCCGGCTACGAGCTGTACGAGGGGACGGCGGTCCGCGAGGGGTCAGAGGAGTACCTCGACTCGGAGAAGTTCCAGCTCCGGCCGCGCGACTGGTCGCAGCCGTCGCTGGCGCCGTACCTGACGATGCTCAACGAGTTCCGGCGCGCGCACCCCGCGACGCACTGGCTGCGCAACATTCGGTTCCACCACGCCGACAACGACGCCATCATCGCGTTCAGCAAGCGGCACGACGACGACGTCGTCCTCGTCGTGGCGAACCTCGACCCGACCACGGTGCGCGAGGCGACCGTCCACCTGGAGATGCCGCAGCTCGGGCTCGACTGGGGCGAGACGTTCCGCGTCGAGGACGCGGTCACCGGGGAGACGTTCACCTGGCACGGCCCGGCGAACTACGTGCGGCTGGTCCCGCACACCGAGCCCGCCCACGTGTTCACGGTCCGGAGGGGTTAGCCGGTCCGGCGTCGAAGGCTCAGGGGACCGCCCACCCAGGAGACCTCCGATGCGCCGCTCGCGCGCCCTGCTGCTCGCCGTCGCGCTGCTCGCGACCGCGCCGGCGCCGGCGCGCGCCGCCGACCCCACGCTGCTCGTCGCGACCGCCGCCGACGGGTCGCTGGTCAAGGTCACGGTCGCCGGCCGGGTCGCCGTGGCGCAGCCGCTGGTACCGGCGGCGAAGGGGACGTACCACGTCGCCGCGCAGGCGGCCGGCGGCACCGTCACGTACTCGTCGTGGAACGTCGACACGAAGCGCGCCGACGTCAGCACCGTGCAGGTCGCCAGCGGCGCGCGGCGGCAGCACACCCGCGGCGGCCGTACCGGGCAGCTGCTCGTCTCGGGCGACGGCAAGGTCCGCTGCGTGCTGCGGATCGACGCCGACGGCGCGTTCGTCTCCCTGGCGCGGCTCGACGCGACTGGCCGCGCGCGGACCCTCTACGCGCCGGACCCGCGGATCTACGGCGGTGTCTTCCTCTCCGGCGCGAGCGTCACCACCAACGGCCGCACCGTCTACCTCGCCCGCACGACGCGCGGCCGGCCGTCGCCGATCTACGCCGTCGACACGGCGACCGGCCGGCTCCGGCAGGTGCCGACCGACGGGTCGATGCTCTGGGTCGTCAACGTCGTCCTCTCCCCCGACGCGAAGACGCTCGCGGTGTCGTACGTGGACACCACCTACGCGCTGCACGTCCGCCTGATCCCGGTCGCCGGCGGGCGGGGCAGGCAGCTCACGCTGCCGTACGGCGCGCGGCTGATGGCGACGGCGTTCAGCCCGGACGGCACCTCGGTCGTGCTCACCGCGTCGAGCACGCGAGTGGGCCCGGCGGGCACGCCGGGGCTCTGGCTGGCCGACGTCGAGAGCGGCCGGGCCACCCCGATCCTCGGGTCGCACGACCTCCAGAACGCCGTGGCCGTCGCGTGAGCCGCGGAGGTAACGCTCCCGCCCGCGTCGAACGGTCGCCCCGAGCCGACCGACCGTTGGAGCCGCCGATGCCCCGCCTGCGCGCGCTGCTGCTGACCGTCGTCGCGGTCGCCGCGACCGCGGTCGGCCCCGTGCGCGCCGCGGACCCGCTGTTCCTCGTCGCCGGCCGCGCCGACGGCGCGCTCGTGCACGTGACGCTGGTGGGGCGGGTGGCGTACACCCGCGAGGTCATCCCGGCGCCGCCGTCGATCTACCACGCCCCGACCCAAGCGGTCGGGACGCGGATCTCGTTCACCGCGCACACCGACACCCAGAGCGCCGACCGTTACGACGTCGGCGTGGCGGACGCGGAGAGCAACGAGCACCGCCGGCTGACCCGTGACGGCCGCAGCGCGCACCTGCTGCTGTCGCCGGACGGGCGGTGGCGCTACGTCCTCACGATGGGCCGCTACGGCGCGCTCACCTCACTCGTTCGCACCGACGCCGCCGGCCGCAACCGGAAGGCGCTCGTCCCCGCCAGGCGTACCGCGCGCGGCGACGTACGGCTGTCCGGCACCGCGCTCAGCCCCGACGGCCGGACGATCTACCTCGCGCGAACCGTGCCCGGCACGCCGTCGGCGATCTACGCCGTCGACACCACTACCGGCCGGCTGCGCGCGCTCCCGGTGCCGCGGACGTACGGCTTCGTCTACAACGTCGCCATCTCGCCCGACGGACGGATGCTCGCGATCTCGTACGCCCCCACGACGAACTTCGAGACGACCGAGGTCGCCGTCGTCCGGCTCGACGGAAGCCTCGTCCAGCGGTTCGAAGCGACCAGCAACGTGACCGCGTCGGCGTTCACGCCGAGCGGCCTCGGTGTCGTCCTGACCCGGGAGCTGTTGCTGCTCGACCACCACCTCGCCGGGCTGTCGATCGGCGACCTGACCACCGGCGCCGTACAGCCCGTCGCGGGCTCGGCCGGGCTGTTCCACGCGATCCCGATCCGCTGACGGACGCGCCGTTCCGTCCGGTCGTCCGGGTAGATTGGGCGCGCGCGGCAGCCGCCGCGTCACGGGGGCCGGCAGCACAGGTCAGCGGCTGCGCCCCGGCTCCGGGAGGACCGATGCGGCCGCACCGCCTGCTCGTCCCGCTCGTCGCCCTGACCCTGTTCGCTACCGCGTGCGGGGAAGGCAGGCCCGAAGCGGCGCCGCGCGCGCTGCCGACGGGTTCCGAGCGCTACGTCGGGGAGCGGGACGGGGCACTGGTCGGGTTCGAGCTCACCGGTGATGTCGCGGGTCAAGTCACCGAGCTGCTGCCGGACAAGGAAGGGCAGTGGTACGTCCCGATGGACGGCCGGGCGGGCGCCGTCTCCGTGACGCGGTTCACCGAGGGCCCCTCGGAGGACACCACAAACGCCGTCGGCGTCATCGACGCGGCCACCGGCCGGATGGTCGAGGGGCTGGGCAAGGACGGCCCCGCGGCAGGCCTGCTGCTCGCACCGGACGGCCGGCACCGGTACGAGCTGATCAGCCCGAGCAGCGGCGTCGTCACGAGCATCGACCGGACGGACGCCACCGGGGGCAGCCGCACGACGCTGGTCGCCGAGGCATCGGAGAGCGACACGGCCCTGTCCTCGGCGGCGCTCAGCCCGGACGGCCGGACGCTGTACGTCGTCAAGTCCCCGTGGGAGAAGCCGCCGACGCTGCACGCCGTCGACACCAGCAGCGGCCGCACCACGCAGATCGAGACCAGGCTCGCCGAGGACGTCTACGGCGTCGTCGTCTCGCCGGACGGCCGCACCCTCGCTCTCACGGTCGACGGCGGCCGGGAGGGCGACGAGTACGTGAAGACCCGCGTCGCGCTGCTGCCGGTGGCCGGCGGCGCGCCCCGCTGGGTGGACGCGCCGAACGCGAGCGCGTCGGCGTTCACCAGAGCCGGCGACGTGCTGCTCGTGCTCGATAACCGCGAGCGCAAGCTCACCCTCGCGCTCGCCGATGTCCGCACCGGCGCGGTCCGCCCCCTCCGCGGCGGCGCCGGGATCGGGCACGCGGTGTCGGCCGACTGAAGGCGGGTAGGGTCGCGCCGTGGCTGATCCGCTCTGGTACAAGCGCGCGGTCTTCTACGAGGTGCTGATCCGGGGGTTCTACGACTCCAACGGCGACGGCACCGGTGACATCCGCGGCATCACCGAGAAGCTCGACTACCTCCAGTGGCTCGGCGTCGACTGCATCTGGCTGCTGCCGATCTACGAGTCCCCGCTGCGCGACGGCGGCTACGACATCAGCGACTTCCTGAAGATCCTCCCCGAGTTCGGCGACCTCGGGGACTTCGTGAACCTCGTCGACGCCGCGCACGAGCGCGGCATCCGGATCGTCGCCGACCTGGTCATGAACCACACGTCGGACCAGCACCCGTGGTTCCAGGCGTCGCGGTCGGACCCCGAGGGCTTCTACGGCGACTGGTACGTGTGGCGCAACGACGACACCGAGTACAGCGACGCGCGGATCATCTTCGTCGACACCGAGAAGTCGAACTGGACCTACGACCCGGTGCGCGGGCAGTACTACTGGCACCGGTTCTTCAGCCACCAGCCGGACCTCAACTACGAGAACCCGGCCGTGCAGGACGCGATGATCGAGGTACTGCGGTTCTGGCTGGACCTCGGCATCGACGGCTTCCGGCTGGACGCCGTTCCGTACCTCTACGAGGCCGAGGGCAGCAACGGCGAGAACCTCCCGCCGACCCACGACTACCTCAAGCGGGTCCGCAAGGAGGTGGACGAGAAGTACGAGGCCCGGGTGCTGCTCGCCGAGGCGAACCAGTGGCCGAGCGACGTCGTCGAGTACTTCGGCAAGGGCGACGAGTGCCACATGGCGTTCCACTTCCCGCTCATGCCGCGCATCTTCATGGCCGCGCGCCGGGAGCAGCGTTACCCGATCTCCGAGATTCTGGCGCAGACGCCGGCGATCCCCGACAACTGCCAGTGGGGCATCTTCCTGCGCAACCACGACGAGCTGACGCTCGAGATGGTGACCGACGAAGAGCGCGACTACATGTACACGGAGTACGCCAAGGACCCGCGGATGAAGGCGAACATCGGCATCCGCCGGAGGCTGGCGCCGTTGCTCGACAACTCCCGCGACCTCCTCGAGCTCTTCACCACGCTGCTGCTCTCGCTGCCCGGCTCGCCGGTCCTCTACTACGGCGACGAGATCGGGATGGGCGACAACATCTACCTCGGCGACAGGGACGGCGTTCGCACGCCGATGCAGTGGACCGGCGACCGCAACGGCGGGTTCTCGCGCTGCGACCCGGCGCGGCTGTACCTGCCGGTCCTGCTCGACCCGGTCTACGGCCACCAGGCGGTCAACGTCGAGGCCGAGATGCGGAACTCCACGTCGCTGCTGTGGTGGACCAAACGGATGATCGAGGTGCGCAAGCAGTACCCCGTGTTCGGCATGGGGAGATTCGAGGAGCTCGACGCGAGCAACCCGAGCGTGTTCGCGTTCCTGCGCAGCGACGAGCACCAGACCGTGCTGTGCGTGAACAACCTGTCGCGGTTCCCGCAACCGGTGGAGCTCGACCTGCGTCGATTCGAGGGAAGCACCCCCGTCGAGGTCGTGGGGCGCGTCCACTTCCCGCGCGTCGGTGAGCTGCCGTACCTGCTGACGATGGCGGGGCACGGGTCGTACTGGTTCGAGCTGATCCGCGAGGAGACATGAGCATCGAGGCGGCGCTCGCCGACTGGCTGCCGCGCCAGCGGTGGTACGCCGACAAGGGCCGCGCGCTGCCGTCGGTGAAGGCCGAGCTCGTCGCGACGCTGCAGCCGGGCTCGCCGCGGCTCGACCTCTACGTCGTCCACGCGCACGACGACCGTTACCAGGTGCCTTTGTCGTTCCGCGCCGAGGCCGACGAGCAGCTCGCGCACGCAATGGTCGGCGAGGCGGACGGCGAGTTCGTGTACGACGCCCCGCAGGACCCCGCCGTCAACGGCGCCTGGCTCCGGTTGATGGCCGCCGGCGAGTCCGTGGCCGGCGTGGTCTTCACCGGGCCGGACGTCGTACCGGACCTGCCCGCGCGGCCGCTGTCCGCCGAGCAGAGCAACACCTCGCTCATCTACGGCGACACGTACTTCCTCAAGCTGTACCGCCGGCTCACCGACTCGCCCAACCCCGACCTCGAGGTCGCGCGGGCGCTCGGCGAGATCGGCTCCGCCGCGACCGTCCCTGCGCTCGGCTGGGCGGAGGGCGCCGGCTCGACGCTCGCGCTGATGCAGCCGTTCGTGCGCAACGCCACCGACGGCTGGGCGCTGGCCCTGACCAGCGTCCGCGACCTCTACGCCGAGCGCGACCTGCACGCCGACGAGGTCGGCGGCGACTTCGCGCCGGAGTCGCACCGGCTCGGCCACCTCACCGCAACGCTGCACGCCGACCTGGCGCGCGCGCTGCCGGCCCGGCTGTCCACCGCCGAGGAGTCCGTGGGGACCGCGCAGATGCTGCGCGACCGGCTCGCCGCCGGCGTCGCCGCCGTGCCCGAGCTGGCGCCGTACGCGGCGGCGGTCGAGGCGGCGTACACCGACGTCGCGGACTGCGGCGAGGTGCCGATCCAGCGCATCCACGGCGACTTCCACCTCGGCCAGTGCATGCGCACCGGCGAGGGCTGGGTGGTGCTCGACTTCGAGGGCGAGCCGGCCCGCCCGCTGCCCGAACGCACCGCGCTCATGTCCCCGCTGCGCGACGTCGCGGGGATGCTGCGGTCGTTCGACTACGCCGCCCGGCACCTGCTCGCCGACCACCCCGGCCGCGACCAGCTGATCTACCGCGCGGTCGAGTGGGCGGACCGCAACCGCGACGCGTTCTGCGACGGGTACGCGTCGTTCGCCGGTGTCGATCCGCGGGAGTCGGCGACGTTGCTGCGGGCGTTCGAGCTCGACAAGGCCGTGTACGAGGTGCGGTACGAGGCCTCCCACCGGCCAACCTGGCTGTCGATCCCGCTGTCCGGGATCGAACGGCTGGTCAGTTGACCGACCCGGTCGCCGAGACGATCAGGTCGTACGAGCTGATCGCCGCGGACTACGCGCTGCGCAACGCCACCGCCACCGACCGGCACCACGCGCACCAGGCGGCGTTCCAGTCGCTCGTCGGTTCGCGCGCCCTCGTCGCCGATGCCGGGTGCGGGCCCGGGCGGGATGCCGCGTGGTTCCGCGCCCGCGGGCTGCGGGTGATGGGGTTCGACCGGTCTCGCGAGATGGTGCGGCGCGCGGCGGCGGCCGGTGTGCCCGTCGCGTACGGAGACCTGCGCGCGTTGCCGGTGCGCGCCGGCGCGCTGGACGGGCTGTGGTCGGCGGCGGCGTTGCTGCACGTCCCGCGCCCCGAGGTGGCGGCGACGTTGGGCGGCTGGCGCCGGGTGCTGCGCGACGGCGGCGTGCTCGGGCTCTCGACCTCGCTCGGCGGGAACGACGGGTGGGAGGTCGTGCCGTACGACGTTCCGGCGCAGCAGATGCCAGGTGACGTGCGGCGGTGGTTCGTCCACCACGACGCGGACGAGCTGCTCGGGCTGGTCGCGGCGGCGGGGTTTCGCGTCGAGTCGTCGGCGGAGGGCGTTGCGTCGCGCCGCTGGCTGATGATGCTGGCGACCGCTACCTAGGGCACGTGCGGTACCAGCGCACGCCGCCGTCGACCGAGCACCACGGTCCGATGTCGCTCTCCCCGAAGCCGTCCCCCATCGCGAACAGCCGCCCGTCCGGAGCAGCCTGCATGAAGGTCGAGTTCTCCGCCAGAGTGTTCGGCGTGACCTGGAACGGCAGGGTGCCGCGGCGGCGGTCGTCCGGGTGGTACTGCGTGCCGACGGTCTTCCACCGCGCGCCGTTGTCGTCGCTGCGCAGGATCACCTGCGAGGGCGGCGACCCCGCGTCGGGGGAGAACCCGACGACAACCACACGGACATAGATCCGGCCCTTGGGGCCGAAGGCCATCGAGGCCGGCCAGGTCTGCGTGACGTCGTGCTTCTTCATCGCGGCCGTGATCGGGGCCAGCGCCGCGTTGAGCGACGTGAACGGCTTGATCGTGCGGCCGCCGTCCGTCGAGCGCAGGAACGTGAAGCCGTTGCGCTCGGTCGAGAAGTAGAGCGACCTGTCCGTGGCGTAGGACGGAGAGCGCCAGGCGCCCTTCGCGAGACCCGCGAACGAACCGCGCGCGGCCTTGCAGGCCAGGTCGACCGAACAGCCGTAGACGGTCGACCGCAGGGACTCGCCACGACCGTCGAAGGCGAGCAGCAGCGGGTCGGTCGCGGCCGTCACCCGCGTCGGGAGCAGGAAGCGGTCCGTCTTGGCCGGCGCCGCGCCGTCCACCGGCTGGCGCGCCGGCGGGCGCAGGCGCGCCGGAGACTCGTACTTGGCGTACGCGAGGTACGACAGGTTCGACGTGCCGTCGACGTACGCGGCGAACAGCCGCCGGCCGCTGCCGTCGCCGCTGAGCATGTCGGCAGGAGCGAACGTCTCGCCTGCATCGGTCGACACGTACACAATCGAGTTGGTCGCGAGATACACCGTGCGGTCGTTCGCGTAGTCGGCAGAGACCATGATCTGCGTCACCGTCGACTTGTCCGGCACCCACAGGGACGAGTCGGCGCCCACGCGGGTCCAGGAACGACCGCGGTCGGTCGTCCGGTACACGGCGTAGCGCGTCGTCCCGCTGTCCGCGCAGAACGCCGTGCCGTCCGTTGCGAACGTGGGCGACAGGTCGAGCACCCGGCACTGCGGCAGCTCGGCGGCCCGGCCCGGGCTTGCCGTCACCGAAATCGCGGCGAGCGAGACCGCGATGCGTGCCGCCAGATACGGCCGCGTTCTCGCTCGCCACGTCATCGGTTGCTCCTCGTCACGACTGATCGTTCGGTGACGCGCTGAATCTTCCTGCTAGATCACGAAGTTGTACTGCCCGCTGTATCCACCCGAGAACGCTCCGGAGCTGGCGCAGCGGATCGGGAAGCGTCCGTCGACCTCGTCCAGGACCTCTTCTGTGCTGATCCGCAAAATGCTGCCGGTGAACTTTACGGCGTTCGCGACGATGTTGACGTCGACGGGCACCTGCCGGGTGACTCCATCCGCGTTCGTGTAGGTGAAAGTGCCCTTGAGGGGGACGGGTTCAGGACCGGGCGTCATCTGGTCGGCGGTTGTGCCGTTGCAGGCGAAGGCGGCGGGGTTCTGCCTGTCCGCCCGCACGCGGTTGACCAGCATCGTGACGGACATCACCGCCTTGCACGGCCCGAGGAACCGGCGGAAGCCGGCCGTAGCGAGCGTCTCCGTGCACTGGCCGCGGAAGGGCGCAGAGAGGTTGGTCGCGGTGGCGGTGAGCGTGCACTTGGCGTTGTAGGGCGAGGGGGCGGTCACCATCGCGCACGACTCCGTGACGATCGTGTTCGAGAGCCCCGTGTCGGACCACGTGGCCTCGAGCGCCCCTTGCGCGGCCGTTGACGGGTCGGCCGCCAGCAGGACCAAGATTCCGGACAATGCGAGCTGGGCGAGTTTGCGCAACGAAAGCTCCTTGCGTAGGGGTGCCGGGGCCGAAGCAGCGCTCGGTGGATTGGAGTAATACCAAGGCCCGCCTGCGGCAGCAAGGGGGGTCCGATGCCCAGTTGAGTAGTCCGACTAAACCGGGGAAGGTGGCGTGCATGCCCCCGTCTTCGCGCGCGCTGACCGAGGAGCTGGACCGGCTCGTCGGCGGCGCTCACCACGACCCGCACTCGCTGCTCGGCGCGCACCCAGCGCGCAGCAAGACGACGATCCGCGCCCTGCGCCCCGGCGCCACCAACGTCGTGGCGCTGGTCGACGGCGAGCGGGTGCCGTTGAAGAAGGTCCACGACGGCGGCGTCTGGGCGGGCACGCTGGCCGGCGGCGATGTGCCGGACTACCGCATCGAGGTCAGCTACGGCGACGACACGTACGTCACCGACGACCCGTACCGGTACCTGCCCAGCCTCGGCGAGATCGACCTGCACCTGATCGGCGAGGGCCGGCACGAGGACCTCTGGTGCAAGCTCGGCGCGCACGTGCGCACTTATGGCGCGACGACCGGCACGACGTTCGCGGTGTGGGCACCGAGCGCCCGCGGCGTGCGCGTCCTCGGCGACTTCAACTTCTGGGACGGCGCCGGGCACCCGATGCGCGCGATGGGCTCCTCCGGCGTGTGGGAAGTGTTCGTCCCCGACGTCGGCGACGGCACCCGCTACAAGTACGAGATCCTCGGCGCGGACGGCGTGTGGCGGCAGAAGCTCGACCCGCTCGCGTTCCACACCGAGGTGCCGCCGGACACGGCGGGCGTCGTCTTCACCAGCACGTACGATTGGAAGGACGACGACTGGCTGGAGCAGCGGGCGGGCCGCCAGGCGTACCGCGAGCCGATGTCCGTCTACGAGGTCCACCTCGGCTCGTGGCGGCAGGGGCTGAGCTACACCGAGCTCGCCGACCAGCTCACCGACTACGTCGCCGAGATGGGCTTCACGCACGTCGAGCTGCTGCCGGTGGCGGAGCACCCGTTCGGCGGGTCGTGGGGGTACCAGGTCAGCGCGTACTACGCGCCCACCGCGCGCTTCGGCAACCCGGACGAGTTCCGTTACCTCGTGGACCGGCTGCACCAGGCCGGCATCGGCGTCATCGTCGACTGGGTGCCGGCGCACTTCCCGAAGGACGAGTTCGCGCTGGCCCGCTTCGACGGCACGCCGCTGTACGAGCATGCCGACCCGCGCCGCGGCGAGCACCCCGACTGGGGCACGCTGGTCTTCGACTTCGGCCGTAACGAGGTCCGCAACTTCCTCGTCGCGAACGCGCTGTTCTGGATCGAGGAGTTCCATATCGACGGGTTACGTGTCGATGCCGTCGCGTCGATGCTCTACCTCGACTACTCGCGCAAGGAAGGCGAGTGGCTGCCGAACGAGTTCGGCGGCCGGGAGAACCTCGACGCGGTGGAGTTCCTCCGCGAGATGAACGCCGTCGTCTATCGCCGCAACCCCGGCGCGGTGACGATCGCCGAGGAGTCCACGGCCTGGCCGGCGGTGTCGCGGCCGGTGCACCTGGGCGGGCTGGGCTTCGGCTTCAAGTGGAACATGGGCTGGATGCACGACTCGCTGGCGTACGCGTCGCGCCCGCCGATCTACCGGCAGTACCACCACCACCAGATGACGTTCTCGATGATGTACGCGTACTCCGAGAACTTCGTCCTGCCGATCAGCCACGACGAGGTCGTCCACGGCAAGGGCTCGCTGCTGCGCAAGATGCCGGGCGACCAGTGGCAGCAGCTCGCGACCATGCGCGCGTTCCTCGGCTACATGTGGGCGCACCCCGGCAAGCCGCTCCTGTTCATGGGCTCGGAGTTCGCGCAGCCCGAGGAGTGGTCGGAGGAACGGTCGCTGAACTGGGACCTGCTCCAGTGGCCCGACCACAGCGGCATGCAGTCGTTCGTCCGGGACCTCAACCGCGTCTACAAGAACGCCGCGGCGCTGTGGTCGCGCGACGTGACGCCCAACGGCTTCCAGTGGATCGACGCGAACGACGCGTCGAGCAACGTGCTGTCG
>DATLNJ010000028.1:0-44533 GCA_035536815.1 Frankiaceae bacterium
GCCGTCCCGGCGGTCCCGGCGGCGGCGGTGGTGGTGGCTACGGCGCGGGCCGTCCCGGTGGCGGCGGCGGATTCGCCGGGCGGCCCGGTGCGCCCGGCGGGCGCGGTCGCGGCGGCGGCACGGCCGGTGCGTTCGGCCGGCCCGGCGGCGGGCGTCCCGTCCGCGGTCGCAAGAGCAAGAAGCAGCGGCGCCAGGAGTTCGACAACCTCGAGGCGCCGACGCCCAGCGGCATCATCCCGCGCGGCAAGGGCGAGTCCATCCGCCTGCCGCGCGGCGCGTCCCTCGCGGACTTCGCCGACAAGATCAACGTCAACCCGGGCACCCTCGTCCAGCTGCTGTTCGGCCTCGGCGAGATGGTGACCGCGACGCAGTCGTGCAGTGACGAGACGCTGGAGCTGCTCGGCGTCCAGCTCGACTACGTCGTCGAGATCGTCAGCCCCGAGGACGAGGACCGCGAGCTGCTCGAGACGTTCGACCTCGAGTTCATGGGCGAGTACGACGACGACGCCGAGATGATCACGCGGCCGCCGGTCGTCACGGTCATGGGTCACGTCGACCACGGCAAGACGAAGCTGCTCGACGCGATCCGCAACGCCGAGGTCGCCGAGGGCGAGGCCGGTGGCATCACGCAGCACATCGGCGCGTACCAGGTGCACAACCACCACCACGACCGGCTCATCACGTTCATCGACACCCCGGGCCACGAGGCGTTCACCGCCATGCGTGCCCGCGGTGCCAAGGTCACCGACATCGCGATCCTCGTCGTGGCCGCGGACGACGGCGTGAAGCCGCAGACCATCGAGGCGCTCAACCACGCGCAGGCGGCGGATGTGCCGATCGTCGTGGCCGTCAACAAGGTGGACAAGGAAGGCGCGAACCCCGACAAGGTCCGCCAGCAGCTCACCGAGTACAACCTCGTCGCCGAGGAGTACGGCGGCCAGACGCTGTTCGTCGACGTCTCCGCCAAGACCGGCAGCGGCATCGAGGACCTCCTCGACGCCGTGCTGCTCACCGCCGACGCGGCGCTCGACCTGTCGGCGCCCGGTGAGGTGCCCGCGCAGGGCGTCGCCATCGAGGCGCACCTCGACAAGGGCCGCGGCCCGGTCGCGACCGTCCTCGTCCAGCGCGGCACGCTGCGCGTCGGCGACTCGATCGTCGCCGGCGACGCGTTCGGCCGCGTCCGCGCCATGCTCGACGAGCACGGCCAGCAGGTCGAGGAGGCCGGCCCGTCGCGGCCGGTGCTCGTCCTGGGCTTCACGTCCGTCCCCGGTGCCGGCGACAACTTCCTCGTCGTCCCCGAGGACCGCGTCGGCCGGCAGATCGCCGAACGCCGCCAGGCCCGCGAGCGCAACGCCGAGCTCGCGCAGCAGCGTGGCCGCCCGTCGCTCGAGGACCTGTTCGAGCGCATCGAGGCGGGCAAGGTCGACACGCTCAACCTCATCGTCAAGGGCGACGTGTCCGGCTCGGTCGAGGCGCTCGAGGACGCGCTGCTGAAGATCGAGACCATCGGCGACGAGGTCGGCCTGCGGATCATCCACCGCGGCGTCGGCGCCATCACCGAGAACGACGTCACCCTCGCCAAGGCGTCCGAGGCCGTCATCATCGGCTTCAACGTCCGCCCCGAGGGCAAGGCCCGCGAGCTGGCCGAGCGCGAGCGGATCGACGTCCGCTACTACTCGGTCATCTACCAGGCCATCGACGACATCGAGAGCGCGCTCAAGGGCATGCTCAAGCCGGAGTACGAGGAGGTCCAGCTCGGCACCGCCGAAGTCCGCGAGGTCTTCAAGGTGCCGAAGATCGGCAACGTCGCCGGCTCGCTGGTCCGCTCCGGCACGATCGTCCGGAACACCAAGGCCAGGCTCGTCCGCGACGGCGTCGTCGTCGCCGACAACCTCACGATCGACTCGCTGCGCCGGTTCAAGGACGACGTGCGCGAGGTGCTCGAGGGGTACGAGTGCGGTATTGGCCTCGGCAACTTCAACGACATCAAGGCCGACGACGTCATCGAGACCTTCGAGATGAGGGAGAAGCCGCGCGCTTAGTCCCGTAGGCGACGCTCAGACGGGCGCTGGCTGCGTTCTCGGTCGCTTGCGTGCGAAGCACGCGGCGCTCCCTGCGGCCTTGCCAGCCCCCGCCTGACCGCCGCCCGCCACTCGTCCCGGTCGCGCTGACCGCCCGTCACCTCGGAGACATGGTGTTCACCGGATCCCTCGCGCTCGACCTCCTTCTCGGGGACGTGCACTCCCTGAAGGAGAAGCGGTCGGTGGTGCGGCCGATCGTGGCGGAGCTGCGCCGCAAGTTCGACGTCGCGGCCGCCGAGGCGGGCCACCTCGACCTGCACCGGCGGGCGCTGGTCGGCGTCGCCGTCGTGGCGGCGGACCGCTCGCACTGCGTCGAGGTGCTCGACGCCGCGGAACGCCTGGTGGCCGGCCGGCCGGAGGTCGAGGTCGTCTCGGCGCACACGACGTTCCACTCCCTGGAGGACGAATGACCGACGTGGCGCGCGCCCGCAAGCTCGCCGACCGGATCAAGACCGTGGTGGCCGAGATGGTCGAGCGCGGGGTGAAGGACCCCCGGCTCGGCTTCGTGACGTTCACCGACGCGCGGGTGACGCCCGACCTGCGCGAGGCGACGCTGTTCTACACGGTGCTCGGCGACGACACCGCGCACAACGACACCGCCGCCGCGCTGGAGTCCGCGAAGGGCATCCTGCGCGCGGAGATCGGCAAGCAGTGCCGGCTGCGGTTCACGCCGACGCTGACGTTCTCGGCCGACCGGGTGCCGGAGACCGCCGAGCACATCGAGGCGCTGGTCCGGCAGGCCCGCGAGGCGGACGCGCGGGTGGCCGCCGCGGCCGCCACCGCGAAGCCGGCCGGCGACCCGGACCCGTACCGCCGCCCCGCCGTGGACGAGGACGACGACGAGTGACCGAAGGCGCGGTACGCGCGCCCGGCGGCGAGGTGTGGGACACCGCCGTCGGGTTGCTGAACGCCGCCGACGAGGTCGCGCTCGCCTGTCACATCGGCCCGGACGGCGACGCGCTCGGCTCGACGCTGGCGCTCGGCCTCGGCCTGCGGGCGCTCGGCAAGCGGGTCGTGGCGTCGTGGGGGAGCGAGCCGTTCGCCGTGCCGGCGCAGCTGGCGTTCCTGCCGGGGCTGGACCTGCTGGTGCCGCCCGCGGAGTTCCCGGCCGCGCCGCAGGTGCTGGTGACGTTCGACACCGGCTCGGTCGACCGGCTCGGCACGCTCGCCGCGAACGCCGCCCAGGCCGGCGCGCTCGTCGTCGTCGACCACCACGTCACCAACACGGCGTTCGGCACCGTCAACCTGCTCGACACCGACGCGGCCGCAACCGTGCTGCTCGTGGACGAGCTGCTGCGCCGGCTCGGCGTGCCGCTGACCGCGGACATCGCCGCCTGCCTCTATACCGGGCTGACGACGGACACCGGGTCGTTCAAGTACCAGGGGACGACGGCGGCCGTGCACCGCGTCGCCGCGCGGCTGCTGGAGACCGGCATCGACCACGCGGCGATCGCCCGCGAGGTGTGGGACACCAAGCCGTTCGGCTACGTCCGCCTGCTCGGCGTGCTGCTCGGCCGCGCCGAGCTCGACCCCGGCCGGCGGCTGGTGTCGTCGTGGTCGACGCAAGCGGACTTCGCCGAGTACGGCGTCGCGATGGAAGACATCGAGGGCGCCATCGACGTGCTGCGCACCACGGCCGAGGCCGACGTCGCGGTCATCTGCAAGGAGACCGCGACCGGCGCGTACGCCGTGTCGATGCGCTCGACCGGCGGCACCGATGTGGGCGCGATCGCGGTGGCGCTCGGCGGCGGCGGGCACCGGTACGCCGCCGGCTTCACCAGCGAGGCCGACCTCGGCGCGACGATGGACCGGCTGCGCGCCGCCCTCGCGGCGCAGTGACCGAGCCGGGGCTGCTCGTCGTCGACAAGCCGTCCGGCTGGACGAGCCACGACGTCGTCGCGCGGGTCCGCCGGCTGGCCGGCACCCGACGGGTCGGGCACGCCGGCACGCTCGACCCGATGGCGACCGGGGTGCTCGTGCTCGGCGTCGAGAAGGCGACCCGGCTGCTCGGCCACCTGACGCTGCACGACAAGCGCTACGACGCCACCATCCGGCTCGGCGCCGAGACGTCGTCGCACGACGCGGACGGCGAGGTGGTCGCCGAGGCGGACCCGTCCGGCGTCACCGAGGAGGCGGTGCGCGCGGCGGTCGCTGGGCTGGCCGGCGAGCTGGACCAGGTGCCGCCGGCGGTGAGCGCGATCAGCGTCGGGGGCGTGCGCTCGTACGCCCGCGTGCGCCGCGGCGAGGAGGTCGAGCTGCCGCCGCGGCGGGTGACCGTGCACGCGTTCGAGCTGCTGGGGTTCCGGCCGGGCCCGCGGGCCGAGGCGGACGTCACGGTGCACTGCTCCGCGGGCACGTACGTCCGCGCGCTCGCCCGCGACCTCGGTGCCGCGCTCGGTGTGGGCGGGCACCTGACGGCGTTGCGGCGCACGGCATCGGGGCCGTACGCGCTGCCCGCGCCGACCCCCGACGACCTCGACCGCGACGGCGTGACCGCGCACCTCGTACCGCTCTCGGCGGCGGCCGGAGCGGCGTTCCCCGTGGTCACGGTGGACGACGACACCGCGCGCAAGGTGCTCAGCGGCGTGCGGGTGACGGTGGACGCACCGGCCGCCGGCGCGTGCGCGGTCTGCGACGAGCGCGCGACGCTGCTCGCGCTCGCCGAGACCGACCCGGCCGACGGCCGGCTGCGTTACCTCGCGGTGTTCAGTTGAGCTCGACGGGGTTCGCGACGCACACGAACCCGCCGGCCTCGGTGGTCCCGACCATCACCGTGTCGCCCGCGCACACGCCGGTGGTCGGGAACGGCGTGCACGTCTGGGTCGTGCCGCCGGCGACGACCTGCGCGCACACCGGGAGGTCGGCCGCGGCCGGAAGCGCGGCGGCGGCGAGGACGGCGGCGCAGGACAAAGCGAGTCGGATCGTCATTGCGGTCTCCTGAGGGTAGGGGCTGGGACTGGGTCCGCACCGGTTGAATACCCCGGAACGGGCCGTTCAGAGCAGGTCGGCCAACAAGCAGATGCGGAGTTTGTCGCACGTGTAGCTGTCGTCGCCGGACCGCGACGCGCTGCCCTCCGCCTTCACGGGGGTCTCGAGCACCTCCGTTTCGACGGTGTGCTTTTCCTCGAACTTGCCTTCTTCGATCTCGTCGTCCCTGACGGTGACCTCGCTGGACGCGGCCGGGACCTCCGGGTCCTGCACCGACACGGCGCTGCCGCCGTCGCCGATCCACGCGCTGGCCGGCTCGGGCGTGGCGGCCGGCTCCGGCGTGGCGGTCGCCTCCGGGGTCGGGGCCGGCGTCGGTTCCGGCGCGACGGTCACCGGGGGTTCCGGCTCGGAGTGCGGCCACTTCACGGGCACCGGTTCCGACGGCTCCGACCCCGACGGCGAAGGCGATGGCGACGGGGCGGCGTCCGGCGCCGTCCCGGGTGCGGGCGGGCGGACGGGGCCGCCGGCGACCCGCACGACGACCCTGCCGCGCCGCTGTGCGGTCTGCACCGGCTCCGCCGCCGGTGGCGAGGGGTGCCGCGCGACCGGCCACCCCAGGGCGGCCGGGTGGTGCGCCGCTACCTGCGTGACCGGAGCGGGCCGCGCGCGCGGCGCGTCGAACGACCCGGCCGGAGAGCCGCGGTACGGCGCCGCGGCTCTCGGCGGCGGCATCGTCGCCTCGGCCTCGCGGGCCGGCGACTGCAGCGTCAGCACCGCGAGCCCGATGCCGCCGAACGTCAGCGCCATGCCGATCGCGACGTCGCTCGCCGATCCGAACGGCGCGCCCGTCCCCGCCTGCGCCCGCGCCTCGAACGCAGCGCCCAGCCGGCGCAGCCGCGCCGCGAGGTTGCCGAAGAACCCGCCGAAGACGGGCACGACTGCGCCGCTGTGGCGGCGCCGGAACTCGTTCCTGAAGTTCTCGCGCGCGCGGGACAGCAACTGATCGACCGCGTTGCGCGCCACGCCGAACAGCGCGGCGATGTCGTTGACGTCGCGCTCCTCGGCGTAGCGCATGATCAGCGCCCGGCGCTGCCGGTGCGGCAACGCCGCGAGGCACTGCGCGACCAGCTCGCGCGTCACGAACGCGTCGCTGTCGTCGTGCCGGATCAGCGCGTCGACGCCGAGCTCCTCGACGGCGACCTCGTGCGACCGCCGGCCCATCTCGCTCGCGATGACGGTGTCGGTCACCTTGCGCAGCCACGGCCAGAGCGGCCGGCTCGGGTCGTACCGGTGCAGGTACGTCAGCGCCCGGGCGATGGTCTCGTGCGCGATGTCCTCGGCGAGCGCGTGGTCGCGCACCTTCGCGCGGACCACGCGCAGCACGTCGGGGTAGTAGATGCGGTACAGCTCGGTGAAGCCCTCGGTGTCGCCGGCGAGGTACGCCTGGACGAGCCTGCCGTCGGCGCTTGCGCCCGACGGTTCCTCCGCGAACATCCTCATGACCGCGCCCCGTTCTGTAGGGAGGAAACAGGCGGCACACGGTGGCATAAACCGGTCAAAACGGACCAGGGTGAGGTGGTGTCGCTGTCGTGGTTAGGGGTGAGTTATCACCCGCAATTTGGCGTAGCACCGTAAGCGATCGCCCTTTCCGCTGCTAATTGGGAAGAGCGAAGGGAACCCATACCCATGAGCACAGCGGAGGTGGCGTCGCTGACCGATCGCCGGCAGCGGGGTGGACGAGGGTCACGGAGTCCAGTGCACCCCGTGCGGCGACCCACGCGCGGCGGGAGCGGAGCGGTACGCGTGGTCGTCCTGCATGGCGATGGCGGAACGAGAGAACGGCTCACCGCGCAGCTCGCCGGCGACGGCATCGAGGTGGTCGGCGCGGTGCCGGACGTCGACCGTTGCGTGGCGTTGACGCCCGACGTCGTCGTGGTCGTCCACAGCGGCGCCGACACGCCGGCCGTCCACCTGTGCGGGCAGGTCCGCGCGCGGCTTGCCGACGGTCCCGGAACCGAGGTCGTGGTCGTCGCGCGGGAGCCGCGGGCGGTGCTGCTCCGGCTCGCGGTGCAGGCCGGCGCCACCGGCTTCGTGGACGCCGCGTCGCCGCCCGACGTCCTCTGCGCCGCGGTGCGGTCGGTGGCGGCGGACCGGCCGTTCTTCGACCCGGCGGTCGGGCGGCTGGTCATCGACCTCGTCGGCCGTACGCCGTCCGAGCAGCGGCCGTACAAGCTGACCCGCGCGCAGCTCGACGTCGTGGCGTTGCTGCCGCTCGGGCTGCCCAACCGGCTCATCGCGGCGGAGCTCGGCATCAGCGAGAACACCGTGAAGACACACCTGCGGCACGCGTTGAAGAAGCTCGGTGTCCGCGACCGCGCGCAGGCCGCCGCGCTCGTCGTGCGGGAGGGGCTCGCCTGACGGGCGGCTAGAGTCGCCGTCGTGCAGCGCTGGAGGGGCCTCGACGCCGCGCCCCCTGGGTGGGGCCGGTGCGTCGTCACCATCGGGGTCTTCGACGGCGTGCACCGCGGGCACCAGGCGATCATCGGCGAGGCCGTCGCGCGGGGGCGCGCGGCCGGGGTGCCGAGCGTGGTGCTGACGTTCGACCCGCACCCGTCGGAGGTCGTGCGCCCGGGTACGCACCCGCCGGTGCTGACCAGCCCGCGGTACAAGGCGGCGCTCATCGAGGACGTCGGCGCGGACGTGCTCTGCGTGCTGGGGTTCACGCCGGAGTTCAGCCGGCTGACGCCCGCGGAGTTCGCGCACGTCGTGCTGGTCGAGCATCTGCACGCCGTGGCGGCCGTCGTCGGCGAGAACTTCCGCTTCGGCCACAAGGCCGCCGGTGACGTCGCCGAGCTGGCGCGGATCGGCGAGCGCTTCGGGTTCGCGGCGACCGGGGTGCCGCTGGTGCGCGACGGCGAGACGACCATCTCCTCGACGTACGTGCGCGCCTGTGTCGACGCGGGCGACGTCGCGGCGGCGACCCGCGCGCTCGGTCGCGAGCACCGGGTCGAGGGCGTCGTCGTCCGCGGCGACGCGCGCGGCCGCACGCTCGGCTACCCGACCGCGAACCTGCGCACGCCGCCGCACACCGCGGTCCCGGCCGACGGCGTGTACGCCGCCTGGCTGGTGCGCGGCGGGGCGCGGCTGCCGGCCGCCGTGTCCATCGGGACCAACCCGACGTTCGAGGGCCGCGAACGCCGCGTGGAGGCGTACGTCCTCGACTTCGCCGAGGACATCTACGGCGACTCGGTCGCGCTCGACTTCGTGGCGCTGCTGCGCGCGGCCGACACGATGACGTTCGACTCGGTGGACGCGCTGGTGGCGCAGATCGGGCGCGACGTGGCGAACGTGCGCGAGCTGCTCGCGCCGTAGGGACGTTTGCCGGGCGCGGTTCCCCCGAACGGGTGGCGGTGGCCGCGCGGATCGCGTCGATGCGTTCGGCATGAGCCAGAGATGGACGGAGGGACGGTCATGACGGGGGAGCGGCGGATCCTGGTCGTGGACGACGAACGCGACATCTGCGGGCTGCTGAAGCTGGTCCTGGAGACCGAGGGGTACGTCACGGAGCTGGCCGCCGACGGCTTCGGCGCGCTGCGCGCCGTGGAGTCACGGCCGCCGGACTGCCTCCTGCTCGACGTGATGATGCCGGGCCTCGACGGGCACCTGGTGCTGCGCACGTTGCGCTCCCGGCGCCCCACGCTGCCGGTCGTGATGATGACCGCCGCGCTCGGCGACGAGCACGTGTGGCGGGCGTGGTCGGAGGGCGTGGACTACTTCCTCACGAAGCCGTTCGACCCTGACGACCTGCTGCGCTTCCTGGCCGGGCTGTTCGCTCGACCGGCCGCCGCCGGCGGCTGACCCGGCACCGCGCCCGCGCGGCCCGCGCGAACTTCCAGTGCCGGACGGCCCCCTCCCGTGCGCGGCGGCACTGGAAGTTGGCGGCGGCGGCGCGACCGGTCGCCGCCGGCAGCTGACCCGCAACGGACCCGGCACCGCGCCCGGGTAGCGTCAGCGCGCGTGGGCATCGGCGAGCAGCTCGACTTGAACATCGTTCAGCTCAGGGCGTTCCGCGACTCGGGTGACGACCTCACGAAGCCTCGCGAGGTCGAGCACTTCGGGTGGTTCAAGGGCAGCCGCGCGGCCGAGCGGGCGGCGCGAGAGCTGGCCGGGCTCGGCTACGACACCACCGTGCGCCGGGATGGGTGGCGGTCCTTCGAGCTGCGGGCGGCCAGGGTCACGGCCATCGACGAGGAGACGGCCGACACGTTCACCCGCGAGGTCCACGACGTCGTCGTGTGGCACGGCGGCGACTACGAGGGGTGGGGCGCGTCCGTGGCGTAGGGACTGCCCCGGCGCGCTGTGCTTCGTCGCCGGAGAGCCGTCTGTTAGGCTGAGGGTCGCCGAACCGATCGGCGCGTTGAAGACTGCCCGGGTGAGTCCGACCTCGGGACAACGCCGCAGACACCGTAGGAGCCCCGTGCCGCTCGCCAGTGACGTCAAGCAGCAGATCATGTCCGACTACGCCACCGTCGAGCGCGACACCGGGTCCCCCGAGGTGCAGGTGGCGATGCTGACGCGCCGGATCAGTGACCTGACCGAGCACCTCAAGTCCCACAAGCACGACCACCACAGCCGCCGCGGCCTGCTCCTGCTCGTCGGGCGCCGCCGCCGGCTGCTGCAGTACCTCGCCAAGACCGACATCAACCGCTACCGCGCGCTCATCGAGCGCCTCGGCCTGCGGCGCTAGACCAGTGACGGGCGGTCCCTCCGGGGCCGCCCGTCGCCGTACCACCCCAGCGAGACCGCTCCCCGCCACCCGGGTGGGGGGCGCCGACCCGGAGCCCGGCCGAACGCCGTACGCGACAGGGCCCGGAGACCGGTCCTCGGTGGTGGTGTCCGGGAGGAGACTCCCGGGCGCTTCGACTGAAGACCGGCCGCCGCCCCCGCGCGCCGCGCGCCGCCGTGCTCCCCGTGACTCCAGGAGGAGTACGTGGCGTCACTCCAGCCACACAGCACCACCGCCGTCATCGGCGACCGCACCCTGACCTTCTCGACCGGCCGGCTCGCCCGCCAGGCCGGCGGCTCCGTGACCGTCCAGATCGGCGACACCGTCGTCCTGTCGGCCACGACCGCGGCGAACAAGCCGCGCGAGCAGGTCGACTTCTTCCCGCTGACGGTGGACGTCGAGGAGCGGATGTACGCCGCCGGCAAGATCCCCGGTGGCTTCTTCCGCCGCGAGGGCAGGGCGTCCGAGGACGCCACGCTCACCTGCCGGCTCACCGACCGCCCGTTGCGCCCCTGCTTCCCGAAGGGCTTCCGCAACGAGGTCCACGTCGTCATGACGATCCTCGCGATCGACGAGGCGAACCCGTACGACGTCGTCGCCATCAACGCCGCCGCGGCCTCCACGCTGCTCGCCGGCCTGCCGTTCTCCGGCCCGGTCGGCGCGGCGCGCGTGTCGCACGTCGACGGCCGGTGGATCGCGTTCCCGACGTGGGAGGAGGGCGAGCGCGCGACGTTCGACATGATCGTCGCCGGCCGCCTGCTCCCCGACGGTGGCGTCGCGATCACCATGGTCGAGGCCGAGGCCACGACCGCGACCGTCCAGCTCGTCGCGGGCGGCGCGCAGAAGCCGACCGAGGAGGTCGTCGCCGAGGGGCTGGAGTTCGCCGAGGCGGCGATCCGCGCGTGCTGCGAGGCGCAGCTCGAGCTGGCGTCGGTTGCCGCGAAGCCGGCCGCCGAGTTCCCGGTCTTCGCCGAGTACGGCGACGACGCGCTCACGGCCGTGCGCGGCGCGGTCGAGAGCGAGCTCACCTCCGCCCTGACCATCAAGGGCAAGCAGGAGCGCGAGACCGAGGTCGAGCGCATCAAGGACCTCGCCAAGGAGAAGCTGGCGAGCGAGTTCGAGGGGCGCGAGAAGGAGGTCACGGCGGCGTACCGCTCGCTGACCAAGACCCTCGTCCGCCGGCGCATCGTCAGCGAGAAGACCCGCATCGACGGCCGCGGCCTCACCGACATCCGCGAGCTGCACGCCGACGTGGACGTGCTCCCGCGGGTGCACGGCTCGGCGCTGTTCGAGCGCGGCGAGACGCAGATCCTCAACGTCGCCACGCTGGCGATGCTGCGGATGGAGCAGATGATCGACACGCTCTCGCCGGAGTCGCGCAAGCGGTACATGCACCACTACAACTTCCCGCCGTACTCGACCGGTGAGACCGGCTTCATGCGCGGGCCGAAGCGCCGCGAGATCGGCCACGGCGCGCTCGCCGAGCGTGCCCTGCTGCCGGTGCTGCCTCCGAAGGAGGAGTTCCCGTACGCCATTCGTACGGTCTCCGAGGCGCTCGGCTCCAACGGCTCCACGTCGATGGGCTCGGTGTGCGCGAGCACGCTGTCGCTGCTCGCCGCGGGCGTGCCGCTCAAGGCGCCGGTGGCCGGCATCGCGATGGGCCTCGTCTTCGAGGGCGGCGAGTACGGCGTCCTCACCGACATCCTCGGCGCCGAGGACGCGTACGGCGACATGGACTTCAAGGTCGCCGGCACCCGTGAGTTCGTCACCGCGCTGCAGCTCGACACCAAGCTCGAGGGCATCCCGAGCGACGTGCTGGCCCGGGCGCTGACCCAGGCACGCGACGCGCGGATGCAGATCCTCGACGTCATGGAAGAGGCCATCGACGGCCCGGCCGAGATGAGCCCGTTCGCGCCGCGCATCCTCATCGAGAAGATCCCGGTCGACAAGATCGGCGAGGTGATCGGGCCGAAGGGCAAGGTCATCAACCAGATCCAGGCCGACACCGGCGCGGACCTGACGATCGAGGACGACGGCACGATCTACATCGGCGCGACCGACGGCCTCAAGGCCGAGGCGGCGCTGCAGGCGATCCGCCAGATCGTGTCACCGCAGATGCCGCAGGTCGGCGAGCGGTTCCTGGGCACCGTCGTGAAGACGACGGCGTTCGGCGCGTTCGTGTCGCTGACGCCCGGCAAGGACGGCCTGATCCACATCTCGAAGCTGGGCAAGGGCAAGCGCCTGGCCAAGGTCGAGGACGCCGTCAACGTCGGCGACAAGCTGCAGGTCGAGATCCTCGAGATCGACCAGCGCGGCAAGATCTCGCTCGGTCTCGTCGACGACTCCAAGCCCGCCGAGGGCGCGGGGCCGGCCGGCGGTGCGGCGGGCTCGAACGGCTCCGAGGCGGCCCCCGCCGAGGCATCCGCTGAGGCGTCCGCTGAGTAGCACCCGCATGGCTCGCACGCTGGTCCGCCAGGGCTCGGACGGTACGACGATCCGTCGTACCGTCCTGCCCGGCGGCCTGCGGGTGGTCACCGAGTCGATGCCCACCGTGCGCTCGGTGGCGTTCGGCATCTGGGTCGGGGTCGGCTCGCGCGACGAGGCGCCGCCGCTGGCGGGCGCGTCGCACTTCCTCGAGCACCTGCTGTTCAAGGGCACCAAGCGGCGGGGCGCGCTGGAGATCGCCGCCGTCATGGATGCGGTCGGCGGCGAGATGAACGCGTTCACCGCCAAGGAGTACACGTGCTACTACGCGCGGGTGCTCGACACCGACCTGCCGCTCGCGGTGGACGTCGTGTCCGACATGGTCACGTCGTCGTTGCTCACGCCTCCTGACTTCGAGAGCGAGCGCGGCGTCATCCTCGAAGAGATCGCGATGCACGACGACGCGCCGGACGACATCGTCCACGACGCGTTCGCCCGGGCGATGTTCGGCGACCACCCGCTCGGCCGCCCGGTGCTCGGCACCGTGGACTCCATCTCGGCCGTCTCGCGGTCGTCGGTCAACGGCTACTACCGCCGCCGGTACCAGCCGCGGAACATGGTCGTCGCGGTGGCCGGCAACGTCGAGCACGCCCGCGTCGTGCGGCTGGTGCGCAAGGCTTTCGGCGACGTGCTGTCCGGCGACGTCGCGCCCGCGGCGCCGCGCGGTGGCGGCGCCGGGCCGAAGGTGCTCGGCGGCGTGCAGGTCACCCGCCGGCCGACCGAGCAGGCGAACCTCGTCCTCGGCACCGGCGGCCTGGCTCGTACCGACGAGCGGCGCTTCGCGCTCGGCGTCCTCAACAACGCGCTCGGCGGCGGCATGTCCTCGCGGTTGTTCCAGGAGGTGCGCGAACGGCGCGGGCTCGCGTACAGCGTGTACTCGTACCACTCGCAGTACGCCGACACCGGCCTGTTCGGCATCTACGCCGGCTGCGCGCCCGGCCGCGTGGACGAGGTGCTCTCGCTGTGCCGCGAGCAGCTCGACGCCGTGGCGAACGGCGGGCTGACCGCCGAGGAGATCGCGCGCGGCAAAGGCCAGCTCAAGGGCTCGCTGGTGCTCGGGCTGGAGGACACCGCCTCGCGGATGCACCGGCTGGGCAAGGGCGAGCTGGTCTACGGCGAGCAGCTCACGGTGGACGACACCATCGCGCGGATCGACGCGGTGACGCCGGACGACGTCCGCGACGTCGCGTCGGCGGTGCTCGCGGAGAGCCGGCTCGGGCTGGCCGTCATCGGGCCGTTCGAGGACGCCGACTTCTCGGCCGCGGTCGCGTAGTGGCGCTGCGGGTCGCCGTCATCGGGGCGGCCGGGCGGATGGGGTCCACCGTGTGCCGGGCCGTGTCGGACGCCGAGGACCTGACGCTCGTCGCCGAGCTGGACGAGGGCTGGGCGGACGGCGACCTGGCCGGCGCCGAGGTGGCCGTGGAGTTCACCCACCCGGACGCCGTCATGGACAACATCCGGCGCTGCGTCGAGGCGGGCGTACACGTCGTGGTCGGCACGACCGGCTTCGACGAGGCGCGGCTCGAAACGGTCCGCGGCTGGCTCGCGGCGGCGCCGCCGGTCGGCGTGCTCGTCGCGCCGAACTTCGGCATCGGCGCGGTGCTGATGATGCGCTTCGCCGAGCAGGCGGCGCCGTACTTCGACTCGGTCGAGATCGTCGAGCTGCACCACCCGGGCAAGGCGGACGCGCCGAGCGGCACCGCCCGCGCGACGGCCGCGCGGATCGCGGCGGCGCGGGCCGAAAGCGACCCGGCGCCGGACGCGACGACCTCGGCGCTGCCGGGCGCGCGCGGCGCGGACGTGGACGGCGTTCCGGTGCACTCGGTACGGCTGGCCGGGCTGGTCGCGCACCAGGAGGTGCTGCTCGGCACGGCGGGGGAGACGTTGACGATCCGGCACGACTCGACGGACCGGGAGTCGTTCATGCCGGGCGTGCTGCTCGCGGTGCGCGCGGTGCCGTCGCGGCCGGGACTGACGCTGGGGCTGGACCCGCTGCTGTGAAGGCGTTCACCGCGCGGCGGACCGCGGTGCTGCTCGTCCTGCTCGTCGGCTACTACGTGTTCGTCGTCGGGCAGCGCGCGGTCCGGCTGCTGCGCGATCCGCGGCTGGCGTTCCGCGGGCTCGGAATCGGGCTGCTGCTCGTCGCGGCGGTCGGCGTGGTGCTCGTCGTGGCCGAGGTGCGCTTCGGGCTGGCGACGCAACGGCTCGCGGGGTCGGCCGGCGACGCCGGGGACCCGGAGGACTTCGACGCGGCGGCGGCCGCCGCCGAGGCGGCGCCGGAGGACTGGCGGGCGTGGTACCGGCTCGCGCTGGCGTACGACGCAGGCCGCGACCCGCGCCGCGGCCGGGCGGCGATGCGCCGGGCGATCGCGCTGGAACGCGCCGAGTCGGAGTAGGCCGGCCGGTCAGGCCGGCGGGGCGGCCGCCCCGACCGGGCGCGGCGCGCGGGTCCGGGACGACGGCGGGACCGGGCGCGGCGGCGGCGGCCCGGGCACGGGCGGCGACCCGAGCGCGGCGAGCAGCCGTTCGGAGGCGGCGGCCACCTCGGCGACGGCTCGCTCGAACGCCTCGGTGTTGCGCTTCGACGGCGCGCGGTAGCCGCTGAGCTTGCGGACGTACTGCAGCGCGGCGGCCGCGACCTCGGACTCGGTCGGCGGCGGCTCGGCCCCGCGCAGCGTCTTGATGCTCCGGCACACGGGCTACGACCCCCTCTTGTCCACGAACGTCGCCCACTCGGGCGGCGCGTTCTCGTCCCAGAGACCCAGCCGACGGTACGACGCGACGAGCGCGGCGACCACGTCCGGCGGCGGCAGGTACGCGGTCCCGGCCGCGTGGGCGGCGTCGTCGTGGTGCACGGCGAGTTCGCGGAGCGCGAACGCGAGCTGCACGCCGACCGGCCGGGTGCCTTTGTGGCTGGGGATCGGCTCGTCCGCGTCGCCGGTCTCGGCGAGGAACGCGGTCGCCGCCGCGTGCAGCCGCCCCTCGGGGTCGCCGGCGAGCTCGCGGACGTCGCGCAGGTTGACCTCGGCGAGGTCGTCCGGCCCGAACGGCGGCGCGAAGTCGCCGCGGCGGCCCTGGGCGAGCAGCGCGACGTACCGCTCGAACGTCGCGGCGACGTGGCGGGTGAGGTCGCGGACCGTCCACGGCGGGCAGCGGGTCGGCAGGCCGGGGTCGAACGCCGCCACGCCGGTGAGGTACGACTCCAGCTCGCGTCGCAGCAGCGGCCGCAGGTCCGGCCACGGGCCGGGCGCCACCCGCGGGGCGGGTGGTGCGGCGGGAACGGCGCGTTCGTCCATGCGTCAGAACGTTACGCCGGGGGTGTGACAGGAACCGCGGACGCGGTCAGTGCTCGCGGCGGACGCAGCGCGCGGTGCCCGCGGGGACCGGTGCGAGCACGTCGCAGAGGTGGGCGAGGTCGCCCGCGGCCTCCTCGACGACGACCTCGCGCTGCCCGGTCGCGTCCGCTACCTGCTTCGGCACCGTGACGTGCAGCTCGTCGACGAACCCGCCGCCGCTGCCACCGCAGTTGCGCAGGCAGGTCGGCGGCTCGGTGTCCGCGGGGGGCGCGCCGAGGTCGACGACGCGGGCGGACGTGGTGCGGGTGGCGGCGGCCGCGACGGCGGCGGCGCGGCCGGCCGGCGTGGCCGCGACGACCTCGTCGGCGGCGGCGGCGACGGAGCGCGGCAGCGCAAGGGTCGAGGGGAACGGCGCGTTCGCCAGCGGCGGGTGCGCCGGCGGCGACTGCACGCCGCCGAGGACCGCGGCGGCGACGAGCGCGGCGGCGGCCGCGGCGCGCGGCGCGGAGAACCCGGACGGTTCGGCACGCCGGGGGAGCGGGACGGGCGTGGCGTCGGTGGCCTCGCCGACCGCGCGCGCGGCGGCGCAGCCGCGGTCGAGCCGGGCGAGCACGTCGTCGAGGTCGAGGCCGAAGCGCTCCGCGAGCGCGTCGGGCAGCACGCCGTCCACGAACCGGAGCCGGATCAGCTCGCGGTCCACGGCGGGCAGCCCGGCGAGGACGGCGCGGGCGGCGTCGGCGCGGCAGAGGGCGGTGTCGGCGGCGTCCGCCCAGCCCGTCGAGCCGGCGGCGCGGTGGCGGGCGGCGACCCGCAGCCAGCCGTACGCGGCGCCGCAGGAGGCGAAGGAACGCTCGTACGCGGCGGGCAGCACGTCGGCCGCGACAGCGGCGGCGGCGTCGGGGGACAGGCCGGACTCGGACATGACGGAGCGCACGAGGCGGTCCTCGTGCGTGGCGGCGAACGACGCGAACGTCGCGGCGCCATCCGGCATGCGCGTGCACCTCCCGAGCCCGGTACGTGACCGGGCCACATTCACCTCAACGCGGGAGCGGCCGTGAGGACACGGGTCGCCCGAGTCGAGATCCGGTATCTGACCTCGTCAACAACGGCACCCCCCACGTCTATGCCGCGGGCGGCGCCGTCGGGGCGCCAACCGCACGCCTCGTAGAACGCCCTCCCGGCAGCGTTCGCCGTGAGCACCCATAGTGTGCCGCAAACGTGACCTGCCGTCTCCATCCACGCCAAACCCGCGTCGAGCAGCGCCCGGCCCCGCCCTGACCCCTGCGCCTCCGGGAGGACGTACGCCGCGTAGATCTCGCCCGCGCCGGGGGCGTCCGCGTCGCGCGCCGGGCCGGCGGTGGCGAAGCCGACCACCTCGGCGCCGTCCTCCGCCACCCACGTCGGCACCGCCGGGTCGCGCAGCAGCCCGTCCCACCGGGCGGTGCCCGCCGGGACCGACAGCGCGTCGAGTACCGGCGCGGGGATCAGGCCGGCGTACGCGGCTCGCCAGGTCGCCACCTGCACCCGCGCGACGGCCTCGGCGTCGGCGGGCGTGGCGCGGCGGATCATGTGCACATCTTGCGGTGTCGTTGCGCGGAACCACCACATGCTGCGGCTAGCATCCCCGGCATGCCGACCCAGGAGAGACTTGCGCCCATGGACGTGGACGACGAGCTGCGGCTCGCGGAGCTCGAGCCGAGCTGGCGGTCGGACATGACCGTCGAGCTGGTCAAGGCGACCGCGAGCGACAACGACGTCATCTGGGCCGCCCGCGTCTCCACGCTCGGCGAGCAGTCGATCGAGGCGGTGCACGAGGACGCGACGCGCTCGAAGGGCCTCCTCAACTACCTGATGCGCGAACGCCACGGCAGCCCGTTCGAGCACAACTCGATGACGTTCCTCATCTCGGCGCCGATCTTCGTGTTCAGGGAGTTCCACCGGCACCGGATCGGGTGGTCGTACAACGAGTCCTCGGGCCGGTACCGCGAGCTGGAGCCGGTGTTCTACGTCCCCGCGCCGGAACGGCGGCTGGTGCAGGAGGGCAAGGCCGGTCACTACGTCTTCGTCGAGGGGACCGCGGAGCAGCACGAGACCGTGGTGCGCGAGACGAAGCACGCGTGCGAGACGGCGTACCGGTCGTACCAGGCGATGTTGCGGGCCGGCGTCGCCCGGGAGGTGGCGCGCGGCGTGCTGCCGGTGGGGACGTACTCCTCGATGTACGCCACCTGCAACGCCCGGTCGCTGATGGCGTTCCTGTCGTTGCGGACCAAGCGGGAGGACGCGAAGTTCCCGTCCTACCCGCAGCGCGAGATCGAGATGGTCGGCGAGGCGATGGAGGCCGAGTGGGCCAGGCTGATGCCGATCACGCACGAGGCGTTCTGCACGAACGGCCGCGTCAGCCCCTGACCGCGCGGTTCGCGGCCCAGCTGCTGGCCGGGCCGCGCGCGGCGTCGCCGGCCGAGGTGTGCGAACGGCTGCTCGCCGTGCAGGCGCAGGACCCGCGCGGCTTCCGGCTGGCGATCCGCGCCCGGACCACCGGGCTGACGGTCCGCGACGTCGACGCGGCGCTGAACCGCGGCGAGGTCGTCGTGTCGTGGCTCAACCGCGGCACGCTGCACCTCGTCACCAGGGACGACTACTGGTGGCTGCACGGGCTCACGACGCCGCCGCTCTTCACCGGCAACGCGCGCCGGCTCGCGCAGGAGGGCGTGCCGCCGGACGACGCCGAACGCGGTGTGGCCGCGGTGGTCAGGGCTCTACGCGACGGGCCGGCGACGCGCGCCGCGCTGCGCGAGGCGGTGGCCGCTGCCGGCGTCCGGACGCAGGGGCAGGCGCTCGTGCACGTGCTGATGCTGGCCGCGCTGCGCGGGCTGGTGGTGCGCGGGCCGATGGCGGGCGCGGAGCACGCGTACGTGCTCGCCCGCGACTGGCTCGGGGCGCCGCCGCCGGTCGACCGCGACGCCGCGCTGGCCGAGCTGGCGCGCCGCTACCTGCGCGGGCACGGTCCGGCCGACGACCGCGACCTCGCCAAGTGGGCGGGGCTGCCGTTGCGCGATGCCCGGCGCGGGCTGGCGGCGGCCGGCGACGTCGCCGGGACCGGCGAGGGGGTGCCGCCGCCGGCGCTGCTGGGCGCGTTCGACCCGGTGCTGCTCGGCTGGGCATCGCGGGCGTGGGTGACGGGGACGGACGACGCGCGGGTCGTGGCGGGCGGGCTGTTCCGGCCGTTCGCGCTGGTCGGCGGGCGCGCGGTGGCGGCGTGGTCGTACCGCGACGGCGTCGTGCTGGACTCGTTCGGGGACGTGACCGGGCTCGCGGAGCTCGCGGAGCTCGCGGAGCTCGACCGCGAGGTGGCCGACGTCAGGCGGTTCCTCGACGCAACCGATCCGGCGCGCGTTCCGTAGTAGGGGCATGAGCCGAGACGACGAGTTCCGCGCGTACGTCGCCACGGCGCGGCCGGGGCTGGTCCGCGCCGCGACGCTGCTCGCGGCGGGGGACGGCCACCTCGCTGAGGACGTCGTGCAGACGTCGCTGACGAAGCTGTACGTCGCCTGGCCGCGGGTCCGCCGCGAGGGCCCGGAGCGGTACGTGCGGCGCATCCTCGTCAACGCGTTCACCGACGAGACCCGCCGCCCATGGCGCAGGGAACGGACGCAGGCCGAGCTGCCGGACGTACCGGCGCGGGCGGCCGCGTCGGTCGAGGACGCCGATGCCGTACGTCGCGCGCTCGCCGCGCTGCCGCCCCGGATGCGCGCCGCCGTGGTGCTGCGTTACTGGCTCGAGCTGGACGTCGCCGAGACCGCGACCGCGCTCGGGTGCAGCGAGGGCACCGTCAAGAGTCAGACCGCGCGCGGGCTGGACCGCCTGCGCGAGCTGCTCGGCCCGCTGGCCGAACCGGCCGAGCCCGCCCAGCCCGCCGACACGAGGAGCACCCGATGACCGACCTCCGCACCGCCCTCGCCCGCGCCGCGGGTGATGGCGCGGCCGACCGTTACGACGTCGAGGCCGACCTCGCGCGCGGCCGCCGCGCGCTGCGCCGGCAGCGGACCGCACGCGGCGCGGGGACGCTGGTGCTCGTCACCGCGGCGGCGGGCGTCGTCCGCGTCGCGGCGCCGGACGCGGACCCGCCGCGCGCCGCCGCTCCGTCGCCGTCGCCGGTGCCGAGCGTCGTGTCACCGTCCGCCGGGGTGACCACGCCGCCGCCGGCGACCCGGCTGCCGCGGGTGCGGCTGGTGGCGTACACCGGCCGGCAGCCGTCCGGCTACCAGGTGGCGTACCTGCCGGACGGGTGGGAGGTCCAGGGCGCGGACCCGTTCGCGATGACGATCGCCGACAAGGACGACCCCGACCGGCACCCGGCGTCGTTCGAGGGGAAGCTGGTCGTCATGCTGCGGTCGTCCAGCGACACCGGGCGGCCGGTCGGGAAGGCCATTCCGGTGGGCAAGGGCACCGGCTACCTGAACCGGCAGGAGGACACGGCGGTGCTGACGTACCGCGACGAGCGCGGCCACTGGGTGCAGGTCCAGGTGCCGCCGGTGCTCGGGTGGAGCGACGCCGAGATCGCGAAGTTCGGCGCGGGCGTCGTCGTCACCCGCAACGCGCAGCCCGGCGTCGGCTGAGCGGCCGCTACGCGTTGTAGGTCGCGTCGACCGCGAGGTCGTCGGGCTCGTCGGTGGGCGTGAGCGTCACCCGGTGGCCGTCCACGACGGCGACGCGCGCAACGGCGTCCACGTGCGCCCGGGACGCGCCGCCCCACTTCTTCTTCGCGGCGGCCCGCGCGCCGGCCACCGAGTCCGCGGCGACGAGGACGACCTCGTGGTCCTCGCCCATCCGGCCGGGCGACAGCTGCCCGCCGAGGTAGACGACGTAGAGCTCAGGCATGCGGTCAACCGTAGACGTTGCAGGATGGCGGCATGGTGACCGTCGGGATCGTCAGCCCGGGCGCGATGGGCGGTGCGCTCGGCCGCGGGTGGGCCGAGGCCGGCGCGCGCGCCGTCGCGACCGTTGCGGGCCGTTCGGAGCGAACGCGCTCGCTCGCCCACGGCGTCGAGCTGCTGCCGTCGCTGGCCGACGTCGTGGCCGTTGCCGACGTCGTGGTCAGCGTCGTCCCGCCGGGGGAGGCGGTCGCGGTGGCGCGCGACGTGCGGGCCGCGGCGGAGGTGGCCGGCGTGGCGCCGCTGGTGGCCGACCTCAACGCCGTCTCGCCCGCGACCGTCACGCGCATCGCCGAGGCGCTCGGGCCGCTCGACCTCGTGGACGGCTCCATCTCGGGCGGCCCGCCGGACACCGGCACGACCCGCGTCTACCTGTCCGGCCCGCGCGCGGGCGACGTGGCGGCGCTGGGCCACCCGCGCCTCGACGTGCGCCTGCTCGGCGACGCGCTCGGCACCGCGAGCGCCGTGAAGATGAGCACCGCGAGCGTCTACAAGGGCTTCTCCGCGCTGCTGCTCCACGCGCTCGCCGCCGCCGACCGCAACGGCGTGCTCGACGTCGTTCTGGACGACCTGGCGCGCGAGTACCCGGGCCTGCGCGAGGACGCCGCCCGGACCGTCGCGTCGGCCGGAGCCAAGGCGCACCGGTACGTCGGGGAGATGCGCGAGATCGCGGCGACCCAGGAGGCGGCCGGGCTGCCGCGCGAGCTGTTCGAGGCGGTCGCGCTGGTGTGGGAACGCGTCGCCGCGACGCCGCTCGGCACCCTGACGCCCGAGGCCGCCCGAGCTCGGACCGACGTGGCCGAGGTCGTCCGGCTGCTCGCCTCCGACTCGAACAACCCTGGTACCAGAGTGGTATCTTCGTCCATGGCGATGACGCTGCGGACTGACTCCGAGCTGGACCACGCACTCGACGTCCTGGCCGCCGCGGAGGGCTCCTCGAAGCAGGAGGTCATCCGGCGCGCGGTGCTCGAGCGGTACGAACGCGCCGGGCATGCCGCGGCGGTGCGACAGGGCGCGGAACGCATGATCGAGCGCTGGGGCGACGTGCTCGACCGTCTCGGCAACGCGTGACGGCGTACCTCGACCTGGAGAGCTTGCTCGAGCTGGTCCGCATGCTCGGCGCGGGTCCGGTGCGCGATGTCGGCCTGCTGGACTCGGCGGCCGCCCGGCCGCGCTCGACCGCGTTCGGCCAGGACGCGTACCCGACGCTCGCGCTGAAGGCCGCCGCACTGCTGCACTCGATCGCGGGGAACCACGCGCTCGTCGACGGCAACAAGCGGCTGGCATGGCTCGCGACCACCGTCTTCCTCGACCTGAACGGCACCGGCGTCGCCGTCGACGACGACGCCGCGTTCACGTTGGTGGTCGACGTGGCGGGAGGCCACATCGATGTCGTCGACATCGCGGTCCGGCTGCTCGTCCAGGACCGCTAGACGCAGCGCGGCGCCAGTCGCCTCCGCGCTGATGACCCTCCGGACCAGAAGCCGGGGCACCGCAAGTTTGGTGATCTGCGTGAACACCACGACCCGGAGCGCGTCCGCCCCTTCGGCCCGGGCGTGTCGGCCACACGCCGGTGTCGCCGTTTCGCGGGATGATGGCGCCATGACGCGTCCCGCAACGCCCTTCGGCACCGTGCTGACCGCGATGGTCACGCCGTTCACCGACGACGGCTCGCTCGACCTCGACGGCGCCGCCACGCTCGCCGCGCACCTGGTCGACCTCGGCAACGACGGCCTCGTCCTCAACGGCACCACCGGCGAGTCGCCGACGACGACCGACGACGAGAAGGAGCGGCTGGTCCGCGCGGTGGTGGAGGCGGTGGGCGACCGGGCGACCGTCGTGGCCGGCGTCGGCACCAACGACACCGCGCACACCTGCGAGCTGGCCCGGCAGGCGGAGAAGGCCGGGGCGCACGGGCTGCTGGTCGTGACGCCGTACTACTCGAAGCCGCCGCAGTCCGGGCTGCTCAACCACTTCCGCGCGGTCGCGGACGCGACCGGCTTGCCGAACATGCTCTACGACATCCCGGTCCGCACCGGCGTGCCGATCCGCACGGAGACGTTGCTGCGGCTCGCCGAGCACGAGCGCATCGCCGCGGTGAAGGACGCGAAGGGCGACCTCGGCGGCACGTCGGAGGTGCTGCGGCAGACCGACCTCGCGTACTACTCCGGCGACGACATGCTGAACCTGCCGCTGCTGGCCATCGGCGCGTGCGGGTTCGTGACGGTCGTGGGGCACGTGTTCGCGGACCGGCTGCGCGCGCTGGCGGAGGCGTTCTTCGCCGGCGACGTCGCGACCGCGCGGGCGATCCACGCCGAGCTGGTACCGGCGTACGTCGGGTTCTTCCGGACGCAGGGCGTCATCACGACCAAGGCGGCGTTACGGATGCAGGGGCTCCCGTCCGGGCCGGTCCGGCCGCCGCTGGCCGACGCCACCGACGAGGAGCGGGAACGCCTGCGTACCGACCTCGCCGCCGCGGGGAGGGAGCTGTCATGAGCCACCCGCACCCGGAGCTGGGCCCGCCCCCGGAGCTGCCCGCGAACGGCCTGCGCGTCGTCCCGCTCGGCGGCCTCGGCGAGATCGGCCGCAACATGACGGTCTTCGAGTTCGGCGGCCGGCTGCTGGTCGTCGACTGCGGGGTGCTGTTCCCCGAGACGGAGCAGCCCGGCGTGGACCTGATCCTCCCGGACTTCAGCTACATCAGGGACCGGCTGGACGACATCGAGGCGCTGGTCCTCACCCACGGGCACGAGGACCACATCGGCGCGGTGCCGTTCCTGCTCCGCGAACGCGCCGACATCCCGCTGATCGGCACCCGGCTGACGCTGGCGCTGCTGGAGAGCAAGCTGCGCGAGCACCGCATCGTGCCGGTGCTGGACACGGTGACGGAGGGGGACCGGCGCACGTTCGGGCCGTTCACCTGCGACTTCGTCGCGGTCAACCACTCGGTTCCGGACGCGCTCGCCCTCGGCATCCGTACGCCGGCCGGGCTGGTCGTGCACACCGGCGACTTCAAGATGGACCAGCTGCCGATCGACGGGCGCGTCACGGACCTCGGGGCGTTCGCGCAGTTCGGCCGCGAGGGCGTCGACCTGCTGCTGTCCGACTCGACCAACGCCGAGATGCCCGGCTTCGTCCAGGGCGAGCGTGAGGTCGGGGAGGAGCTGCGCCGCATCTTCGCGAGCGCGAAGGGCCGGATCATCACGGCCTGCTTCGCCAGCCACGTGCACCGCGTCCAGCAGGTCATCGACGCCGCCCACGAGCAGCGGCGGAAGGTGGCGTTCGTCGGCCGGTCGATGGTCCGCAACATGGAGGTCGCGCGCGAGCTCGGCTACCTGCGGGTGCCCGGCGACATCCTCATGAACGCCCGCGAGATCGACGCGCTCCCGCCCGCCCAGGTCTGCCTCATCTCGACCGGCAGCCAGGGCGAGCCGCTGTCCGCGCTGTCCCGGATGGCCAACCGCGACCACCCGGTCCGCATCGGCGCCGACGACACCGTCGTGCTCGCGTCCAGCCTGATCCCCGGCAACGAGAACGCCGTCCACCGGGTCATCAACGGCCTGCACCGCTGGGGCGCGACCGTCCTGCACAAGGGCAACTCGCTCGTCCACGTGTCCGGCCACGCGCCCGCCGGCGAGCTGCTGTACCTGCTCAACGCCGTCAAGCCGCGCAACCTGCTGCCCATCCACGGCGAGTGGCGGCACCTGCGCGCGCACGGCGCCCTGGCCGAGGCGACCGGCGTCCCGCGCGAGCGGGTCGTCTACGCCGAGGACGGCGTCGTCGTCGACCTGGTGGACGGCGTCGCCCGGATCGCCGGGCGGGTGCAGTGCGGCTACGTGTACGTGGACGGCCTGGTCGTCGGCGACGTGTCGGACATGGCGTTGAAGGACCGGCGCATCCTCGGCGACGAGGGGTTCATCACGGTCGTCGTCGTCGTGGACTCGATGACCGGCAAGGTGACGGCCGGGCCGGAGTTCTTCGCGCGCGGGTTCAGCGACGCGGGGTCGGCGCCGTTCGAGGCCGCGGAGCAGCGGGTCTCCGACGCGCTGGCCGGCGCGGGCGCGGAGGGCGTGGGCGACACGCAGGCGCTGCAGCAGCTCGTCCGGCGGGCGGTCGGCAAGTGGGTCAGCGAGACGTACGGCCGCCGCCCGATGATCATCCCGGTCGTGGTCGAGGTCTGAGGCCGGCGTACCCGCGCCCGAAAACGGGGAGGCGCCGGGCGGTCCCAGCTCCGCCCGGCGCCGTAACCCGCGACGAGCGCGGGCGAAGGTGGAGGGACCGGCCGGACCCCCGTGGCCGACCGGCCCCTCCCAAGCCCCCGTAAGTCCCCCGTGCCTTTCCCCCGTGCGTTCCCCCGTGCTGGCGGATGCCCCCGCCGGTTACTGCACGTACGAGCGGCGCCGGTATTACAGGATTTTCCGAAAAATCTTGGCGGGCCGCGCGGGCTGGGTGCCGGAGGCGGCGCCACCGATCCCGTGACGCGTGGTGTTTGTGTGACTGGTGTGACGCCGTTACCGTCAGTGCATGGCCACCCGTGCGCCCAGTACGCCGTCGCGCTCGCGTCCCGCGGGCCGGACGTCGGCGCGCGCCACGATCGACCTCGACGACCCGCGCCCGGCGCGTAGCGCGCCCGCGAAGCAGCCCGCTCGCAAGCCCGCCGCGCGCAAGCCCGCCGCCAAGCGCCCGCCGAAGCACGTCCCCCTGTCCGCCCGGCTGCTCCGCGCGCTGGCCCGCGCGGTGACCGGCATGTGGGCGCTGGTCGCGCACGGCCTGGGGGCGGTGGCGCGGACGTTCGGCTCCGGCGCCCGCGACCTCGACCCCGCGCACCGCCGCGACGGCGCCGGCCTCGCCGCGCTCACCACCGCGATCGTCGTCGCCGCCGCCGTCTGGTGGCACGCCTCCGGCGCGCTCACCGGGCCGGTCGAGGCCCTCGTGCGCGGCGCGTTCGGCAGCGCGGCCGTGCTGGTGCCCGTGCTGCTCGCGTACGGCGCCTGGCGGATGCTGCGCACGCCCGCCGACCCCGCCGCCCGCGGTCGCCTCCTCGTCGGCTGGGCCGCGCTGGCGGCCGGCGTCCTCGGCCTGGTCCACCTCGCGCACGGCACCCCGGCGCCGCCGGACGGCGCCGGCGCGATGCGCGCGGCCGGCGGCCTGGTCGGGTTCCTCGCGTCGTCGCCGCTGCGCGCGGCACTCGGGCCGATCGTCGCGGTGCCGGTCCTGCTGCTGCTCGCGCTGTTCGGCGTGCTGGTCGTGACCGCGACGCCGCTCAACGCCGTTGCCGACCGGCTGCGCGGCCTGCGCCGCGCGCCCGCCGAGGCGGAGACCGAGCCCGCGCCGGAGCCCGAGGAGACCGAGCCGCTCAAGCGCCGCCGCCCCTCCCGGAGCCGGGTCGCGGTCATGGCCGAGGCCACGGAGCCGGTGCGGCCCGAGCCGGTGCCGTTCGCGCCGGTGCCCGAGCCGCCCACGCACACGCCGCCGCCTGCGCCCAAGGCCGAGCAGCTGCCGCTCGCCGCGGCCGGCACGCCGGGCTACGTCCTCCCGCCGGCCACCATCCTGCGCGAGGGCACCCCGCCGAAGGCGAAGACGGCCGCCAACGACTCGGTGATCGCCGCGCTGAGCAGCGTCCTCGAGCAGTTCGACATCGACGCGCAGGTCACCGGCTTCACCCGCGGCCCCACGGTCACCCGTTACGAGGTCGAGCTCGGCCCGGCGGTGAAGGTCGAGCGGATCACGCAGCTGTCCCGCAACATCGCGTACGCCGTGAAGTCGCCGGACGTCCGCATCATCAGCCCGATCCCCGGCAAGTCCGCGGTCGGCATCGAGATCCCGAACGCCGACCGCGAGCTGGTCTCCCTCGGCGACGTGCTGCGTTCGCCAGTGGCGCTTCTCGAAAAGCACCCGCTGACCGTGGCGCTCGGCAAGGACATCGAGGGCGGCTTCGTCGTCGCGAACCTCGCGAAGATGCCGCACATCCTCATCGCGGGCGCCACCGGCGCCGGCAAGAGCACGTGCATGAACGCCCTGATCACGAGCGTGCTCTCCCGCGCCACGCCGGACCAGGTGCGCTTGGTGCTGGTCGACCCCAAGCGGGTCGAGCTCACGCACTACCAGGGCATCCCGCACCTCGTGACGCCGATCATCACCAACCCGAAGCGCGCCGCCGAGGCGCTGCAGTGGGTCGTCCGCGAGATGGAGATGCGCTACGAGGACCTGGCGTCGGTCGGCGTCCGGCACGTGGACGACTTCAACCGCAAGGTCCTCAGCGGCGAGATCACGGCGCCGCCGCTGTCCGAGCGCGTGTACACGCCGTACCCGTACATCCTCGTGATCGTCGACGAGCTTGCCGACCTGATGATGGTCGCGCCGCGCGACGTCGAGGACGCCATCTGCCGCATCACCGCGATGGCCCGTGCGGTCGGCATCCACCTCGTGCTGGCCACGCAACGCCCCTCGGTCGACGTGGTGACCGGCCTCATCAAGGCGAACGTCCCGTCGCGGCTCGCGTTCGCCACCGCGTCGCTCGCGGACAGCCGCGTCATCCTCGACCAGCCCGGCGCGGAGAAGCTGGTCGGGCTCGGCGACGGGCTGTTCCTGCCGATGGGCGCCGCCAAGCCGGTACGAATCCAGGGCGCGCTCGTCACCGAGGCCGAGATCGAGGCGGTCGTCGCGCACTGCAAGCAGCAGGCCGACCCCGAGTACCGCGACGACGTCGTCGGCACCGGCGCGACCGTGACGAGCGGCGGCTCCGGCGACGGTGACCTCGGCGACGACGACGACCTGCTCGCGCAGGCGGTCGAGCTCGTCGTGTCCACGCAGTTCGGGTCCACGTCGATGCTCCAGCGCAAGCTCAAGGTCGGCTTCGCCCGGGCCGGCCGGCTGATGGACCTGATGGAGCAGCGCGGCATCGTCGGCCCGACCGAGGGGTCGAAGGCGCGCGACGTGCTGGTCCGGCCCGAGGAGCTGGAAGGCGTGCTCGTCACCCTCCGCTCGTCGTAACGCACCCCCGGCGCGTTGACAGCGACGCCTCCGCGCGGAACGCTACGGGCGCCCGATTTGGGCCTTTCGTCACCTTCTCAGCAAAGGGGACCCCCCTCATGTCCCGTCCGCTCGCTCGCGGCGTCGTCGCGCTCGCCCTCGCCGGCGCGGCGTTCGCCCTGCCCGGTACCGCCTCCGCCGGTTGCTACGGCGCCTCCGGCGTCTTCGGCGTATGCACCGCCAACCGCTCCGAGACGGTGACCTGCCTCTACACCGGGGGCGGGAGCTGCCAGCCGGTCGTCGTCACCGGCCCGCTCTGCGTCTACGGCTGGTTCGGCTCGACCGGGTACTACACGACCGCGTTCTGCTGACGTCCCGCGCGGCCACTACCGTGGCCGCGTGAGCGCGGAGTTCCCGACGGCCGGCACGCCGGCCATCTACGGCGAGGTGCACCGCGTGATCGCGGCGGTCGTCGCGCTCGGCGGCGCGGTCGGCTGGCTGCACGTCCCGGACGAACGCGAGACGGCGGCGTTCCTCGACGAGCAGTTCTCCTACGCCGCGCGCGGCGACGGCGCGGTAACCGTCGTCCGGGTGGACGGCCGGGTCGAGGCGCTCGGCATCTGGAACCGCTACGCCGCCGCCGTCGTCCGGCAGAACGCCGAGATCCGCAAGGTCATGGTGCACCCGGACGCGCGCGGCCGGGGGCTCGGCCGGGTGGTGGTCGAGGCGCTCACGGACGACTGCGCGCGGACCGGGATCGAGGTCGTCGTCCTCGACGCGCGCGGCAACAACCACGGCGCCCACGCGCTCTACGACTCGCTCGGGTTCACCCGCTGCGGGTCCATCCCCGACTTCATCGCGGTGGGGAACGAACGGTGGGACCGGGTGTTCTTCGCCAAGCGGGTGAACACGCCCCCGGGGACCGTTCTGCACGGCGGTAGCCCACTCGGACCAGGGGCCAGCACCCGTAGGGACCACACGTAGCTTTGCCGACATCGGAGTGACGCGCCTACACTGCGGTTCGCACGTCGGTGTCTTCCCCCGTTCGGCGTGGTCGAGGTGTGCGGAGGTGTCGGTCGTATGGGCGTAGGCGAGGCCCTGGCCGCTGCTCGGGAGGCGTCCGGGCAGACGATCGACGACGTGAGCCGCGCGACCAGGATCCGCGGCGAGCTGCTGCGCAGCATCGAGCGCGACGACTTCAGCGGCTGCGGCGGCAACGTCTACGCGCGCGGCCACATCCGCGCGATCGCCGCGCACCTCGGGATGGACCCGGTCGCCATGGTGGCCGAGTTCGACCGTACGCACGGCGCCCCGACCGGCCCCGCGGCCCGCGACATCTTCGAGCACGAGGTCGTCGCGATGCCGGAGCGGACCGGTCCGAACTGGACCGCCGCGATGGCCGTCATGGCCGGCGTGCTGCTGCTGGTCGCGCTGGTGTCGCTGTTCAACAGCGACCCGACCCCGTCCGGAGTCGAGGCGCGCCCGGTCACCACGACGTCGCCGACGCCGACCGCGGCCCCGTCCCCGTCCTCCGCGCCGACGCCCGGGCCGCTGGCCGGCCGGGTGCCCGGCGACGGCGTGCTGATGCGGGTCTCCATCGTCAACACCAAGTCGTGGGTCACCGTGAAGGCGGACGGCAAGACCGTCTTCCAGGGCCTCATGTCGATGGGCGACCGCAAGGACTTCACCGCCAAGCGGCTGATCAACGTCGTCCTCGGCAACGCCGGCGCGGTCCGCCTCGTCGTCAACGGCCGCGACCTCGGCACCCCCGGCGGCCCCGGCGACGTCGTCCGCCTCGACTTCACGCCGGGCGACCCCGCGACCGCCGGCTGACCCGGTCTGTCGCCGGTGCTGCCCGGCTAGTCTGCGACCCATGACCTCGACCCGCCGCGTCGCGCTCGTGACGCTCGGCTGCGCGCGCAACGAGGTCGACAGCGAGGAGCTGGCCGCGCGGTTCGCGGCGGGCGGGTTCGAGCTGGTCGCGGACGCCGCAGACGCCGACGCAGTGGTCGTCAACACCTGCGGGTTCGTCGAGCAGGCCAAGCAGGACAGCATCGACACGCTGCTCGAAGCGCGCGGGCTGGACGCCGACGGCCGACGCCGGACCGTCGTCGCGGTCGGCTGCCTCGCCGAGCGGTACGGCACCGAGCTGGCCGCCGCGCTGCCCGAGGCGGACGCGGTGCTCGGCTTCGACTCCTACCCCGACCTGGCCGGCCGGCTGGGCGCGATCGTCCGCGGCGAACGGCCGGACAGCCACGCGCCGCGCGACCGCAGGACGTTGCTGCCGATCACGCCGGTGGACCGGGCGGCGGCGCGCGCGGCCGCGCCGGTGGCGCTGCTCGACCGCGACGAGCTGCCGGCCGGCGTCGCGCCGGCCAGCGGGCCCCGGCCGGTGCGGGTACGGCTGTCCGGCGGCCCGGTGGCGCACCTCAAGCTGGCCAGCGGGTGCGACCGGCGCTGCTCGTTCTGCGCGATCCCTTCGTTCCGCGGGGCGTTCGTCTCGCGGCCGCCGGAGGAGGTCGTCGGCGAGGCGGAGTGGCTCGCGGAGCAGGGCGTGCGCGAGCTGCACCTCGTGAGCGAGAACTCCACGTCGTACGGCAAGGACCTCGGCGACGTACGGCTGCTCGAACGCCTCCTCCCGCGCCTCGCCGCCCTGCCCGGGATCACGCGGGTGCGGGTGGCGTACCTGCAGCCGGCCGAGCTGCGGCCCGGCCTGCTGGAGACGATCGCGACGACGCCGGGCGTGGCGCCGTACTTCGACCTGTCGTTCCAGCACTCCAGCCCGGACGTGCTGCGCCGGATGCGGCGGTTCGGGGGAACGGCGTCGTTCCTCGACCTGTGCGCGCGGATCCGCGAGCTGGCGCCGGAAGCGGGCATCCGGTCCAACTTCATCGTCGGGTTCCCCGGCGAGACCGCCGCCGACTACGCCGAGCTGGAACGCTTCCTCACCGAGGCGCGGCTCGACGCGATCGGGGTGTTCCAGTACAGCGACGAGGACGGCACGGAGGCGGCGTCGTTCGAGGGCAAGGTGCGCGCGGACGTCGCGGCGCGGCGTTACGCGCGGGTGACCACGCTGGCCGAGGCGCTCACCGCAGCGCGGGCCGAGGAGCGGGTCGGGACCGTCGTCGAGGTGCTGGTCGAGGAGCTCGGCGCGGACGGCGCCGAGGGGCGCGCGCACCACCAGGCGCCCGAGGTGGACGGCTCGGTCCGGCTGCCCGGCTTCGCCGGCCCGGTCGGCGCGCTCGTGCCGGCGCGGGTGGTGGCGGCCGAGGGCGTGGACCTCGTGGCGGAGCCGCTGTGACGCGTAGTCCGGCCGACGCTGTGGACCCGGCGGCCACGCCGCCCAGCCCGGGTGCCGGCGTCGTCAACATCGCCAACGCCCTGACGTTCCTCCGGCTGCTGCTGGTGCCCGTGTTCGTCGTGGTGCTGTTCGCGGGCGACGGGCACCGGACCGGCTGGCGGCTGTGGGCGTTCGCGGTGTTCTTCGTCGCGTCGGTGACCGACCGGATCGACGGCGACCTGGCGCGCAGCCGCGGGCTGGTGACGCCGGTCGGCCAGATCGCCGACCCGATCGCGGACAAGGCGCTGACCGGTGCGGCGCTGGTCGGGCTGTCGTTGCTCGGCGACCTGCCGTGGTGGGTGACGGTGCTGGTCATGGTCCGCGAGGTCGGCGTGACGCTGCTGCGGTTCTGGGTAATCCGGCACGGCGTCATCCCGGCCAGCCGCGGCGGCAAGCTGAAGACCGTGCTGCAGGGCTTGGCGATCGGGCTGTACGTGCTGCCGCTGGCCGGCGTGTTCGCGTCGCTGCGCTGGTGGCTGATGGCGGCGGCGGTCGCGGTCACCGTCGTGACCGGCGCCGACTACGTCGCCCGCGCGGTGACGCTGCGGCGCACCAGCGACCGGGCCGCGATGAAGCGGGCGCGGCGCGAGGCGGCGCGGTGAGGGTGGAGCTGCTCGCGGTCGGGACCGAGCTGCTGTTCGGCGACATCGTGAACACGAACGCCGCGTGGCTCGGCCAGCGGCTCGCCGAGGCCGGGATCGACGTCACGACGTCGGTCGTGGTCGGCGACAACATCGGGCGGATCGCGTCCGCGGTCCGGGTGGCGTTGGAGCGCGCCGACGCGCTGGTCGTCACCGGCGGGATCGGGCCGACGCAGGACGACCTCACCCGCGAGGCGCTGGCCGAGGCGGCGGGCGTGCCGCTGGTCCGGAACCCGGACCTCGAGGCGGCGTTGCGGGAACGGTTCACCGCGCTGCGCCGCGACGTACCGGAGATGAACTACCGGCAGGCGGACCTGCCTGTCGGGGCGGCCTCGATCCCGAACCCGCGCGGCTCGGCGCCGGGCGTGCGGGTGGCCATCGGCGGCGGCGTGGCGTACGCGCTGCCGGGGGTGCCGCACGAGATGCAGCGGATGTTCGCCGACTCGGTGCTGCCGGACCTGCTGGCGCGGGCGGGCGAGCCGGCCTGCATCGTGCACCGGGTGCTGCGGACGGCGGGGATGTGGGAGTCGGCCGTCGCGGCGGCACTGGCCGGGCAGGTGGACCGGCTGGAACGCGACGGCGGCGTGACGGTGGCGTTCCTCGCCTCGCAGGGGCAGACCCGCGTGCGGCTGACCGCCAAGGCCGCGACGCCGGAGGAGGCGCGGGCGCTCATCGAGCCCGAGGAGGCGCTGGCGCGGGCCGCGCTCGGCGACGCCGTGTACGGCGCGGACGACGACACGCTCGACGGCGTGGTCGCCGCGTTGCTGCGGGCGCGCGGGGCTACGGTGGCGGTCGCCGAGTCGTTGACCGGTGGCCTGCTCGCCGCGGAGCTGACCCGGGCGGCGGGGGCGAGCGACGTGTTCACGGGGGGTGTGGTGGCGTACGCGACGGACGTGAAGGAGACGCTGCTCGGCGTGCCGCCGCCGCTGCTGGCGCAGTTCGGGGCGGTGTCGCGCGAGTGCGCCGAGGCGATGGCGACGGGCGTGCGCGAGCGGCTGGGGGCGACGTACGGGCTGTCGCTGACCGGCGTGGCCGGGCCGGGGGAGCAGGAGGGGAAGCCGGTCGGGACGCTGTACGCCGGGCTGTCCGGGCCTTCGGGCGCGGTGGTGCGTGACCTCCGGCTGCCGGGGGACCGGACGTTGATCCGCGGCTACGCCGTCGTCGCGGCGTTGAACCTGCTGCGGCTGCACCTGGCCGGAACGGCGTAGCGCGTGGACATCACCCGGCTGCTGGAGGACCCGGGTACGGCGCGCGCGCGGTACCAGCCGATCGTGTCGGTGGCGAGCGGCCTGCCGGTGGCGTACGAGGCGCTGCTGCACGTGCCGGGCGCCGACCCGGCCACCGTGTTCGCGGCCGCCGCCCGGATGGGGCGGCTGGCCGACCTCGACCGGGTGGCGCGCGAGGTGGCGATCAGGGACGCGGGCGGGTGGCTCGGCAGCGCGGCGCTGTTCGTGAAGCTGGTCGCCGCGCCCGGCGACCTGCCGCCCGACTGGCTCGCGTCGATGCGGTCCGTCGCCGGCGTGGCCGGGGTGCCGATGGCGCAGCTCGTGCTGGAGGTCGTGCAGCCGCCGCCGGGCGACCCGCTCGACCGGACCGCGCGGATCGCCATCCGCTGCCGCGGAGCCGGCTGCCTGGTCGCGCTGGTCGGCGCGGACGACGCCCGGGTGACGCGCAGCCTGGTCGGGGCGCTGCTGCCGGACTTCGTGACGCTGGACCGGTCGCTCGTCGAGCGGCTGCCCGCGCCGGAGGCGATGGCGTCGGCCGCAGAGGTGGTGCGAGAGGCGGCCGGGGCGCGGGTCATCGCGTTCGGGGTGGAGAACGACGCGCAGGCGGCGGCCGTCGCCGAGCTCGGGGTGCCGTGGGCGCAGGGCTGGCGGTACGGGCGCCCGGTCGCGCCCGGCTCGGGCCCGGAGCGGTGAGCGCCGTCGCTGTGGCGCGGTTGCCGGGCCGCTGGGTCGCCGGGCCGCGGGTCGCCTGGCGCGGTCGCTGGGCCGCGCGGGTGAACGTTGTCCGCTCACAGTGGACACGCGCTGAATCTGTCGCACCCGGCCGTTAGGGTGATCGGAACGACCAACCGAGGAGGCGCGATGAGCCTGCTACGCCGGGAGATCGGCGCGGCGCTGCGGCGGCACCGCGAGGAGCAGCACCGCACGCTACGCGCGGTCGCGGCCGACGCGGGCGTGTCGCTCGGCTACCTCTCCGAGGTCGAGCGCGGTGTCAAGGAGGCCTCGTCGGAGCTGCTCGGTGCGATCTGCCGGGCGCTCGGCGTGCGGCTGCCCGAGCTGCTGGTCGAGGTGGCGGACGCGCTGTTCCTGGCTGAGGCGGGGCCGGTCGCGCCGGTCGGGTTCGTGCCGGCGTCGCTGGTGACCGCGGCCGCGCCGCCCGCGCTGGTGACGGCGGGCGCGGCCGGATCGCCGCGCGCGGTGGCGGCGTAGCGGCGGCTGCGTTCACGTCGCCGCCCACCGAGCCCCTAGCGGACGGGGGCCGGGTTGACCCGCACGCGTGCGGGCGCTGAGATTGGACACCCGCACCACTAATCGTCCAGATCGACCAGCGGAGCCGGCTCCTCGTGACGACCCACGCCCAGACGACCCCGCGCCCCACGTTCGCGTCCAGGGAGGCCGCGCTGCGGCCCGCCGAGCAGCCGCGGCCCGCCCGCGGCCCGCGCACCCGGTCGGGCAACGGCATGACCCGCTCGCGCGCCTGCATCCTCTCCGGCGCCGCCAAGTGCATCGCCCGCTACGGCACCCGCAAGACCACCATGGGCGACATCGCCCGCGAGGGCGGCATCGCGAAGGGCACCCTCTACAACCACTTCCGCACCAAGCCCGAGGTCTACGAGGCGCTGCTCGTCGACGAGCTGGACGACCTGCTCACCCAGGTCGGGGCGCTGCCGGCGCCGCCCGGGTCGGCGGAGGCGCTGGTCGGGGCGCTGGCGTTCGCCGCCGAATGGCTGTCCGAGCACCCGGTGCTGCGCGCGCTGCGCGAGCGCGAGCCGGAGACTGCCGCGCGGCTGGCGCGGCCAGGGGATGCGGCGCTGTGGGGACGGGTCCGCACGGACGCGACCCGGCTGGTCTCGCTCGCGGTGGCGTCCGGCGCGCTGCACCCGCAGACCGACCCCGCGGTCGCCGCCGAGGCGCTGCTGCGCTGGGTCGTCTCGCACGTGACGTGGCCGGCCGACGCGGACACCGTGCACGCCGCCGCCCGCCAGCTCGTGCACGGGTTGCTCGCGGCGCCGTACGCCGCCCCGTCCGGGGGCGTCGTCGCGGCCGGCTGACGCCGCGGCTCACGCCCCGCCCGCGGCCCCGTCCGGCGCCGGCCCGCGCTGGCAGTGCGGGCACCAGAACGTCACCCGCGCCTGCTCCGGGTGCTCCGGCTCGCCCTGGTCGGCCATCCGGATGGGCGTGCCGCAACGCAGGCACGGCCGCCGGTCGCGGCCGTAGACCCAGTGGTCGCGGCCCGGGCGGGTGTCGCCGGTGGTGGCCTGCGAGACGCGCTCGCGGTTCGCGAACACCAGCCGCCGCGCCAACGCCACCAGCGCCGGCAGGTCCGCCACCTCGCCGACCGGCGTCCACGGCGTGACGCCGCGCAGGAACAGCACCTCGGCCTTGTAGAGGTTGCCGATGCCGGCCAGGTTCCGCTGGTCGAGCAGCGCCGGGCCGACCTCGCGGTCGGGTCGTTCGCGCAGCCGCCGGACCGCCTCGTCGAGGTCCCAGTCCGGGCCGCACACGTCGGGGCCGAGGTGCCCGACGACCTCGTCCTCGGCCGCGGTCGGGAGCAGCTCGACCACCGGCATCCGGTACGCCACCGCCACCGCGTCGTCGGTCTCCAGGACGACGCGCACCTGGTGCCCGGCGCCGCCGCGCCAGCGCTCGCCAGGCCGGTAGAGGTGCCAGGAGCCGTCCATCTCGAAGTGGGTGTGCAACGTCCGGCCGTCGTCCAGCCGCAGCAGCATGTGCTTCCCCCGGCTCACGAACTCGCGCACCGTCCGCCCGCTCAGGTCCACCGTCGCCAGCGACGGCACCCGGAAGTCGCTGCGGCGCAGCACCTTCCCGGCCAGCGCCGCGTGCATCCGCCGCGCGGCCAGCCAGACGGTGTCGCCTTCGGGCACGCCGTCAGCGTAGGTCGCTCGGTGCGTCCGGCGCGCCGGTGCGGGTGCGGACCGGCCTCACCCCCTCAGCCGGAGGCCGCGCGGCGTGGGGCGGAAGCCGGCCGACTCCAGCGCGGCGCCCAGCGCTGTGCCGAGGACGAAGTCGCCGTCCGTGCGTTCGACCGCGAGCTTGCCGAGCGAGCCCTCGCGGACGGCGAGCGCGAGGGCATCGACGGCGGGCTGTAGGCGCTCCGGGTCGTCGCTCCACGTGAGGAGGCTGCGGCCGCCGCGTTCGACGTAGAGGACGAGCTCGCCGTCCACCAGCACGACGAGCGCGCCGGCCTTGCGGCCGGGCCGGTGCCCGGTGCCCTCTCCGCCGTCGGTGACGCGTTCCGGCCAGGGGAGGGCGGCGCCGTACGGGTTCGCCGGGTCGGTCGCGGCGAGCACCACGGCCGGCGGCGCCTTCGTCCTCGGTGCCCGCGCGCCCGGCGCCCACAGCTCGGGCCCCGGCGGCGGCAGCACGTCCTCCAGCCGCCGGTCCGACGCCATCGCCCGGACCCGGTCGATGGCGCCCGGCTGCGCGAACTGCGCCGCCCCGAGCCCCTCCACGAAGTAGCCGCGCCGGCACCGGCCGGACTCCTCCATCGCCTTGAGGACGCCGTAGACCGCGGCGAAGCCGCCGGCCACGTGCTCGGCCTGCACCGCGCCGCGGGTCACGACGCCGTGCCGGTCCAGCAACGTCTCCGCCACCGCGTGCAGCCGCCGCGTCCGGTCGTCCTCGCGGTCCGGCAGCAGGGTCCACCGGCCGGCACCCATCGGCGGGCCGGCGCGGGACGGCAGCGTCGGGCGGCCGACGCCGCGGTAGCGAGACACCGGAGGCCGGCGCCGGGCCGGCGCCCGGCCGCGGCCGAGCATCGTGCGCAACGGTGCCGGGGTGTCGTTGGTGACCAGCCCCGCCCAGACCAGGTCCCACAGCGCGCGGACCAGCTCGACGTCGTCGGGGCCGCCGACCCGGTCGGACAGCGACCGGAAGAACAGCGCGGCGCCGCCGTCCAGCGCTTCGAGCACCGCGGCGTGCAGCGGCGCTGGGTCGGTCAGCGTGGCCGGCGGCAGCAGCAACGGCGCCGCGTCGGCGAGGTACAGCGAGACCCACCCGTCGTTGCCCGGCAGCGCGCCCGAGCCGGCCCACACCACCTCGCCGGACGCGCACAGCTCGTCCAGCAGCGCGGGCGCGTAGTCGCTGACCCGCGAGGGCAGCACCAACGACTCCAGCGCGCTCGCCGGCACCGGCGCGCCCTGCAGCTGCTCGACCGCCCGCAGCACCGCGTCCGGGCCCCGGCCGCTGGCCGAACCGACCTGCTGCCACGCTGGCAGGAACCGCGCCAGCGCCACCGCGGGCACCGGTTCGACCTCCTTGCGCAGCTTCGCCAGCGATCGGCGGCGCAGCGAGCGCAGCACCTCCGCGTCGCACCACTCCGTCCCCGCGCCGCCGGGCCGGAACTCGCCGTGCAGCACCCGCCCGTTGGCGGCCAGCCGGTGCAGGGCGTCGGTCACGACGGCGACGCCGGTCCCGAGCCGCGCGGCGACGTCGCCGGCGACGAACGGCCCGTGCGTGCGCGCCCACCGCGACACCAGGTCGCCCATCGGGTCGGCCACCGGCTCGAGGAACGCCTCGGGCAGCCCGACCGGCAACGGCACCCCGAGCGCGTCGCGCAGCCGCGCCGCGTCCTCGGCGGCCACCCAGCGTTCCTCGCCGCCGAGGCGGACGCGGATCGCGCGGCGCGCCTCCTCCAGCTCGGCCAGCCAGGGCGGCGTCGCCCCGCGCTCGACCGCCTCGGCCGTCGTGAGGTCGCCGAGCACCCGCAGCAGGTCGGACACCTCGTCGGCGTTGCGCGCGTGCCGGTCGGGGGAGAGGCGTTGCAGCTCGACCTCGACCTCGGCCAGCGCCGCGACGTCGATCAGCTCGCGCAGCTCGGCCTGGCCGAGCAGCTCGGCCAGCAACGCGGAGTCGAGGGAGAGCGCCTGCGCGCGGCGTTCGGCGAGCGGGGCGTCGCCCTCGTACATGAACGCGCCGATGTAGCCGAACAGCAGCGACCGCGCGAACGGCGACGGCTGCGGTGTCTCGACCTCGACCAGCCGGACCTTGCGCGCCGAGACGTCGGCCATCAGCTCGCGCAGCCCAGGGACGTCGAACACGTCCTGGAGCACCTCGCGCATCGTCTCCAGCACCACGGGGAACGAGCCGAACCTCCCCGCGACCTGGAGCAGCACCGCCGACTTCTGCCGCTGCTGCCACAGCGGCGTGCGCTTGCCGGGGTTGCGCTTCGGCAGCAGCAGCGCCCGCGCCGCGCACTCGCGGAACCGCGACGCGAACAGCGCCGAGCCGCCCACCTCGTCGCGCACCAGCGTCTCGACGTCGTCGGGTTCGAGCAGGACGAGGTCGGCGGTGGGAGCCTCCTCCGTCTCGGGCAGCCGGACCACGATGCCGTCGTCGGCGTGCATGGTCTGCACGTCCACGCCGTACCGCTCGCGAGCGCGCGCGGCGATGGCCATCGCCCAGGGCGCGTTGACCTGCGCGCCGAACGGCGAGTGCACGGCGAGCCGCCAGTCGCCGAGCTCGTCCCGGAAGCGTTCGACCACGATCGTCCGGTCGTCGGGCAGGTGACCGGCCGCCTGCTGCTGCTCGCGCAGGTACGCGACGAGGTTGGCCGCCGCCCACTCGTCCAGCCCGGCGGTGCGCGCCCGCGCCCGCGCGCCCTCGTCGTCCAGCCGGCCCATCTCGCGCAGGAACGCGCCGAGCGCGCGCCCCAGCTCGACCGGCCGGCCGGGCGCGTCGCCGTGCCAGAACGGCATCTTCCCCGGCACCCCTGGGGCGGGCGTGACGAGCACCCGGTCGTGGGTGATCTCCTCGATCCGCCACGACGACGAGCCGAGCAGGAACACGTCGCCGACCCGCGACTCGTAGACCATCTCCTCGTCCAGCTCGCCCACGCGGGACGCCTTCTCCCCGACGAGGAACACGCCGAACAGGCCGCGGTCGGGGATGGTGCCGCCGCTGGTGACCGCGAGGCGTTGCGCGCCGGGCCGCGGGGTGAGCGTGCCGGCCACGCGGTCCCAGTTGAGCCGGGGGCGCAGCTCGGCGAAGTCGTCGCTCGGATAGCGGCCGGACAGCATGTCCAGCGTCGCCTCCAGCGCCGACTGCGGCAGCGTGCCGAACGGCGCCGCGCGGCGGACCAGCGCGGCCAGCTCGTCCACCTGCCACGGCTCCATCGCGACCATCGACACGATCTGCTGGGCCAGCACGTCGAGCGGGTTGCGCGGGTAGCGCAACGACTCGATGGCGCCGTCGCGCATGCGTTCGACGACCACCGCGCTCTGCACGAGGTCGCCGCGGTACTTCGGGAACAGCACGCCGCGGCTCACCGCGCCGACCTGGTGGCCCGCGCGCCCGACGCGTTGCAGCCCGGACGCCACCGACGGCGGCGCCTCGACCTGGATGACCAGGTCCACCGCACCCATGTCGATGCCGAGCTCCAGGCTGCTCGTCGCCACGACGGCGGGCAGCCGGCCGGCCTTGAGCTCCTCCTCGATGAGCGCGCGCTGCTCCTTGCTCACCGATCCGTGGTGCGCGCGGGCGATCTCGGGCGCCGCGCCACGGCTGGCGCCCGCCTGCGCCATGACCTGCGCCGGCGCTCCCCCGGCGGCGAGGTCCTCGCCGGTACGGCGCTCGTACGCGATGTCGTTGAGCCGCGCGCAGAGGCGTTCGGCGAGGCGGCGAGAGTTGGCGAACACGATGGTGGAACGGTGCGCCTCGATCAGGTCGACGATGCGTTCGTCCACGGCGGGCCAGATGGACGAACGGTCCTCGCCGCCCGCCGCGCTGCCGGACGTGACGCCGGTGCCCTCGCCGAGCGCGCTCATGTCCTCGACGGGCACGACCACCCGCAGCTCGATCGTCTTGGCGGCGGGCGGGTTGACGACCTCGACCTCGCGCGCGCCGCCGAGGAACCGCGCCACCTCGTCCAGCGGCCGCACCGTCGCGGACAGCCCGATGCGCTGGGCGGGCCGGTCGAGCAGCGCGTCGAGGCGTTCCAGGGAGAGGGCGAGGTGGGCGCCGCGCTTGGTCGCCACCATCGCGTGGACCTCGTCCACGATCACCGTCTCGACGCCGCGCAACGACTCCCGCGCCGCGCTGGTGAGGATGAGGAACAACGACTCCGGCGTCGTGATGAGGATGTCCGGTGGCGTCGTGGCGAAGCGGCGGCGTTCGTCCGCGGGGGTGTCGCCAGACCGCACGCCGACGGTCACGTCGGGGGGTGGCGTGCCGAGGCGCTGGGCGGCGCCCCGGATGCCGGCGAGCGGTGCGCGCAGGTTGCGCTCGACGTCCACGGCGAGCGCCTTCAGCGGCGAGACGTAGACGACCCGGCAGCGCCGGGCCTTCTCCGGCGGCGGCGCGGCGGCGATCCGGTCGAGCGACCACAGGAACGCGGCCAGCGTCTTGCCGCTGCCGGTGGGGGCGACGACGAGCGGGTTGGACCCGCGCTGCACCGCGGCCCACGCCCCGTCCTGCGCGGCGGTCGGCGCGGCGAACGCACCCTCGAACCACGCGCGCGTGGCGGGGGTGAACGCGTCCAGTGCAGCCATACGTCCATCTTGGACCGGGCGTGTGACAAAAGCCGGGCGAGGTGGCCGCGCGGGCGCGACGAACCGGACGGATAGGCGTTCCTTACCCTAAGGGGACTTTCGCGACGCTCCGTGCATCGGAGCCCGGAGCGCGCGTGACCGGGGAGGCCCATCATGCGCAATCTCATCCGGCTGTCGGCAGCCGCCGCACTCGGCATCGCGATCGTCACGTCGGGGCTCGCGTCGGCGGACCCGCTGCCGTTCAGGGAGTGCCGCGAGGACGAGGCGGCCACCGAGACGCAGATCGGCGGCGACGGGCTGCTCACCGTCTACACCGACGACCTGGCGACGTACGCCGGTGTCTGCGGCCTGGAGCGCGGCGGCTACGTGCACGTCAACGAGGTCGGCCCCGCGGTGGACGGCGAGCACGCGCTGGTCGAGGGCAGGACCGGCGTGAAGGAGGTCGACAAGACCCTCTACGGCGGGCACGGCGAGGTATGGGTCCAGGGCGGCCAGGCCGAGGGCAACTGCGCGCCCGCGGGCGACAACCGGCTCGGCAACAACGAGGGCACCAACGTCCACCGCGAGCTGCCGACCGTCTACACCGACGGCGGCGCCACCCACGCCGGCGTCTGCGACGAGCGCGGCAACCGCGTCGAGGTCAACGACGTCAACTCGGTGCTGGCCGGCGACCCGGTGGACGTCGAGCTCGCGCCGTAGCACAGGTCGGGCCGCGAAACTGTCGGGTACCCGACAGACAGCGGCGGCGGCGTTCGGCACAGTCGGCGGTGGCGGGCCTGCGGGGGCCCCGCCGACCGGTCCGGCGCCGCGCCACGACAACGGACCGAGGCAAGGCGAGGCGCGCGGGCGTGCCCTTGGCACCAACGGGGGGCGGGCCGGCCGCGCGTCTCGCCGTCACGTCGTGAAGTTCCGGTGTAACCGGCAGTGCGGGACGCGGTCGAACCTGGTGTACGGCGGAAGTGCCGCCGACACCCGCCTCTAGGAGGCACCGTGTACGCCTTCGTGATCCTGCTCGGTCTCGGCCTCGGCCTGGGTGTGGCGATGGAGGTCATGGACGAGCTCGTCCCGCTCAAGACCCCCAAGGCGCTCACCCGCACGATCTTCGCCGCCATCGCGACGCTCGTCGCCTGGGGCCTCGGCTACTCCGTCTTCACCGCGTTCGGCCAGGAGCTGCGGGCCGAGTGGATGCACTGGGTCGCCAGCGGCATCGTGCTCGTCGCGGTCGCCGACCTCGCCAGCCAGCTCAAGGCGTACGTCGGTGGCGTCGCCCGCAAGACGCTCGACGAGGCCACCGAGATCGAGCACCGTATCCCGCGCGCCGCGTAGTCGCGCTCGCTCGTCACCGAAGCCCCCGGCCGCGCGCCGGGGGCTTCGGCGTGTCTAGGGTTGTCCGCGTGCGGCTGACGGTGTTCTGGGAGCGGATGAACGGTCGCTTCGGCGCTGCGTACGCCGACTCCATCGCGCGCGACCTCGTCATCGCGTCGCTGGACGGGCGTTCGGTCACCGAGGCGCTGGAGGCCGGCGTGGGGCCGGCGGAGGTGTGGCTCGCGGTGTGCGAGGCGCTCGACGTGCCGGTCGACCAGCGCCACTGAACGTCCGGCGTGTCGCGCTTCTGTTCGAACGTCTGTTCGGAGTAGCGTCCACGACGAGCGGTGCGACGGCTCAGAGCGATGGTTGTCCACAGATTCCGGCCCGGTCCGTTTTCTGTCACACCCCCGCCCTACCGTGAATGACGACCGCGCGGAGACGACCCGAGGGGTGAACGAGTGGCAGGAATGGATCGCGACAAGGCGCTCGACGCGGCGCTGGCGCAGATCGACAAGCAGTTCGGCAAGGGCTCGTGCATGCGGCTCGGCGACGAGGTTCGCGCGCCCGTCCAGGTGATCCCGACCGGGTCGATCGCGCTCGACCTCGCGCTCGGCATCGGCGGTCTCCCGCGCGGGCGCATCGTGGAGATCTACGGCCCCGAGTCCTCCGGCAAGACGACCGTCGCGCTGCACGCCGTCGCGCAGGCCCAGGCGGCCGGCGGCATCGCGGCGTTCATCGACGCGGAACACGCGCTCGACCCCACGTACGCCAAGGCGCTCGGCGTCGACACCGACGCGCTGCTCGTCTCGCAGCCCGACACGGGTGAGCAGGCGTTGGAGATCGCCGACATGCTGATCCGGTCCGGCGCGCTCGACATCATCGTCATCGACTCGGTCGCCGCGCTCGTGCCGCGCGCCGAGATCGAGGGCGAGATGGGCGACTCGCACGTCGGTCTCCAGGCCCGCCTCATGAGCCAGGCGCTGCGCAAGATCACCGGCGCGCTCTCGCACTCCGGCACGACCGCGGTCTTCATCAACCAGCTGCGCGAGAAGGTCGGCGTCGTCTACGGCTCGCCCGAGGTCACCACCGGTGGCAAGGCGTTGAAGTTCTACGCCTCCATCAGGCTCGACGTCCGCCGGATCGAGTCGCTCAAGGACGGCGCCGAGATCGTCGGCAACCGCACCAAGGTGAAGGTCGTGAAGAACAAGATGTCGCCGCCGTTCAAGGTGGCGGAGTTCGACATCGTCTACGGCCAGGGCATCAGCCGCGAGGGGTCGTTGATCGACGTCGGCGTCGACCAGGGCTTCATCAAGAAGTCCGGTGCCTGGTACACCTACGAGGGCGACCAGCTCGGCCAGGGCAAGGAGAACGCGCGCGGCTTCCTGCGCGACAACCCCGAGCTGGCCGCCGAGATCGAGGCGAAGATCAAGGCCAAGCTCAACCCGGTCATCGAGCTGGACAACGTCGTCCCCATGCCCGTCGACTTCTAGCCACGTCCAGGGAACCGAGCGGCGGCGTTCTCGCTCGCTTGCGGCCCTACGGCCGCGGCGCTCGCTGCGGCCTTGCCGCTCGGTCCCCTGGACGCGGCTCCGGCGCACCGCTGGGGCGCGCCAACGAGCAATCGACAGAGCGCTTCCGTGCGGCCGACCTTGCCCAGCCGGCCCCGGCCGACCCCGGCCGCGGCCGGACCCCTGATCCCCCAGAGGTGACAAGTGGCGTTGCAACGGCGGTTGCGGGTAGTGCCCGACGCGCCACCGGCGGAGCCGCCCGGGGACGCGAGCCGGCCGCCCGAGCCGGACGCCGACCCGGCGTCGGTCGCGCGGTCGATCTGCCTGCGGATGCTGACCAACCGGCCGTGCACGCGGGCCGAGCTGGCGACCGAGCTGCGCCGGCGGCACGTTCCCGACGACGCGGCCGCCGCGGTGCTGGAACGGCTCGACCACGTCGGGCTGGTGGACGACCGCGAGTTCGCGGCGTCGTGGGTCGAGCGGCAGCGGCGTACCCGCGGTCTCGGCCGTCGCGCGCTCGCGGCCGAGCTGCGCCGTAAAGGCGTGGGCGACGAGGACATCGGCGAGGCGGTCGCGGTGGTGTCCGACGACGACGAGCGCGAACGCGCCGCCGAGCTCGTCGCGCGGAAGCTGTCGAGCGTGCGCAACCTCGACCGCGACAAGCAGGTGTCGCGGCTGGTCGGCATGCTGGCGCGGAAGGGGTACAGCGGCGGGGTTGCGTACGCCGTGGTGCGCGCGGCGCTCGGGGACCTCGACGCGGCGCTGCTCGCGGAGCCGGACGGCTGACGATCGGCCGGTGCGTCGCGCGCCGAGGCCGGAGCCCCGGACCGGCTTCCGGCGGGCGCGCACGCCGCGGTCCGGCGGCGCGCCCGCGCCGCGCGGTGGCGCGTCGTCGCCGTTCGTCCCGGTACGTACCGGAACGTGCCGCGCTTCGCGGCGCGGCGCTTGACCACCAAGATCGTCGCGCCTACCGTCCGGGTCGGTGAGTTGACCAACCCGCATGCCCGCGGTGCCGATAGCGCGACCTGACCCAGCCACTCAGCCCGGACGACCCGGCCACCGGCCGGTGCACCCGATACGCACTCCACACCCCGGCCCCCCCTACGCCGCGGGCTCGCGAGCGCGGTCGCCTCACCGTCTCGGCGTGCAGCCGTACGCGTGGGACGCGGTGTCGTGGAGTCCGAGGGGAGTGGCCGGGGTGGAAGCCGTCGTCGGCGTCGTCGTCGGCCTGCTGGTCGGCAGCGCCGTCGTCTTCCTGGTGCTGCGCGCACGCTCGACCGCATCTGCCGCATCTGCCGCGCCGGTGCCGCGGGACGCCGCCGCCACCGCCGTCGAGCAGCGCGCTGCCGACGAGGCGCGACGCGCCGCCGCGGCCGCACTCGCGCAGGCCGAGAGCGACGCCGCGGCGATCCGTGCCGCGGCGGAGACCGCCGCCGCCGCGCTCCGGCGCGAGGCCGAAGCGGCCGCCGCCAGCGCGGCCACCACCGCGGCGACGGCCGCCACGACCGCCGCCGCCGAGGCGCG
>DATLNJ010000029.1:0-23861 GCA_035536815.1 Frankiaceae bacterium
ACCTCGCGGGGCGGGTCGACCGCGTGCTGATCGCGTACACCGAGTACGTCAACGTCGTCACGCAGCGCCCGTCGACCGTGCAGCTCCTCCCGGTGGTCGCTCCTGACACCACCGGCGAGGACGACGGCGGCGCGCTGCGGGCCGACATCGAGTTCGAGCCAGGCCCTGAGGAGATCCTCAACTCGCTCCTCCCGCGCTACGTCGAGAGCCGCGTGTTCGCGTGCCTGCTCGACGCGGCCGCGTCCGAGCACGCCGCGCGCCGCCGGGCCATGAAGGCCGCGACGGACAACGCGGACGAGCTCATCAAGATCCTGACGCGCGACGCCAACCGCGCGCGCCAGGCCGAAATCACCACCGAGATCTCCGAGATCGTCGGCGGCGCCGAGGCGCTCGCCGAGAACGACTGAGGCAGGAGCCGACCACATGACCGAGACCCTCACCCCGCCCGCCGAGCAGGCCGGCGCCGAGCACCCGAACGGGCGCGTCGTCCAGGTCATCGGCCCGGTCGTCGACGTCGAGTTCCCCGTCGGCGCGCTGCCCGAGATCAACTACGCCCTCAAGCTCGACCGCACCATCGAGGGCGAGACCCGCACCATCACGCTGGAGGTCGCGCAGCACATCGGCAGCGGCGTCGTCCGCGCGATCGCGCTCCAGCCGACCGACGGCGTGCAGCGCGGCCAGGAGGTCGAGAACACCGGCGCGCCGATCAAGGTGCCCGTCGGCAACGGCGTCCTCGGCCACGTGTACAACGTCCTCGGCCAGCCGCTCGACACGACGGCCGACCAGATCCAGGCCGACGACTACTGGCCGATCCACCGCGCCGCGCCGCGCTTCGAGGACCTCGAGCCGAAGGCCGAGATCTTCGAGACCGGCATCAAGGTCATCGACCTGCTGGAGCCGTACGTCAAGGGCGGCAAGATCGGCATGTTCGGCGGCGCCGGCGTCGGCAAGACCGTCGTCATCCAGGAGATGATCCAGCGCGTCGCCCAGCAGCACGGTGGTTCGTCGGTGTTCGCCGGTGTCGGCGAGCGCACCCGTGAGGGCAACGACCTCTGGCTAGAGATGAAGGAGTCCGGCGTCCTCGCGAAGACCGCCCTGGTCTTCGGCCAGATGGACGAGCCGCCGGGCGTCCGCCTCCGGGTTGCTCTCTCGGCCCTCACCATGGCGGAGTACTTCCGCGACGTCGACCGCCAGGACGTCCTCCTGTTCGTCGACAACGTCTTCCGCTTCACCCAGGCGGGCTCCGAGGTCTCCACGCTGCTCGGCCGGATGCCTTCGGCGGTCGGCTACCAGCCGACGCTGGCCGACGAGATGGGCGTCCTGCAGGAGCGGATCACCTCGACCCGAGGCCGTTCGATCACCTCGCTCCAGGCCATCTACGTCCCCGCCGACGACCTCACCGACCCGGCGCCGGCGACGACGTTCGCGCACCTCGACGCGACGACCGTTCTCTCCCGGCAGATCGCCGAGCTCGGCATCTACCCGGCCGTGGACCCGCTCGACTCGACGTCGCGCATCCTCGACCCGCGGGTCATCGGCGAGGAGCACTACGCCGTCGCCCGCCGGGTCCAGGGCATCCTGCAGCGGTACAAGGACCTCCAGGACATCATCGCCATCCTCGGCATGGACGAGCTGCCCGAGGAGGACAAGGTCATCGTCCAGCGGGCCCGCAAGATCCAGCGCTTCCTGTCGCAGCCGTTCTTCGTCGCCGAGCAGTTCACCGGCGTCAAGGGCGAGTACGTCCCGCTGACCGAGACCGTCGAGTCGTTCCGCGCACTCTGCGAGGGCGAGTACGACCACCTGCCGGAGCAGGCGTTCTTCCTGGTCGGCAACATCGAGCAGGCCGTCGCGAAGGCGAAGACCCTCCAGGGCTAACCGCACGTCGTTCCAGAGGCCGTCGGGGTGCGCCCCGGCGGCCTCTCGGCGTTTCTCGGGTAACCATGTCCTCACCGTCTGGCGACGTAAGGCGCCGGGCGCCCCGCCGTGTAGTCGGTGTGCGCGCCCACGGGGGGTGCGCCACCAACGGAGGAGACCACTTTGCGCAAGATCCTTGCCGTCGCCGCGGCGACCGCGTTCGCCGGCACGTTCTTCACCGGCACGTCCTACGCCAACGACCCGTGCGTCACGGTGAAGGCCGGTGACCCCATGTACATCTACACCGTCGTCGGGACGTTCCCCGTCCCTGGCACCGTCACGGTCGACCCCGACCCGCAGGGGTGCATCACGATGGTGACCGACTACCTGCCCTAGTACGTTCGTCCCGAGGCGGTCGTCCCTTCCCGGGGCGGCCGCCTCGGTCCATGATCGGCCCGTGACGCTGACCCACCGGGTGGCGACGCGTGAGGACGTGCCGCGGCTGGTGCTGTTGATGGACGCCGCGATCGAGGAGCTGCAGCGCGGCTACCTCGACCCCGCGCAGATCGCCGCGAGCCACGCGATCATGGGCATCGACACGCAGCTCGTCGACGACGGCACGTACTTCGTCGTCGAGTGCGACGGGGCGCTGGCCGGCTGTGGCGGGTGGAGCCGGCGGGCCACGATGTACGGCGGCAACCACTCGCCGGGCCGCGACGCGGCGTTGCTCGACCCGGCAACGGACCCGGCGCGCGTCCGCGCGATGTACACCCACCCGGCGTTCACCCGCCGCGGGGTCGGACGGCTAGTCCTGTCGCTGTGCGAGCGCGCCGCCGCGGCCGAGGGGTTCACCCGGCTGGAGCTGGTCGCGACGCTGGCCGGGCGGCCGCTGTACGAGTCGTACGGCTTCCGCCCCGTCGAGGAGCTGGTCGACGCCGCGGGCGGCGCGCCGGTGCCGCTCGTCCGGATGCGCAAGCCCGTCGCGCGCTGACTCGCGACGCTGTGTGTAAGGAAGCGCCGCGCCGTTCGTGTAGGAGGGGTGCGCCCAACCCGGGGTGCACGAACCCCTCAAAGGAGATTCCTGTGCGCAAGATTATGGCCGCCGCGGCCGCCGTTGCGTTCGCGAGCACCATGTTCGCCTCGGCGCCCGCTTCCGCCGACTGCGTCGAGTTCGACATTCAGTACGTCGTGATCGCGTGGGGCCCGTGGGGGCCGATCTACGGCCCCACGACAGGCGGGGTCGACACGAACCCGCGCGACTGCGTGACGACGGCGGAGACCGTGGTCGACGAGCTGCTGGCGCACCTCGAGACCGAATAGCACCGACTTCCGGGCAGGGGGCGGGGCCGCGGTCCCGCCCCCTCGCCGGTCCGGGGCGCGATGAGTTCCGGGTGCGCGCGTCGTCGTTGACGGAGAACGACCACCCGCGAACGGAGTGCCCCGCATGTTTTTGTCACACCCCCGGCTACGGTCGCCGCATGACCGAAACACTGGCCGTCGAGGCCACCCAGCTCGTCAAGCGGTACACCGGCCGCGGCGGCGACGTCGACGCCGTGCGCGGCGTCGACCTCGCGGGTGCGCGCCGGCGAGGTGTTCGGCTTCCTCGGCCCCAACGGCGCCGGCAAGTCGACCACCGTCCGGATGCTCACGACGCTGATGACGATCACGTCCGGCCGCGCGCGCGTCGCGGGCGTGGACGTCACCGAGCACCCCGACGAGGCCCGCCGGCACATCGGCGTCGCGCTGCAGGAGGCCGGGCTCGACCCTCGGCAGACCGGCCGGGAGCTGCTGGTCCTGCAGGGCCGGCTGTTCGGGATGAACGCTGCCACCGCGACCGCGCGCGCCGCCGAGCTGCTCGCGCTCGTCGAGCTGGAGGATGCCGCGGACCGGCCGATCAAGGGCTACTCCGGCGGCATGAAGCGGCGGCTCGACCTCGCGTCGTCGCTCGTCCACGAGCCGTCGGTGCTGTTCCTCGACGAGCCGACCACCGGCCTCGACCCGGCCAGCCGGCTGACGGTCTGGGGCGAGATGCGCCGGATCAACGAGCAGGGCACGACCGTCTTCCTCACCACGCAGTATCTCGAGGAGGCCGACCAGCTCTGCGACCGCATCGCGATCATCGACGCCGGCCTGATCGTCCGCGAGGGCACGCCGGCCGGGCTCAAGGCCGACCTGCGCCGGCGCCGCGGCCTCGACGCCGACCCCACGCTCGACGACGTCTTCCTCGACGCGACCGGCCGCACCCGCGACCGCGCCGCCGGCGAGGTCCAGGAGGTGACCGTATGACCGCCCTCGCCCAGGCGTGGGTGCTCGGCCGGCGCGCGTTGCGCGAGACGCTGCGCACGCCGGAGTCCACGATCCCGACGCTGTTCATCCCGTTGTTCTTCCTGGTCGTGAACGTCGGCCAGGCCTCCCGGATCTTCCCCTCGCAGTCGACGGACTTCCTGCACGGTCAGTCGTACGCCGCGTTCCAGCTGCCCTCGTCGCTGCTGCTCGCCGCGTCGTTCGGCAGCGCCGCGATGTACCTCGTCGAGGAGATCGAGGGCGGCTACTTCGACAAGCTGCGCGCGACGCCCATCTCGCGCAGCGCGATCGTGCTCGGGAGGCTCACCGCCGAGGCGGCGAAGGGCGTGCTGCTCGCGCTGGTGCTCGTGCTGCTGGCAATGCCGTTCGGCGTCCGGGTCGCCTCGGGGCCGTTCGGGCTGCTGCTGGCCGTCGTGCTGACGGCGGCGTGGTGCGTGGTGTTCTCCGGCTTCATGCAGCTCATCGCGCTGAAGACCCGCAACGCCGCCGCGACGCAGTCCGGCAGCCTGGTGTTCTTCCCGCTGCTGTTCCTCACGCCCAACTTCGTGCCACGCGAGCTGCTCACGCCCGCGATGAAGTTCGCCGCGACCGTCAACCCCGTGACGTACGTCATGGAGGCGTTGCGCTCGCTGATCCTCACCGAGATCGACTGGGCGATCGTCGGCCGCGGCTTCGCGGTCGTGGCCGTCCTCGCGGTGGCGTCGGTGTACCTCAACATCCGGGCGATCCGGTCGTACGACTGACCCGGCCGGCAACGCGCGGACCGCCAAACTCCACCGACCGTCTACGCAGGGAGACAGCATGGGCCGGCCCGTCATCCACTTCGAGATCGTGGGTGCCGACGCGGCGCGCACGCAGGCGTACTACCGCGACCTGTTCGGCTGGGAGTCCAACGCCGACAACCCGTTCGGCTACGGCGTCGTCAGCCGGCACGGCAACACCGCCGCCGACGGCGCCGGCATCGGCGGCGGCCTAGGCGGCGCGGCCGAGGGGTACGTCGGGCACCTCACCTTCTACGTCGAGGTGCCCGACGTCGAGGAGGCGCTGCGCCGGGCCGAGGAGCTCGGCGGCCGCCGGGTGATGGAGCCGTCCGACGTGCTCGGCGGCGTCCTCCGCATCGGCCGGTTCGCCGACTCCGACGGGCACGTCGTCGGGGTCGTCCAGGCGCGGCCGTGACCCCGCGGCCGGCCTCGCCGCTCGCGGGCGCGGTGCCGCCCCGCCTGACATACGCTGCCTGACATGGCCGTTCTCGACATCGACCTCGACCGGGAGCTGGCGGCGTACCGCCGCGAGCTGACCGGCTACTGCTACCGCATGCTCGGCTCCGGCTTCGAGGCCGAGGACGCGGTGCAGGAGACGCTGCTGCGCGCCTGGAAGGCGGCGGCGGACTTCGAGGGCCGTTCGTCGGTGCGGTCCTGGCTGTACCGCATCGCGACGAACGTCTGCCTCGACATGCTCCGCGCGCCGCAGCGCCGCGCGATGGCGATGGACCTCACCGCGCCGTGGTCGGCGGACACGCCGCTGCCGGCGCCCGCGCCCGAGACGGAGTGGGTGTCGCCGATCGCGGACGACCGTGTCCTCCCGCCGGAGGCGGACCCGGCCGAGCTGGCGTCGTTGCGCGACTCGGTGCGGCTGGCGTTCGTGGCGGCGTTGCAGCACCTGCCCCCGCGCCAGCGCGCGGTGCTGATCCTGCGCGAGGTGCTGAAGTGGCAGGCGAGCGAGGTCGCCGAGCTGTTCGAGACCAGCGTCGCGTCCGTGAACAGCCTGCTGCAGCGCGCCCGTGCCACCCTCGCCGACCGGCAGACCGCCGAGCCGGCGCCGGCCGACCTGGACGAGGAGCACCGCGCGCTGCTCGCGCGCTACCTGGCGGCGTTCGAGGCGTACGACGTCTCCGCGCTCGTCTCGCTCATCTCCGAGGACGCGAACTTCACAATGCCGCCGTTCCCGCTGTGGCTGCGCGGCACGGCCGACATCGCCAAGTGGTACACCGGCCAGGGCGCGGCCTGCGAGGGCTCGCGGCTGCTCCCGGTCAGTGCCAACGGCACCGCGGGCTTCGCCGCCTACAAGCAGGTCGGCCCCGGGCTGTGGAAGCCGTTCGCGCTGCAGGTGATCGAGGTGTCAGGCGGGCGGCTCGTCGGGCTGCACCACTTCCTCGATGCCGAACGGCTGTTCGCGGCGTTCGGGGTCCCGGCCGAGCTCACCGCGTAGCCCGCACAGGCCGAGCACCTCGGCCAGCTCCGCGCCCGGGTCGCGCACCGACGCCGACCAGCCGCGCCGCCGCGCGGCCGCCGCCACCCGCGCCACGACGTCCACGACGAACAGGTACGGCGGCGCGCCCGCGATGTCGACCGTGGCGACCGTGACGTCGCCGTCGCTCACCTCGACGCGGACCATGCCCGATGAGACGACGCGGCGGGCGAGAACTCACCGCGGCCCGGTGGGGCGACGCGACCGCGCTACGGCACGTCCACGCTCGTGCCCGACGACACCAGCCGGAAGCCGACGCGGTCGTAGACGGCGCGCGCCGGGTTGCCGTCGGTGACGACCAGGCCCATCCGCGGGTAGCCCGCGGCCGCCGCGCCGGCCAGGGCACGCCGCAGCAGCACGCCGCCGAGCCCGCGCCCCTGGTGCCGCGGGTGCACGAACACGTCGAGCACCCAGGTGAACGTCCCGCCGTCGCGCGCCGCCCGCTCGCTCACGACGATCCCGCCGCACGGTCCGTCGCCGTCCGACACCTGCCAGGTCGCGGCGGGGACGTTGGCGCCGATGACCGCGCCGGACAGCAGCTCCCGCAGATCGGCGACGTGGTCCATCCCCGTTTCGTGGTCGGGGTGGCCCGGCGGGTTCGCGGCGTCCTTGGCGGGCCCGAGCGCGACCGGGTCCATCTCGCGGGACAGCCGGAACCCCGGCGGCGCAGCCGCTTCTGCCCACTCCGCCGGCACCGCCGCGAGGTCGAACTCGTAGTCGTGCGCGCGGCGCCGGATGCGCGCGCCCGCCCCGACGAGCAGGCCGACGAGCTCGTCGTCCTTCGTCACGACGCGGTACCCGGAGTACGCCGTCAGCAGCGCGGGCGCCAGCACGCCGGTCGGTGCGTGCGTGGCGAGCAGGACGCACCAGCGCGCCCCGTCGGCCTCGTCCAGCAGCAGGTCCGCGATCCGCGCGCCCGCGGCGTCGTGCAGCGTGGTCTCGGTCGGCATCGGTCGCGGACGCTACGCGCCGTCGCCGGCGTTGCCACGCGGTTTTCCGCGCCCGGGCGCGAGCGTCGGGTGCGACCTGATCCGCGCGACCGCCGCCGCCGTGCGCGGGTCCGCCGCGAGCCGGTCGGCGACCTGCAGCCACGACAGCGCGCGCACCTGCAACGGCGCCGTCCCCGCCGCGCGCAACACCACCGCCGCCGCGTCCGACCAGGCCCGCGCGTCGTCGCGGTCCGGCCGCAGCAGGTCGACCGCACGCCCGGCGAGCGCGACGGTGACCGCGCGCCGGCCGAGCGCGTTGGCCAGCGCCAACGTCACCGCGGCCAGCCGGGCGGGCGCGTACGCCATCGCGACGTCGGCGGGGGAGAGGCGCACGCCGTGGCGTTCCAGCGCCTGCTGAACGCCGTCGAGCAGCCGCGGCGGCACCGGCTCGCCGCGCCGCGCCCGCGCGGCCGCGTGGCCCGGCCGGCCGACGGTCGCGTCGACGGCGACGACGGAGTCCTCGGTCACGACGACGAGGTCCGGCTCCGCCTCCAGCAGCGCGGCGCGGCCCGCGCCGGGCGCGACCGCGTGCAGCGCGGCCGCCAGCGTCAGGTCCTCCGCGCCGGTCTCGGGGTCCGCGCCCCACAGCACGCACCGCTCGTAGCGGCCGTCGCAGCCCAGCGCGGCGGGCAGCGGGTCGAGCGCGCCGGCGACGAGCAGGTCGAGGACGACGCCGGCGAGCAGCGCCTCCTCGGCGTGCGGGCGCTCCAGCTCGGCCGCGACCCGCGGCCGGGCCGCCGCGATGCGCGCGAGTACGTCGGCGTCCGCCACGGCAGCACGATATGCCGGGTTGGGAGCGTTCGCGGGTGCCCGGTATCCTCGACGCACCGTCTCCCCGTTACGCGAGGTGCGTTCCGCATGGCAACGATGCAGGTCGAGCTGGTCTCCGCCGAGCGCCGGTTGTGGTCCGGCGAGGCCGAGATGGTCGTCGCGCGGACCACCGAGGGCGAGCTCGGCATCCTGCCGGGCCACGCGCCGTTGCTCGGCGAGCTCGGCTCCGGCGTCCTCCGCGTCATCCAGTCACCCGGCAACGAGGTCGTCGCCGCCATCCACGGCGGGTTCCTCTCGGTCGCGGCGTCCGGCGTGTCGGTGCTCGCGGACATCGCGGAGCTCGGTGGCGACATCGAGCTGGACCGCGCGCAGGCAGCGTACGACCGCGCGAGCGCGACGCTCGCGCACGACGACGACGAGGCGGCCCGCGAGGCGCTGCACCGGGCCCGCGCCCGGCTGCAGGCGGCCGGCCGCCCGGTCGCTTGATCTTCTGGCTCATCCTCCTCGCGGGCGTCGTCGCTTACGTCGCCCGGGGCCTCGTCGCGAAGCGCGCCCGGCGCTCGTTCTGCGCCGACGGCTGCGTGACGCTCGCGCTGCGGCTCAAGCCCGGCAAGCGCGGGTTCGGCTGGCGGCACGGGTACGCCCGCCGCGTGGGCGGCAAGATCGAGTGGCGGGCCGAGTTCAAGCTCGGCGAGGGCGCCGACCTGTCGTTCGACCTCAACGACCTGCGGATCGACGAGCACCGGCCGGTGCGCCCCGGCGAGGCTATGCTCAGCGAGCTGTGCGAGCTGGTCTTCGCGTTCTATCGGGGCGAACGCATCGAGCTCGGCATCCCGCGGACGGAGCTGGACACGTTCCTCCGCTGGCTCGACGCCTCCGACGCCGCGGCCTGACGCCGGCTCAGCCGCCGGGCTTCCAGAGCACGTCGGCGGCGCCGTCGTCGTTGGCGACCCGGCCGAGGATGAACAGCAGGTCGGACAGCCGGTTCAGGTAGAGCGCCGGCGTCGGGCTGGTCGTCTCCGGCTCCGCCTCCAGCAGCGCCCAGGTCAGCCGCTCGGCGCGGCGCACGACGGTCCGCGCGACGTGCAGCAACGCGCTCCCCGCCGACCCGCCCGGCAGCACGAACGACCGCAACGGCTCGAGACGCTCGTTCCACCGGTCGCACTCGGCCTCCAGCCGGGTGACGTACTGGTCGGTCACGCGCAGCGGCGGGAACTCGGGGTTCTCCGCGACCGGCGTGCAGAGGTCGGCGCCGACGTCGAACAGGTCGTTCTGGATCCGCAGCAGCACCGCGCGCACGTCCTCGGCCAGCCCGCCGGTGGCGACCGCGACGCCGATGGCGGCGTTGGCCTCGTCCACGTCGGCGAACGCGGCGATCCGCGGCGACGTCTTCGGCACCCGGCTCATGTCGCCGAGCGCGGTGCTGCCGTCGTCGCCGGTCTTCGTGTAGATGCGGGTGAGGTGCACGCCCATGGGCCGACCCTACGCCGCCCGTGCCCGGTTTCCCCCGCGCCGGGTGGCGGCCCTACCCTTCGGCCCATGGAACTGTTCCGCGTCGCGGGCGGGGGCCGTCTCGCCGGTGAGGTACGCGTCACCGGCGCGAAGAACTCCGTGCTCAAGGTGATGGCGGCGTGCCTGCTCGCGGAGGGCACCTCGACGCTGCGCAACGTCCCCGACATCGGCGACGTGCCGATCATGGCGGAGGTGCTGCGCGGGCTCGGCGCGCGGGTGGACTCGGACGTGCCCGAGGTGCGCGTGACGGTCCCGCGCGAGCTCGGTCACGAGGCCGACTACGAGCACGTACGTCTCATCCGCGGCTCCATCTGCGTCCTCGGCCCGCTGCTCGCCCGGTGCGGCCGGGCGCGGGTCGCGCTGCCCGGCGGCGACGCGATCGGGTCCCGCGCGCTCGACATGCACGTGTCGGGTCTGCAACGGCTCGGGGCGACGTTCGAGAGCGAGCACGGCTACCTCGTCGCGCAGGCGCCGAAGCTGCGCGGCGACTCGATCTGGCTCGACTTCCCGAGTGTCGGCGCTACCGAGAACATCCTCATGGCCGCCGTGCTCGCCGACGGCACCAGCGTCATCGACAACGCCGCCCGCGAGCCGGAGATCGTGGACCTCTGCGACATGCTCGTGGCGATGGGCGCGCGGATCGGCGGCATCGGCTCGTCCACCCTGGAGGTCGAGGGCGTCGCCGAGCTACGGCCGACGACGCACGACACCGTGCCGGACCGGATCGTGGCCGGCACGTTCGCGGTCGGCGCGGTCCTCACGCGCGGCGACGTCACGGTCCGCGACTGCAACCCCGACCACCTGCGGCTGCCGCTGGACAAGCTGGTCCAGGCCGGCGCCGACGTCGAGCTGCTGCCCGACGGGTTCCGTGTCTCGATGGAGCGGCGGCCGCGCGCGGTGGACGTCGTCACGCTGCCGTACCCCGGGTTCCCGACCGACCTGCAGCCGCTCGCCATCGCGCTGCTGTCGGTCAGCGAGGGTGCGGCGATCGTCACCGAGAACATCTTCGAGGGCCGGTTCATGTTCATCGACGAGCTGGTCCGGCTCGGCGCGGACGTGAAGACCGACGGCCACCACGCGGTCGTGCGCGGCCGCGAACGCCTCTCCGGCGCGCCGGTGCGCGCCACCGACATCCGCGCCGGCGCCGGGCTGGTCATGGCGGGGCTGGTGGCGGACGGCGTCACCGAGGTGGCCGACGTCTACCACGTGGACCGCGGCTACCCGTCGTTCGTCGAGCAGCTCAACGCGCTCGGTGCGGACGTCACCCGCGTCACCGACGACGTGCTGGCCTGACCGAGTCCAGCAACGCGCGGGCCTCGTCGGCGCGCTCAGCGGCCACGTAGATGTCGTAGTCGCGGGCCGGCCCCTTCGCCGACAGCGGCGTGCGGCGCGGCCGCAGGCCGGCGTCGATGCCGTGCGCTTCGAGGAACCCGGCGGCGACGTGCGCCTCCTCCGCCGGAACGCTCCGCACCCGGACCAGCTCGGGCGGCAACCCGTCCCGATGCGCGCGGTGCGGACGGAGGGAGGGCCGGTCCCTGCGGCGCATGCCCTCGCCCGGCTTCGGCCAGCGCCGGCGCGGCTCCTTGGGCCTCGTCGCGTACGCCAGCCCGGCCGCCGCCAGCAGGAGCAGCGCGACGTGCCAGCCGGTCACGGCGTGGTGTCGCCGCCCTCCGGCTCGGCCGGCTGGTCGGTCTCGTCGGGGTCGGCGTCGAGGAGCGCCCGCGCCTCGTCGGCGCGGTCGTTCACGACGTAGACGGAGAGCACGTGCGACGGCTCGCGGGTGTAGAGGTGCGCACCCATCCGCGCGCCGACGACCACCGTCGGGATGCCGTTGGAGTCGAGCAGCCCGTGCACGACGATCGCGTGCTCGCGCGGCACGCTCGCGAGCACCTGCGTGTAGCCGTCGGGAGGCGCGGTGAGCTCGGTCATGGGACCACCGTAGACTGCGCCGGAGTCGAGAACGAGAGGCACCACGTGGCGAAGAAGCTGGCCGTCATCGGCGCCGGCCTGATGGGTTCGGGCATTGCGCAGGTAGCCGCGCAGGCCGGGTATGACGTGATCCTGCGCGACATCGGCGAGGACGCGCTGCGGCGCGGCGTCGGCGCGATCGAGAAGTCGTACGGGAAGTTCGTGGAGAAGGGCCGGATGGCGGCGGAGGACCGCGACGCCGCCCTCGCCCGCATCACGACGACGACCGACATGGACGCGGCCGCCGACGCGGACATCGTGGTCGAGGCGGTCTTCGAGCGGCTCGACGTCAAGGCCGAGGTGTTCCAGGCGCTCGACAAGATCGCCGGGCCGGACGCCGTTCTCGCGACGAACACCAGCGCCATCCCGATCACCCAGATCGCGGCGACCACGTCGCGGCCGGAGTCGGTCGTCGGCACGCACTTCTTCTCGCCCGTGCCGATGATGAAGCTCTGCGAGCTGGTCCGCGGCTACAAGACGAGCGACGAGACGCTGGCCCGCGCGAAGACGTTCGCGGAGGAGGTCGGCAAGACGTGCATCGTCGTCAACCGCGACGTCGCCGGCTTCGTGACCACCCGGCTGATCGTGGCGTTGAGCATCGAGGCCGCGAAGCTCGTGGAGTCCGGCGTCGCGACCGCCGAGGACGTGGACGTCGCGTGCCGGCTCGGCTTCGGGCACGCGATGGGGCCGTTGCAGACGATGGACCTCACCGGCGTGGACATCATGGTCAACGCCGCCCGCAACATCTACACCGACACCCAGGACGAGAAGTTCCACCCGACCGAGGGCCTGCTGCGCATGGTCTCGGCCGGCGACCTCGGCCGGAAGACCGGCCAGGGCTGGTACCCGTACGGAGGCGAGTAGCGGATGGCAGTGTTCCCCAGCGAGGAGTGGCTCGCGGCGTTCGTCGAGCAGATCAACTCGTCGTCCGAGTACGCCGACGCCGCGGCGACGTGGGAGGGGGACCTCGTCTTCGTCTACGAGAAGGAGCCCGACAAGGGCGTGGACGAGGACGTCTACGCCTGGCTCGACCTGTGGCACGGCAAGTGTCGCGACGCGGCGCGCCTGGAGGGTCCCGACGACCCGCGGGCGACGGGCGCCAAGTTCACGATCAGCGCGCCGTACAGCCGGTGGAAGGCGGTCGTGAAGAAGGAGCTCGACCCGGTCAAGGGAATGATGCAGGGCAAGATCAAGGTGAAGGGCGACCTGCCGACGATCGTGCGCTACGTCAAGGCGTCCAACGTCCTCGTCGACCTCACGAGCAAGGTCGAGACCGAGTTCATCGACGAGGTCTGACGTTGCCGCACGTCGTCCTCGCCGACCCCGGGAACGGCGGCCTCGACGCGATGCTCGCGGGGCTGCTGACGGCCGCGGCCGACGACCCGTCGAAGGCGCGGGTGCTCGACGCGATGCGGGGCACCGTGACCATCGCGGTGCCCGACGCCGAGGTCGAGGTCGGCCTGCGGTTCTCGCACGGCGTGTGCAAGGTCCACCCGACCGCGATCGCCGGCTCGAAGGTGCGGATCGAGATGCCGTCCGAGACGTTGATGGCGTTCTCGACCATGCCGTTGATGTTCGGTATGCCGTCGCTGCGAACGCCGGAGGGGCGGGCGTTCACGCGCCAGGTCCTGACGCGTGAAGTGCGGATCACCGGCCTGCGCCACCTCAAGCTCATCACCCAGCTCAACACCGTGCTGTCACTGGCCTAGCGGTCTCACCTGGCCCGGCCGCGTCAGGTGAACCGCAGGTAGTGCCACGGGCCAGGCGTCTTGGCGTAGTACCGGTCACCGAGGAACGTCGCGCTGATCCGGTACGGCGCCCCGACCACCGGAGTGCCCGTCAGCACCGCGGCGCCGTACCCGTGGTAGATCGTGATGCACAGCTCGCTCGTGATGGTGCGCCACGCGCCGCTCGAGTACCGCTGCGCGATCACGCTGGCACAGCCGTTGTTGGCGGGACGGATGGCCATATCGATCACCGGGTCGGCGCTGCGCCGGTAGAGCCGGTAGCCGTTCGAGGCGGTGCCGTAGTAGCCGCGGAGTGCCGTGGCGAGGACGACACGCGGCCACACCTGCGTCCACACCGAATGTGGCGCGTACACCTCGTCGCCGGCGAACGACGCCTTGAACAGCTTGCGTTCCGGGATGCGCACCGTTACGCGGAGGTTCCCGTTCGCGTCGACGGCGGCCTTCTTGAGTGTCGTCGGCACGTCCTGGTCGGGATGCTTCATGGTGATCGTCACGACGCGGTTCGAGAACGTCCGGCCCAGGTGTGCCGTGACGGTCGCGAGGCCGTTGTACGCGACCGTCGACGCACTCCGGGTGAGGGTGAGCGGCGGGGTCAGCCCTTCGATCGTGACGGGGACCGACCTACCCGCGCCGCCGCGCGTCGCGTCGCCGTCCCAGTGGGCGGTGTAGGTGAACACACCGCGCCGGTGGACGCTGTCGCGGAACGTGAACGCGCCACCCGTCCCGGTGCGCACGTCGGCGAGGTGCTTGGTGCCGTACGTCGCCGACGTCCGGTAGACGTGCACGAGGGTGCCGGTGGCGATCGGCGCGGCGGCGGTCACCTTGCCGGTGACGGTGAACGACGTGCCGAGCCGGACCGACGACGGCGCCGTCAGCGACACGGACGAGGGCCGCTTGTGCGGGTCGTGCAGGACGTGCAGGTACGCGGCCACGCCTTCCGTGCGCGCGACGTAGAGCGTTCCCGACGAGCTGAACGCGAGGCCGTTCCAGTCGACCGCCGTCGCCCCGAAGTCGTAGCGTCGCGCCTCGGTGAGCGCGGGGGTGAAGATCCGCAGGTCGTCCGGCTGGTAGTCGCCGCGGGCGCCGACCGCGACGAAGCCTGACTCGGCGATGGCGAGCGCGCTGGTGCCCGACCGACCGGCCGGAACGGCTCCGGCGCTGGTCAGGCCGGGCAGCGTGTAGACACCACCGCCGGCTTCCACGACGCGGCTGCCGTCCGGCGACACCGCGAACGTGCCCGCCTGCGCCGGAAGCGCCACCGCGGTCTCCTTCGCGAGCGTCGTCCCGGTCGCGCGCAGCGTGACCAGCGATGCACCCGACCCCGTCACCAGCAGCGTCGGGTCGGTGGGAGAGATGGCGAGCGCGCCCGGGCTCACGGAGCCAGCGGTGCGGGCGTACTCGACGGTAGGGACGTCGCCGGACAGGTCGATGACGCCGTAGTCGTCGTTCGACGTGCACCCGTAGCCGAACCAGACGGCGGTCGCCCCGGCCGCGATCGTGAACGGGCACCGGCCGTCGGCCAGCGAGTACCGCGCCGTCTCCGTCAAGGACGTGGTGTCGATGGCGCTCACCGCGCGCGCTTCCCCCAGCGCGGCCCACAGCGTCGACCCGTCCGGTGACAAGGCGAGGCTCGTCACGCCGGTCTGCCCCGTAATGGTCGTGACCGCGGCCCCGGCCAGCGTGCGGACGGCGATCCGCGAGGAGCCGGCGACGAACACGCGGCCGTGGACGTCGTCCACCAGGACGTCCGCGATGGCTGACAGCGGCAGCCGGATCTTCGCGTCGATGCTCGCCGCCGCCGGCAGGGCGGCGGCCCCGCTCAAGACGACCGCGAACGCGCCCACTGCCGCGATGCGCCGCATCGTGATCCCACCCCTCCGTGACCGACGGAGCCAGGGTACGGTGCCGTCGCGTCGTCCGGGCCGAAACGCTCAGCCTCCCAGCCAGTCCAGCGCGCGCCCGTGGGGCTGCGCGTACGCGAGCACGCGGTCGTCCAGCGACACGAGGAACGTGTCGCCTGCCATCGGCGGCACGCCGAGGTGCGGCAGTACGCGGACGCCCTCCGCGCCGAGCCGGTGCGCGCGGCGTTCGCGGAGCAGGTCGAGGAACGCGTCGCGCGTCGCGTCGCCCACGTACGCCAGCACGGCCGTGTGCGTCACGACGAGCGTGGCGTCGCGCGGCGCCTCGTCCAGCAGCCGCGGCAGGTCGGTGAGCATGTCGCCGCGCTCGATCCGCGGCGGGTCGGCGGCGGCGTCGGCGAGCGCGGCGCGTAAGGTCGCGCGCCGGTCCTCGTGCTCCGGCCAGACCAGGCACTCCAGCCAGCGCCGGGTGTCCGGGTCGCGGGCATCGAGCGGGTTCAGGTCGAGCCCGGCGCGCCACGCGATGCGCGGCACGCGGTACGGGATCGGCACCGGGCCGCGGGCGGAGCAGCGCAGCGTCACCGGGCCGTCGCCGACCCGCGCGACGCCGTAGTCGTAGGTGTAGCTCTCGTAGCGCAGGCACAGCCCGGCGCTCGCGCCGACCTCGACCAGCGCGATCGGCTCGGGCAACGACGCGAGCGCGGGGAGGAGGAGCGCGCAGCGGGCCGGCTCGTTCGTCTGCGTCCGGCGGGTGCGCAGGATCGGCGCCACCTCGTCCCATTGCTCGACCGCGGCGGCCGCCGTGAGCGGCGCGTCCAGCCAGCGGAGCGCGCCGAACAGCAGGTTCGGCTGGCGCTGCCAGTCCTCGACGTCGTCGAGCAGCCGTAGCAGCGCCCAGTTGCCCGCGACCTCGGCGGCGAGGCGGGCGTACGACGGGGACCGCCCCTGCGCTTCGTGGTCGGCAAAGTGCCGGTACATCGCCGCGGTCTCGGCGTTCGGGATCGGCTCCACCCTGCGATGATGGACGACGTGACGATCGACGCGGCCGAGGTCGAGCAGGCGCTGGCCGAGATCCGGCCGCACCTGCACGGCGGCATCGAGCTGGTCGCCGTCGACGGCGACGTCGTTCGGGTGCGAATGTCCGGGGAGTGCGCAGACTGCGCGCTGCAGCAGGTGACGTTGCGGACGGGCGTCGAGACCATCGTCCGCGCCCGCGTCCCCGCCGTCAGTGCGGTGGTCGCGGTCTGAGACACTCGGCCCATGCCTGACAAGCCGTGGGTGATGCGGACCTACGCGGGCCACTCCAGCCCCGCGGAGTCGAACGCGCTCTACCGCCGCAACCTCGCGAAAGGCCAGACCGGCCTGTCCGTCGCGTTCGACCTGCCGACGCAGACCGGCTACGACCCCGACGACGAATTGGCGCGCGGCGAGGTCGGCAAGGTGGGCGTGCCGGTCAACCACGTGGGCGACATGCGCGCGCTGTTCGACGGCATCCCGCTCGCCGAGATGAACACCTCGATGACCATCAACGCGACCGCGATGTGGCTGCTCGCGCTCTACCAGGTGGTCGCGGAGGAGCAGGGCGCCGACCAGAGTGCCCTCTCCGGCACAACGCAGAACGACATCATCAAGGAGTACCTGTCGCGCGGGACGTACGTGTTCCCGCCGGCGCCGAGCCTGCGGCTGATCACCGACATGGTCGCGTACACCGTGACGGCGATGCCGAAGTGGAACCCCGTCAACATCTGCAGCTACCACCTGCAGGAGGCGGGCGCGACGCCGGTGCAGGAGATCGCGTACGCCCTGTGCACCGCGATCGCGGTCCTCGACGCGGTGCGCGACAGCGGCCAGGTCCCGCCTGAACGCTTCGGCGACGTCGTCGCGCGGATCTCGTTCTTCGTGAACGCCGGCGTGCGGTTCGTCGAGGAGATGTGCAAGATGCGCGCGTTCGTGCAGCTCTGGGACGAGCTGACGCGCGAGCGTTACGGCGTCGAGGACCCGAAGCAACGCCGCTTCCGGTACGGCGTGCAGGTCAACTCTCTCGGCCTCACCGAGGCGCAGCCGGAGAACAACGTCGCCCGCATCGTCCTGGAGATGCTCGCGGTCACGCTCTCGAAGGACGCGCGCGCCCGCGCCGTCCAGCTGCCCGCGTGGAACGAGGCCCTCGGCCTGCCGCGCCCGTGGGACCAGCAATGGTCGCTGCGGCTGCAGCAGGTGCTCGCCTACGAGACCGACCTGCTGGAGTACGACGACGTGTTCACCGGCTCGCCGGTGATCGAGGCGAAGGTCGCGGAGCTGGTCGACGGCGCGCAGCGGGAGATCGACCGCGTGCAGGCGATGGGCGGCGCGGTCGCGGCGGTCGAGAACGGCTACATGAAGGGCGCCCTCGTCGCGTCGCACGCGGAGCACCGGCGCAAGGTCGAGTCGGGCGAGCGCGTGGTCGTCGGCGTCAACCAGTTCACGACGACCGAGCCGAACCCGCTCCTCGCCGACCTCGACGCGGCGATCCTCACGGTGGACCCGGCCGTCGAGGCGAACGCCACCGCGGCCATCCGCGAGTGGCGCGCGAGCCGCGACCAGCAGGCCGTGGACGACGCCCTCAACGCTCTGCGCGACGCCGCGAAGACCGACGCGAACCTGATGGCCGCCAGCCTCGACGCCGCCCGCGCCGGCGTGACGACGGGGGAGTGGGCGCGGGCGTTGCGGGAGGTGTTCGGCGAGTACCGCGCGCCGACCGGCGTCTCCGCCGCCGTCGCCCCCGGCGAGGCGGGCGAGGAGCTGGCTCGGGTACGCGAGCGGGTCGCGCAGACCGGGCGCGACCTCGGCCGCCGGCTGAAGCTGCTCATCGGCAAGCCCGGCCTCGACGGCCACAGCAACGGCGCCGAGCAGGTCGCCGTCCGCGCGCGCGACGCCGGGTTCGAGGTCGTCTACCAGGGCATCCGGCTAACGCCCGCGCAGATCGTCGCGGCCGCGGTCGAGGAGGACGTCCACTGCGTCGGGCTGTCGATCCTGTCCGGCAGCCACCGCGAGCTCGTTCCGACGGTCGTCGATGCGCTGCGCGAGGTAGGGATGGCCGAGGTGCCGGTCGTCGTCGGCGGGATCATCCCCGACGCCGACGCGCGTGAGCTCCGTAGCAACGGCGTCGCCGCGGTCTTCACACCGAAGGACTTCGCGCTGACCGCGATCATGGACGAGATCGTTTCGGTGATCCGGGCGGCGAACGGTTTACCGGCCTAGGAGCGCGGGGACGTGCTTCCCGACCAAGGGAGGCCGCCAGGTGGACGTTCGTGTGCGCACGACGTTGCCGGCGTCCGTGTCGACACCCGCCGCTGCCCGCGCCGTGGTGCGCGAGGCGGTCACGCGTGGCCGCGTCGCCGTCCGGATGGAGGACGTCGCGCTGGTCGTGAGCGAGCTCGTTACCAACGCGATCCTGCACGGTGAGGGCGAGGTGACGCTCGACGTCGTCGTCGAGCCGCACGCCGTTCGCATCGCCGTCGAGGACCTCGACCCGGGGACGCCCGAAGCGCGCGAGGCCGGGCTGGACGCCGACTCGGGCCGCGGGCTCGCGCTGGTGTCGAAGATCGCCGCGCGGTGGGGCGTACGCCCCGGCGACCGCGGCAAGGTCGTCTGGGCCGAGGTCCTGGCGTCCTAGTAGGGCTTGGCGAATCGGGCATCTAGTCGGCGGCGCTCCGGCAACTGCCAGTGTCGCCGAGCACGAGTAGGGGTCCCCCCGCACTGGCAGTTGGCGCGGGCGGGCGTCCGGGCCGGCGCGACACGCCCTAGCGGTCTTCTATCTCGAACGCCCGCGCCACGCCCGCCAGGTCGATGACGCGCCGTAGCTGCGCGCTCGGCCGGCGCATGACCAGCCGCTTCCCCTGCTCGTTCCAGCGCCGGGCGCCCATCAGCAGCACGGCCAGCCCGCTGGAGTCGGCGAACGCCACCCCGCTGACGTCCAGCGCCAGCTCGGGCACGTCCTCGCGGGCGACCAGCTGCAGGAACGCCTCGCGCAACGCGGGCGCGGTCGCCACGTCGAGCTCCCCGGCGACGTAGAGCACCGGCTCGGGGTCAGGCGAGAACCGGACGGTGAGGCCTGGCTGCTGCACGGGAGGAGCCTTCGTTCCTTTTCACGACCGGCTGGCCGGTCGGGCGGCGGTCCAGGGGCACTGCGTGGCTGCTTCTCAACCGTGTGTCGAGCCCGTGCGCGTACGCGCGCCGCCCTGGATTCGGTAGCGGCGGCGCACGATGGGACACTGAGCCCCCCGAAGTATGGTCGATGGAGGGCGTGTGGCACGGGAGTTCCGGAAAGTCGGCGTTGTCGGGCTCGGCACGATGGGTGCCGGTATCGCCGAGGTGCTGGCCCGTAACGGCATCGCGGTCGTCGGCATCGAGCCGACCGAGAACGCGCTGGAGCGCGGCCGCGGCCACGTCGACCACTCCACCGGGCGCGCGGTCGCCCGCGGCAAGCTGTCGCCGGAGGACCAGGCGGCGCTGGTCGAACGGATCGAGTTCACGACCGAGCTCGAACGCTGCGCCGACTGCGACCTCGTGATCGAGGCAATCCCGGAGCGGCTCGACCTCAAGGCGGACCTGTTCGCCCGGCTGGACAAGATCTGCCCGCCGGAGACGATCCTCGCCACCAACACCTCCGCGCTGTCGATCACCGAGATCGCGGTCGCCACCCACCGGCCGAGCCGCGTGATCGGCATGCACTTCTTCAACCCCGCGCCGGTCATGAAGCTGGTCGAGGTGATCCGCTCCGTCGTCACCGACCAGGAGGTCGTGGACGACGTCGAGGCGCTGGTCGCCCGGCTCGGCAAGGTGGACGTCACCGCCGGCGACCGGGCCGGCTTCATCGCCAACGCCCTGCTGTTCGGCTACCTCAACAACGCCGTCCGGATGCTGGAGTCCCGTTACGCCACCGCGGAGGACATCGACGCGGCGATGCGGTTCGGCTGCGGCCACCCGATGGGGCCGTTGGCGCTGCTCGACCTGATCGGCCTGGACTCGGCGTACGAGATCCTCGACACGATGTACCACCAGACGCGGGACCACCTGCACGCGCCCGCGCCGATCATCAAGCAGCTCGTCACGGCCGGGTACCTCGGCCGCAAGACCGGCCGCGGCTTCTACAACTACGAGGAGCCGGACTCGCCGACCGTCCTGCCGTCCGCCGCGCGCGAGGAGCCGGCCGAGCCGTCCCGCCGCATCGGGCGCGTCGGCGTCGTCGGCACCGGCACGATGGCGACCGGCATCGTCGAGGTCGCCGCGAAGGCCGGCTTCGACGTCGTCTACCGCGCGCGATCGGCCGACAAGGTGGCGGCGGTGCGCAAGGCGCTGGAGAAGTCGTTGGAGAAGGCCGTCCAGCGCGGCAAGCTGGACGAGGCGGACCGCGCCGCCGCGCTCGGCCGGATCACCGGCACCGTGGCGCTGGACGACCTCGCGGACTGCGACATCGTCATCGAGGCCGTGGTCGAGGACCTCGACGTGAAGCGCGCGCTGTTCGCGGCGCTGGACGAGGTCGTGAAGCCCGGCGCCATCCTCGCCAGCACGACCAGCTCGCTGCCGGTCATCGAGTGCGCGGCCGCCACGTCCCGCCCCGACGACGTCATCGGCCTGCACTTCTTCAATCCGGCGCCGGTGATGAAGCTGGTCGAGATCGTGCCGACGATCCGTACGTCCGCCGACACGGTCGCGGTCGCCCGCGCGCTCACCACCGCGCTGGGCAAGCACCCGGTCGTCTGCGGCGACCGCGCGGGGTTCATCGTCAACGCGCTGCTGTTCCCTTACCTCAACGACGCCGTACAGATGCTCGAGGAGCACTACTCGAACGTCGAGGACATCGACTACGCGATGAAGCTCGGCTGCGGCCACCCGATGGGACCGTTCGAGCTGCTCGACGTGGTCGGGCTCGACGTCGCGCTCGCGATCCAGCAGACGCTGTACCTGGAGTTCCGCGAGCCGGGCTTCGCGCCCGCACCGCTGCTGGAGCACCTCGTCACGGCCGGCTACCTCGGCCGCAAGAGCGGCCGCGGCTTCCGCGACTACCACGAGCGCTGACCCCCTGGCGTCCCCACGCCTCCGGCGCGCACGCGCTCCGCGCCGCTCTCGTCACCGCCCCCGCCCCCGGGCATGCTCGTCCTGAGCCGCAGACGAGAGGACGGTGATGGCCGTGGCCGCGGAGATTCCGGAGCACTTCCGGAGCGAGTTCATCCTCCAATCGGAGGACGACATGCGCGCCATGGTCCGCGACTGGCTCGAACGGCTCGGCTGCACCTACGCCGAGCTCGAGCAGATGTGGCGGACGAGCGACTACGAGACCCACTTCCACCGGATGGCGTGGGTCGAGATCGGTGGCCTCGGCCACCTCGCGGAGGGGTGAGTACAGCCTTCGACCTGATGCGCGAGTCGGCGGCGTTCGCCGACCAACTGACCTCGCTGCTCAATGCGACCGTGTGCAACGGCCCTCGGCTGTCGGCCGCGGGCGACGGCTGCGACCGTGCCGTCGTCCGCTACCGCGGGCGGACGCGCGGCATCCCGCTGACGATCGACCGGCGCCGCCCGCGGGCCCACCTCGAGATCCGCTACCGGCTCGGGCCGGACCCCGAGCGGGAGCACCTCGCCGTCATCTCCTCGTACGTCTCGATCTGCGCGGACGAGGACCTGCGGCACCGGCTGCTGCACTACGACTACGAGCGCGAGAAGGCGGACGGCTACCCGGAGGCGCACGTGCAGGTCGTCGCCGACCCCGCGGCCTGGGCCGCGCTCGGCCCGGCCGGGCGGCCGTTCGCGAAGTCGCACCTGCCGGTCGGCGGCCGGCGGTTCCGTCCGACGGTGGAGGACGTCGTGGAGTACGCCGTCATGGAGGGGCTGGCGGACGCGCGGCCGGGGTGGCGCGCCGCCGTGGACGGCGGCCGCGCCAAGTTCCACGCGAAGCAGCTGCGCGCGGCGGTGCGGCGCGACCCGGATACGGCGTGGCGGGAGCTGGCGCCGGGGTAGGGGGCGACCGGACCGCGTAGCCGTGGCGCGCGTGGGGGAGACTCCTCCTATGGCGGTCGACAAGGAACGGGTGCTCGCGGTCGCGCGCGAGGTGGCGCAGTTCGTCCCAGACGTGGCGCGGCTGTTCCGCGACGTCGCGCAGGACCCGCGCGTCCCCAAGCGGGTGAAGTACGAGGTCGGCGCGGCGGCGGCGTACCTGCTGATGCCCATCGACGTCATCCCCGACTTCATCCCCGGCCTCGGCCAGCTGGACGACATCGCGATCATCGGCTGGGCGGTGCGCCGGCTGTTGATGGGCGCCGGCGAGGGCGTCCTGCGCGAGCACTGGCGCGGCAGCGACCAGGGGCTGGAGCTGCTGCTGCAGGCGGCAGCGGCCGGGCTGCGGCCGGCCAAGCTGCTCGGCGTGCTCGCGTTCGGGGCGTCGACGTTCGGCAAGCGCGCGGACGGCGACGTCATCGACGGCGAGGTGCTGTCCGAGTCGTGAACGACGACTGGGTCGTCGCGCCGGTGGCGGGTCAGTACGCGGTGAAGGAGTACCGCTGCCCCGGCTGCGACCACGAGATCAGGCCCGGCACGCCGCACGTCGTCGCCTGGCGCGACGACCGCGCGGACGAGCGCAGGCACTGGCACACGCCCTGCTGGCAGCGCCGCCGGTGACGGAGATCCGCGCCAACACCGTCCTGCCGGCCACGCGTCGTGACCTGACGCTGCACACCGCCGACGGCTTGGCGCTGACCGGTGCGCTCGCGCTCCCACCGCACGGCAAGCCGAAAGCCACGATCGTCTGGCTGCACCCGCTGCCCACCCACGGCGGCAGCGTCGACAGCCACCTGCTGCGCAAGGCCGACTGGCGGCTCCCGGCGCTGGCCGGCATCGCGGTCGTCCGCTTCAACACCCGCGGCACGGCGACCAGCGAGGGCACGTTCGACGGCGGCGACGCGGAGAAGTACGACCTCGCGGCGGCGCTCGACCTGGTGGAGGCGGAGGACCTGCCGGCGCCGTGGCTGGTGGGCTGGTCGTTCGGCAGCGAGCTGGCACTGATGTACGGCGACGACGACCCGAGCGTCACCGGCGCGATCCTGCTCGCGCCGCCGCTCAAGCGCGCGGGCGACGCCGACCTCGACCGGTGGGCCGAGGTGGGCAAGCCGCTGGTGGCGGTCGTTCCCGAGCACGACGACTACCTCCAGCCTCCGGAGGCGCGGGAGCGGTTCGCCAGGGTGCCGCAGGCCGAGGTCGTGGCGGTCGAACGCAGCAAGCACCTGTTCGTCGGGTTCGCCGACGAGGTGCTCGACATCGTGGCGGAACGCGTCGTGCCAGGATCGGCTCCGCTGCCGCGGACATGGGAGGACGCATGATCGACCTGGCCGGCAAGACCGCGCTGGTGACCGGCGCGAGCCGCGGCATCGGCCGCGCCATCGCGATCGGCTTCGCCGCGGCTGGTGCCGACGTCGCGGTCAACGCGCGGACGGCGGAAGCGCTGGGGGAGACCGCGGCAGCGATCGAATCGCTCGGCCGCAAGGTCGTCGTCGTCCCGGCCGACGTCACCGACCGGACCGCTGTCGACGCGATGGTCGCGGGAGCGCTCGACGGGCTCGGCCACGTCGACGTGGTCG
>DATLNJ010000030.1:0-28598 GCA_035536815.1 Frankiaceae bacterium
GTGCTGGACGAGCTGATCGACGCCGGTTTGGAGTCGCTCACCGGCGGCGGAGCCGAGATCTTCGACTGGGAGATCCGCCAGCAGATCGTCGACCACGACACGCACTGGGAGGACTGGTCGCGCATCCACCGGCTCGCGCACGCGAAGGGGCTGCGGACCCCGTGCACGATGCTCTACGGCCACATCGAGGAGCCGCGGCACCGCGTGGACCACGTCCTGCGGCTGCGCGAGCTCCAGGACGAGACCGGCGGCTTCGCGGTCTTCATCCCGCTGCGCTACCACAACGACAACAACCCGCTCGGCGCGACGACCCGCATGGCGACGGGCGCCGACGTGCTCAAGACGTTCGCCGTGTCACGGCTGCTGTTCGACAACGTCGACCACGTGAAGATGTTCTGGGTGATGCACGGGCTCACGACAGCTCAGCTGTCGCTGTCGTTCGGCGCCGACGACCTCGACGGCTCGGTGGTCGAGTACAAGATCACCCACGACGCCGACCGGTTCGGCACGCCGGACAAGATGACCCGCGAGGACCTCCTCGACGTCATCCGCGACGCCGGCTTCACGCCGGTCGAGCGGAACACGCGCTACGAGGTCATCCGCGAGTTCGACGGCCCGGTGCCGCTGGCGCAGCGACGCGCGGAGCCGCAGCCGATCTGGGCGTAGAGGCGCCACCCGGGGTAACGCGCGCGGGTCGCGCGCGTCCGGCCTTCCGTCAGCGCACCCGCCGCGGAAGGAACAACCGCATGTCGAACGCCGTCGCCGTACCGGCGCGCCCGTACGTCCTCTCCGACCTCGTCCCCAACGCGTTCGCGCGCGAGGTCGCGCTCGTCGCCGGGGCGGCGGCGTTCGTCGGGCTCGCGGCGCAGGTGTCGTTGCCGCTGCCTGGCACGCCGGTCCCGGTCACCGGGCAGACGTTCGCGGTGCTGCTGTCGGGGGCGGCGCTCGGCTGGCGGCGGGGCGCGCTGGCGATGCTGCTGTACCTCGCGGCGGGTGCGGCGGGCGTGCCCTGGTACGCCGGCGGCGGGAGTGGCTGGGGCGGGCCGTCGTTCGGCTACGTCCTCGGCTTCGTCGCCGCCGCCACCCTCGTCGGGTTCCTCGCGGCGCGCGGCGGCGACCGCACCGCCGGCCGCACGGCGCTCACGATGACGGCGGGCACGCTGCTCCTCTACGCCGCCGGCGTGCCCTGGCTCGCCGCGTCGCTCGACGTCGGCGTGGGCCGGGCGGTCGAGCTGGGAATGCGGCCGTTCCTCGCCGGCGACGCGCTCAAGGTCGTTGCGGCGGCCGGGCTGCTGCCGGCGACGTGGCGGCTGGCCGGGCGGCGTTAGCCGCCGGCCAGCAACCGGTCGCGGAAGTCGCTGGCGTCCAGCCGGGCCGGCGCCGTCGTCGCCACGAAGTCGGCGAGCAGCGCCGCGAACCGCGCGGGCTCGTCCACGTGCGGGAAGTGGCCGGCGTTCTCGAACACCTCGACCCGCGCCGTCGGCACCCGCTCCGCGAAGTTCGCCGCGTGCGACACAGGGATGAACGAGTCGCGCCCGCCCCACACCACCAGCGTCGGCAGCGCGGTCGCGAGGTAGAGCCGGTCGCGCGCGTCGACGCGCTGGCCGCCGACGTCCATGACGCTGCGCGCGGTGTGCACGAACGCCGCCCGCGCCTGCGTGTCGACCAGCGAGCCGTAGCCGCGCGCGACCTCGGCCAGCGCCGGCCGCGTCGGCAGCCAGGACGTGACGCGGCCGACCGCGCGCAACGCGCCCAGCACCCGCCGGTGCGCGATGACCGGCAGCACCACCTCGGCGCCGGGCAGCGTCACCGCGCGCAGCAACGGCGTCACCTCGCGGCCGAGCCCGCCGCTGTCGACGAGCACCAGGCGTTCGCACAGCTCGGGGAACTGGTACGCGAACTGCATCGCCACGCCGCCCCCGAGCGAGTGGCCGACGATCGTCGCCGAGCCGTGACCGAGCGCGGTGAGCAGGTCGCGCACGCCGCTCGCGTACGCGCCCAGCGAGTAGTCGCCGCGCGGCTTCGCGGACTCGCCGTGGCCGAGCAGGTCCGGCGCGATGACCCGCGTCGTCTCGCCGAGCCGCGGCAGCACCGCGTCCCACGTGTGCCCGCAGCCGGCGATGCCGTGCAGCAGCACGACGACCGGACCCGAGCCGCCCGCCTCGGTGTAGGTCACGCGGTGGCCGTGGAGGACGATCTCGCGGCGTTCCATACGCGTATGGTCCCACCGCATGACGAGCGACGAACGTGACGCCGCCGTCACCGAGGCCGCCGAGGCGATCGTCGGCCCCGCCGTCCACACCCGCGCCAGCGCCTGCGCCGCCGCCGCCGTGCCGCCCGAGCGCGCCACCCGGCTGTGGCGCGCGATGGGGTTCGCCGAGCCGGCCGACGACGCGGTGCTGTTCACCGAGCAGGACGTCGCCGCGCTGCGCATCGCGGCGGCCTTGCTCGACGCCGGCGTCGTCGACGAGGAGGGGCTCGTCGCGCTGGCCCGCTCGATGGCGCAGGCGCTCTCCCGGCTCGCCGTGTCGCACGCCGCCATCGCCGGCTCGTACGTCCTCCGCGCCGGTGCCGACGCCACCCTCGCCCGGCACGCCGCCGAGCTCGTACCCAACGTCGGCGACCTGCTCGGCTACGTGTGGCGCCGGCACCTCGTCGCGGCCGCGGAGAGCGCGGTCGTCACGCTGCTCGGCGCGGGCGAGACCGACGTACCGGTGACCGTCGGGTTCGCTGACCTCGTGGGGTTCACCGAGCTGTCGCGGGAGCTGTCGGCGGAGGAGCTGGCCGAGCTCGTGGAGGTGTTCGAGTCGACGGCGGCGTACGCCGTGGCGGAGCACGGCGGCCGCGTGGTCAAGACCCTCGGCGACGAGGTGATGTTCACGACGGCCGACGTACGGGCCGGCGTCGACCTCGGGCTGGCCCTCGCTGAAGGCGCCGGGGCGCTGGGCCGTGAGGTCCGGGTCGGGGTGGCGTACGGGCCGGTGCTCGCCCGCCTCGGTGACGTCTTCGGACCCACCGTCAACGTCGCCAGCAGGCTCACCGGCCTCGCCCGGCCCGGCACCGTTCTCGTCGATCGCGAGGCGGCGAACGCCCTCCGCGACGACCCGGCGTACGACGTCGCGCCGATCGGCCGGCGAGCGGTGCGGGGATATGCGCACCTCGCCCCGTTCCGGGTGCGGAAAGCCAGCCGTTCGTAGCCTCAACGAATCGCGCGTCGCCGCCGACATCGGAGACATGCGCTTTCGCCTTGCCCTCGCGTGCGTGCTCGCTGCTACGCCGTTGGGCGTCACCGCCCCCGCCTCCGCCGCTCCGTGCTCGACCGCGACCCGCACCATCTCGGGGACGCTGATCGGAGAGGACGGCCGCTTCGTCGACGCCATGCTCGGCTTCGACCTGATGCGGATCGTGGGCGGCAAGGAGCAGCACCTCGACGGCCGGGCAGGCTCGCCGAACTACGGCTGCCCCGGCTACTACGGGTACGGCCAGATCCTCCGGGTCAACCGCGACGTGCCCGCCACCGGGTCCACCACGACCGGCACCCGGTACTGGAGCGTGAAGATCCCGGCCAGCGTCACCATGGTGATCATCGAGGTGTACCCGCGCGCCGCGGGTACCGGGCCGGTGGACGACAGCCGTTACTCCGGCGCGCTGCGCTGGAAGGTGCCGATCCCGTACGGCAAGCGCATCAACATCACGTTGCCGCGCGTCTGCGCGGCCGGCGGCAAGACCGGCTACATCGCCGGGAAGGTCACTAAGAACGGCGCGCCGGTGAAGGTCGACTTCGTCGGCGGCTGGTCGATGGCGAAGGACAACAACACCGCGTCCCCGATCATGGGCTTCCGCGTCGGCGACGGCTACGACAACGGCGTCTACAAGATCCGCAACCTCGCCGCGAACCAGTACTACACCGTCTACTGGATCGAGAACGGCGTCCGGAAGCAGCGTTACAACATCTGGGTCAGCGCGTGTAAGGGCACGCCGATCTCGGTCGCGTACTAGCGTCGCCGGCTCGCCGCGGTCCGGCGGCCGGGCTGGCCCGGGCGCCATGGCGGACTGTCCCGGACGGACCCGGACACTTCCGGACCGGCCAGGTCATATCGGACTATTGCGCCATGGCCCGCGGGTGCGGGAGGGTCGTAGGACTTCCCCCAAGACCCTGCTCTGGAGCCCGACCATGCCTATCGGCCGGACGATGCTGCCTGCCCTCGTTGCGTTGGGCAGCGTCGCCTTCGCCGTCTCGGCGAGCCCCGCGTACGCCGTCGACCCCGTCGCCGCCGAGCCCGCGCGGGCCGAGCTGCGGTCGCTCGCGGTGACCCCCGCGCGGGTCGACGTCGGCGCCGCGCCCGTGACGGTGGGTGTGGCCGCGCGGGTCGTCTCCTCGTACCGCGCCGGCGCCGTGACGATCCGCCTCGGCGACGCGACCCCCGCCGTGCCGCTCGCGCTCACCGGCGGCAGCACCGCCGACGGCACGTGGTCCGGCGTCGTGACCATCCCGGCCGCGACGCCGTACGGCGCCCTCGCCGCGCACGTCGCCGTCACCGACGCCGGCGGCGGCACGACGCCCCTCACGCACCCCGGCGCGCTGACCGTCGCCGACCCCGTTCCCGCAACCCCCGCGTCGGTTGCCGCGGTCGTGACCGGAGCCGGCACCCTGCGCGTCGAGTGGAGCGCGCCCGCGCCCAACGGCGGCAGCCCCGTCACCAGCTACGACGTCACCGCGGCCGCCGCCCCCGACGCGCCCGCGACCACGGTCGTGCCCGCGACCGTCGCGGCCGCCGCCGACGCGCGCTCGGCGACGTTCAGCGGCCTGTCGGCCGCGACGCGCTACGTCTTCACCGTCGCCGCCCGCAACGCCGCCGGCACCGGCCGCACCACGACCACCGACGCCGTGACGCCGGTCGCGCCCGTGCCCGTGCCCGACGCGCCGACGTCGCTCGTCACCGTCGCCGGCAACGGGTCGTTCGTCGCGTCCTGGAGCCGCCCCGCCTCCGACGGAGGCAGCCCGCTCACCGGCTACGAGGTCAGCGCCGTGCCGTGGGGCGACGCGCCCGTGCCGGCGGTCGTCACCGTCGGCCCCGACGCCACGACGACCGCGGTCTCCGGGATCCGCAACGGCGTGCCGTACCAGGTCAGCGTCGCCGCGCTCAACGCCGCCGGCAGCAGCCTCCCCGCTGTGACCGGCGTGACCGCGACCACCGTTCCGGGCGCGCCCGTCATCGGCAGCGTCACCGCGGGCGACGGCGCGGCGGTCGTGCGCTGGTCGGCGCCGGCCTCGAACGGCGGCACGCCGATCGTGTCGTACGCCGTCACCGCGTCCCCCAGCGGCACCGTCGTCAACGTTCCCGCGACCGCCCGCAGCGTCACCGTCAAGCGGCTCGCCAACGGCACGGCGGCGACGTTCCGCGTCGTCGCCGTGAACCTCGCCGGCCGCGGCCCCGCCTCGGCCGCGCGCACCGTCGTCCCGCGCGCGCCCGCCCGCCTCGTCGTGTCCGTGCAGCCCAAGTCGCCGATCGTGTACCGCACCGAGAGCGTCGTCGTCGGCACCCTGCTCAACGCCGCCGGCGCCGCCATCCCCGGCCAGCGCGTCGAGCTGCGCGCCATCGTCAAGCCGGCCACCACGTGGCGCACCGTCGCCGCCGGCACGACGAGCAGCACCGGGCGGGTGACGTTGCGCGTCGCGCTGCCGGCGACGTCGGCGCTGCGGCTCCGGCACGTGCCCACCACCTACGCCGCCCCCGAGGTGTCCGTCCGCTCCGTCGCGGTCGCGCCCAAGATCACCGCGGCACCCAACGACGCGTCCATCCGTCTCGGCACGACCGTCACCGTGACCGGCAACATCGCGCCCGCCCACCCGGCCGGCTCGGCCGTGCGGCTGCAGCGCTACGCCTCCGGCGAGTGGCGCACCGTGGCGTACGGGACCATGACCTCCACGAGCGCGTACCGCGTCTCGTGGAAGCCCGGCGCGGCCGGTGCGTGGTACCTGCGGGTCCTCAAGCCTGCCGACGCCGACCACACGACCGGCGTCAGCCCCAAGTGGTACCAGCGGGTCGCCACCGCGACCGCCGCCCAGCTCGCGCGCGACATCCTCTACGACGCCAGCATCACCCTCGAGCGGGTGCACCAGTCGGGCATCAGCGACCTCGCCAACGCCCGCCAGAACATCGTCGACGTCTCCAACGGCTACCTCGCCCGCCGGTCGTCGTACCAAAACGCGCCCGGCGGCTACACCGGGCTCGACCTGCGGCTGCTGCGCGCGTTGAAGCACATGGGCGCCGCGGGGAGCGTCACCGTCAGCGAGATCGCCGGCGGCAGCCACGCCGTCGGGTCCGCGCACTATTACGGCCGCGGCCTCGACATCAACTACGTCAACGGCCGCCACGTGGCGTACGGCTCCGGGTACCAGCTCGCCATCGACGCGTGCCGCGCGTACGGCGCGTCGCGGATCTTCCACCCGTCGTACGACCCCTACGGCGGCCACTCCCGCCACGTGCACTGCGAGTGGTCCTGACGGGGGCGCCCGCATGAACGCGCCGTGGCTGCTCCTCGTGCTCGTGCCGCTGGTGCTGCTGCTCAACTTCTACCTGTGGCGCCGCCGCGGCCGCGGCTGGCGTACGCACGTCGACGCGCTCATCCGCGTCGTGCAGCCGCACGTGCCCGAGCCGGTGCTGGACGTCGTCGTCCTCCAGCCGGCCGGCACCGTCGGCCGCCAGGCTCGGGCCGAGCAGGGGCGTGGGGTGGCGTCGTTGGCCGGGGGCCTCGGCGGTGAGGTGTCGGGGGCGCTCGCTTCGATCCGCGCGGAGGAGGCGGCCGCACGCGAGCAGCCCGCGCCGTTCACCGCGCTCGCGGTGACGTCGCGGGGTTGCTTCCTGCTTCCGGTGTCCCTGGACGGCGGTCGGTGGTCGGCGCGGCCGGTCGAGCTGGCGTGGGACCGCGGCGAGGCGGCGTACGCCGTCGAGGGGCGCGCGCTGACGATCCAGCTCTCGATCCGCCTGCCGAACGGCTGGACCCACCACTACGAGACCGCCCGCGACCCCGCCGGCTACACCGCGTCCGTGATCGACCGCCTCGCCACCGACCGCTGACGCGGCTACGGCCTTCGTAGTGCGCCGGTCCCACCCGGTACCGTTCGCGCCGTGGGGATCTTCCGCAGGCTGCGCGCGCGCCGGCCTGCTGTACCCGACGTCCCGATGCCACCGTTGCCGATGCGGCAACTCGTCGGGCTCGAGGACGAGCGGTTCTTCGACAACCCGGCCGGCGGCCTCGTGTTCCCCGACCGGCGGGCGCGCCGGATCTACGACTTCGGCTGCGGTTGCGGACGGGTCGCGCGACAGCTCGTGCAGCAGCGCGAGCCGGTCGAGCGTTACGTCGGCGTGGACCTGCACCCAGGGATGATCCGCTGGTGCCGCGCGAACCTCACGCCGCTCGCGCCGCAATTCGAGTTCGTGCACCACGACGTCGAGAACCCCGGCTTCAACCCCGGCCCGGACAAGCCGAAGGTGCGGCCGCTGCCGGGTGACGACGCGTCGTTCGATCTCGTCTACGCCCACTCGGTGTTCACGCATCTTCGCGAGTCGCAGACGCCGCACTACCTCGGCGAGTGCGCCCGGCTGCTCGCGCCCGGCGGTGTCATCCGCAGCACGTGGTTCCTGTTCGACAAGGCACAGTTCCCGATGATGCAGCCGTTCCAGAACGCGCTGTACATCAACGAGGACGACCCCACGAACGCCGTCATCGTCGATCGCGGGTGGCTGCACTCGCGGCTCGCCGAGTGCGGTCTTGAGATCTCCGCGGCAACGCCTCCCGCGATCCGCGGCTTCCACTGGGCGCTCGACCTCAGCCGGGCCGGCGACGCGGAGCCGGTCGAGCTGCCACTGGACGAGGCACCGGTCGGCTCCCACCCGCCGCCGATCGTCGCGGTGCCGGCCGCGCAAGTCCGGTGATCCCTGGCGACGCTGCACGGTGTCACGACTGCACTGCGACTGCCGGATCGACGTGAGGAACAGCGGCGGGCGCAGTCCGGTAGCCCCGCCCGGGGTCCGGCCCGCACCTCGGGCGACCGTGATCTAGCCTCTGACCTGTGCAAACGCCCCCGCGCGAGCCCCAGCCGCGCCGCCCGCGCGTCGGTCATATTCAGTTCCTCAACTGCCTGCCGCTGTACTGGGGGCTGATCCGCTCGGGGGCGCTGCTCGACGTCGAGCTCACCAAGGACACCCCCGACCGCCTCAACGACGCCCTGATCGCCGGCGACCTGGACATCGGCCCGATCTCACTGGTCGAGTACCTGCGCCACGCGGACGACCTGCTGGTGCTCCCCGACCTCGCCGTCGGCTCGGACGGCCCGGTCCTGAGCGTGAACATGATCGCCAAGGCCCCGCCGGACGAGCTCACGCACGTCGCGCTCGGCTCGACCAGCCGGACCAGCGTGCTGCTCGCGCAGCTGCTCCTGGAGGAGCGCCACGGCGTGACGCCGACCTACACGACGATGCCCCCCGACCTCACGGCGATGCTGCTGGAGGCCGACGCGGCGGTGCTGATCGGTGACGTGGCCCTCCGCGCCGCCCGCGAGGCCAAGACGAAGGACCTCCTCGTCACGGACCTCGGCGAGGCGTGGCACGAGTGGACCGGCCTGCCGATGGTGTTCGCGGTCTGGGCCGCCCGCCGGGACTTCGCGGAGGCGCACCCGGGCGCGGTGAAGGAGGTGCACGACGCGTTCGTCGACTCGCTGGACCTCTCGCTGCGCAACGTCGCCGAGGTCGCCGCGCAGGCCGCCCGCTGGGAGCAGCTCGACGCGGCCACGCTCGAGCGCTACTTCACGACGCTCGACTTCCGGCTCGGCGACCGGCAGCTGGCTGGTTTGCGGGAGTTTGCGATACGCGGTGCACGGAGGGGGAACTGGCGCCACGATGTAGAAGTCAGGTTCGCGCCGGTCTAGGAGACGGGCGCCCCGCCGTACGTCGCCGCACCGCCTGAGGGGGGCCGTTGCGCTACCGAGCCGTTCCCCTCGCGGCTGCGCTGATCGCCACGCTCAGCGTCGCTCCGACCCGCGCCGCGGACACCGTGATCACGGCCGCCGCGAACACGTTCGTCCCGATGAACCTCTCGGTCACCGCGGGCGACAAGCTCACGTTCGTCAACCCCGACGTGGCGCCGCACAACGTGATCGCCGAGGCCACGCACAAGAACGTGCCGCTGTTCCGCAGCGACACGATCACGATGGGCGAGACGGCCGAGGTCGTGGGCGTCGACAAGCTGAAGCCCGGGACGTACACGTTCGTCTGCACGCTGCACCCGCGAATGCGCGGCGCGCTCGCGGTGACAGCCCCCGGCTCGCTGCCGGTCGCCGTCACGCCGACGACCGCGGCGGTGCCGACCCCGACCAGCCTGGCGATCTTCAACGGCGCCCTGTACGTCGCGAGCTACGCCGCCGGCACGGTGACCAGCTTCCCGTTGCTGCCCGGCGGGCTGCTCGGCCCAGGGACGCCGTACGCGACGGGGTTCTCCTCGCCGCTGGGCGTCACGTTCGCGCCGGACGGCACGATGTACGTCGCCGACTCGCACGAGCCGACCGGCGCGCCGCGCCCGTACGGCCGGGTGTGGGCGGTGAAGGGGACCGAGAAGAAGGTCGTGATCGACCGGCTCCCGAACGGCCGCCACGCCACGAACAACCTGACGGTCCACAACGGCCGCCTCTACGTCACCAACGGCAACTCCACCGACGACGGCGTCGCCGGCGGCCCGCCGGAGGAGCCGCTGAGCGGCACGGTGCTGAGCTACGCGCTGCCGATCACCGCCAAGTCCAAGCCGACGGTGGAGTCGCGCGGCCTGCGCAACGTGTACGACGTCGCGTTCCGCCCGGGGACGAAGAGCGAGGCCTGGTTCGCGACGAACGGCCCCGACGAGCTCGACCCCTGGGGCGAGGACCTGCTGCACAAGGTCGACGTGGCAAAGGGCACCGCCGACTTCGGCTTCCCCGCCTGCGTCTACAAGGCGCCGCTGGTCCGCGGCCAGAACCCCGCCATCCCGACACCTTGCCGCCGGAGCGTCGTTAGGCCTGAAGTGGCGCTCGGTCTGCATGTTTCCGCGAACGGTCTTGCTTTTGGGGCCGGAGGACGGTGGGGTGGCGACTTGTACATCGCCGAGTACGGCAGCAACGTGCCGCCGCCGACCGGCCACAAGATCATCCGGGTGCCAATCGTGAACGGTAGAGCGGGGACTCCCCAGGACCTCGTCGTCGGGCTCACGCCCCTCGACGTCGTCTTCGGGCCCGAAGGCCTGTACGTCGCCGACTTCGCCTCGGGCGAGATCACGCTGCTGAGGGCGGTGGCATGACCGCTCGCGCGATGACGGCTGCCGACGTCAGCCGCCTGCTCGGCCGTGCCGCGTTCGGCGCGACCGCGGCCGACCTCGACCTGTGGGCCGGCCGGGAGTACGACCACCTGGTCGAGGAGCTCCTGGCGGCGAACACGCACCCGGCCGCGCTGCCGCTGCCGGACGACGCGATCCGCCTCAAGCTGGAGAACGACACCGACACGACCAGCCGCACGACGGTCGCCGCGCGCGGCTGGTGGCTGGAGCGGATGCGGACGACGCCGTTCCCGCTGGTCGAGAAGATGACGCTGTTCTGGCACGGCCACTTCGCGACGGCGGTGAACAACCCGCCGTTCCCGCAGGACCTCGTCCGCCAGAACCAGACACTGCGCGCGAACGCCCTCGGCAACTTCCGCACGATGGTCGCGCAGATGACGATCGACCCGGCGATGCTCTACTGGCTCAGCGGCACGCACAACCGCGTCCCGAGCCCGAACGAGAACTACGCGCGCGAGTTCTTCGAGCTGTTCACGCTCGGGAAGAGCCCGCAGGTCTACTCGGAGCGCGACATCCGGCAGGCGGCGCGCGCGTTCACCGGCTGGTACCTCGACGGCACGGGCGTCCCCGTCTTCGCGATGGACCGCCACGACAAGGGCAGCAAGCGCATCCTCGGCCGCACGGTGAAGAACCTCGGTGACAAGGAGTACCTGCAGCTCGTCGACATCGCGCTCGACCACGGCATGTCATACCGCTTCATCGCGTGGAAGCTGATCGCGAACTTCGGCTACGTCCCGCCGCGCAACGTCTACAAGACGAGCGACAAGCTGGTCGGCAAGGTGGCGCAGGCGTTGCGCTCGAACGACTGGGACATCGCGGCGGGCGTGCGCGCGCTGCTGCTCGCCGACGAGTTCCGCTACGCCAACCCAGGCGCCGGCCGGCAGCTGGTCCGGCAGCCGGTCGAGTGCGTCGTGCACGCGGCGAAGGTCTTCGGCGTCCGCGCCGACGACCCTGCCCTGCTCGCCGCGCTCGACGGGATGGGGCAGTCGCTGTTCGCCCCGGTGAACGTCGGCGGCTGGCCGCTGGGCGCCGAGTGGGTGTCGCCGGTGACCGCGATCGCGCGCTACGACGCCGGGCTGGCCATCCACCGGCTCGCGACCACCGTCCCCGGCGTCGCCGAGACGTTTCCGCAGCCGGGCGACCTGGCCGGCTGGGCGAAGCGGCTCGGCCTCGCCGGGTTCGGCCAGAACACGAAGAACGCCGTGAGCAACTACCTGCGCCGCTCCGGCGGGGCACCGGTCGCCGACCGGCAGACCGGCGTCCTCGCCCTGCTGCTGTCGAGCCCCGAATGGGCGGTGATGTAGTGGCCCTCACTCGACGGCAGCTGATCGCGGGCGCCGGTGGCGCCGCCGCGGCGCACACGCTGCTGCCCGCGGTGGGGCGGGTCGGCGAGGCGTTCGGCAAGGCCCCCGTCAACCCCCGTGCCGCCCGCCGTAACCGCCTCGTCGTGCTGCACCTCGTCGGCGGCAACGACGGCCTGAACACGTTCGTCCCCCGGTCCGGCAAGAAGGCCGACGTCTACCGCAAGGTCCGCCCGACGCTGGCCATCCCGGCGTCGAAGACGCTGCGGATGGACCGGTTCGGGGACGCCGAGCACCACCTCGGGCTGAACCCGTTGCTGCGCTCGCTCTACCGCCTCTACCTGCGCGGGCGGGTCGCGGTCGTGCAGGGCGTCGACTACCCGGGGCACGTCTACTCGCACTTCGACGCGATCGACAACTGGCACGCCGGCACGCCCGGCCGCGGCCGCGGCGCGGGCTGGATCGGCCGGCACCTCGACCGGGTCGGCGTCCGCCCCGGCGAGCTGCGGGCGGTCGGCATCGGCAACGAGCTGCCGTTGCTGCTGCGCGGCGAGCGGCGCTCGGGCTCGCAGGTCCACTCGATCGCGGCGACGCGGTTCGCGGACGGCACCGCCGGCATCGCCGACGCGCGGCACGACGCGCTCGCGCTGTTCCAGAACCACGCCGCGAACGAACCGTTGCGCCGGGTCGCCGGCCGCGGCGGGCGCGAGGCGGCCGACCTGGTCGACCTGTTCTCGCGGGTGCGCGCGACGAAGTCCACGGGCGTCCCGCTGGCGGACCGGATGCTCACCGCGCGGTCGCTGCTCTCGCTCGACCTCGGCGTGGAGACCGTCTACCTGTCGGCGGGCGCGTACGACACGCACACCCACCAGAAGGCCGACCACATCCTGCGGCTGAAGGACCTCGATGCCGCGATCGAGGCGTTCTTCTTCGGGACCGTGCGGGGCGCACCGACGGGTCAGGGCGCGCTGCCCGGCGGGCTCGACTCGCGCACCATCCTGATGATCACGACGGAGTTCGGCCGCCGGGTCGGCGAGAACGGCTCCGGCGCGCAGGCCGGCACCGACCATGGCGCCGCGACGCCGGTCATCCTCATCGGGCCGAGCGGGCGCGGCGCGACCGGCACCGAGCTGGTGCCCGGCTTCCACGGCGATCACCCGCCGATGGGCAGCACCCGCGCGCCGGCCGACAACCTCGCGCAGACGATGGACATGCGGCGCGTGTTCCAGTCGGTGCTCGACGACTGGTTCAACGACCCCGACCCCATCTACCGCCCGTACGGCCGCGTCCCCGGCCTGTTCCGGTAACGCCCTCCCGCGCGACTGCCGCCGGAACGGCGGATACGCTCGGCGGCGTGAGCGAGCTGCAGACGATCCTCGACCGCGCGGCGGACGGCGGGCGCATCACGCCGGACGAGGCGTTGCTGCTGTACACCGACGCGCCGTTCCACGCGCTCGGCCGCGCGGCCGACGTGGTGCGCCGCCGCCGGTTCCCTGACGACGTCGCGACGTACCTCATCGACCGCAACATCAACTACACGAACGTCTGCGTGACGGCCTGCAAGTTCTGCGCGTTCTACCGCGCGCCGGGCCACGCGGAGGGGTGGGTCCGCGACCTCGACGAGATCCTGCGGCGCTGCGCCGAGGCGGTCGAGCTGGGCGCGACGCAGATCATGCTGCAGGGCGGCCACCACCCGGAGTACGGGATCGAGTGGTACGAGCAGACGTTCGCCGCGATCAAGGAGCGCTTCCCGCAGCTCGCGCTGCACTCGCTGGGCGCCAGCGAGGTCGTGCACGTCTCGCGGGTCAGCGGCCTCACCCACGAGCAGGTCATCGAACGCCTCCGCGACGCAGGCCTGGACTCGTTCGCGGGCGCGGGCGCGGAGATCCTCACGGAGCGACCGCGGCAGGTGATCGCGCCGTTGAAGGAACCGGGGCACGTCTGGCTCGAGGTCATGGAGACCGCGCACCGGCTGGGCGTCGAGAGCACGGCGACGTTCATGATGGGCACCGGCGAGACGAACGCCGAGCGCATCGAGCACCTGCGGATGATCCGCGACGTGCAGGACCGGACCGGCGGGTTCCGGTCGTTCATCCCGTGGACGTACCAGCCGGAGAACAACCACCTGAAGGGCCACACGCAGGCCACCACGATGGAGTACCTGCGGATGATCGCCGTGGCGCGGCTGTTCTTCGACAACATCGCGCACCTGCAGGGCTCGTGGCTCACCGTCGGCAAGGACGTCGGCCAGCTCACGCTGCACCTCGGCGCGGACGACCTCGGCTCGATCATGCTCGAGGAGAACGTCGTCTCGGCCGCCGGCGCCAAGCACCGGTCGAACCGCCTCGAGCTCATCCACCTCATCCGCGCGGCCGGCCGCGTCCCGGCGCAGCGCGACACCCTCTACCGGCACCTCGTCGTCCACGACGACCCGGCGAACGACCCGGTCGGCAACGTGCCCTCGCACGTCTCGTCGACGGCGCTCACGCTGCTTCCTGCGTGACGCCGCGCGCGACGCCGGCGGCCCGCCGATGACCGCCACGCTGCACCGCGCGCCGGTCGTGCTGCCCATCGCGGGCGAGCCGATCAGGGACGGCGCGGTGCTCGTGGACGGCGACCGGATCGTCGCGGTCGGGCCGCGTACGTCGGTCGACGCCGGCGGCGCGCGGGTCCGCGACTGGCCGGGCGTGCTGCTGCCCGGCCTGGTCAACGCGCACACGCACCTCCAGTACACGGACTTCGCGGACCTCGCGACGAGCGGGCTGCCGTTCCCCGTGTGGATCAGGACGCTCACCGAACGCCGCCGCACCTGGCTGCCCGCGCAGTGGCGGGAGAGCACGCGGCGCGGCGTGCACGAGCTGCTGCGCACCGGCACCACCTGCGTGGCCGACGTCGTGTCCGACCTGCCCGCGCTGCCCGTGGTCGCGCGGTCGGGGCTGGCGGGGATCGCGTACGTCGAGGTCGTCGGCGTCGAGTCGTACAAGTGGCCGGAGGCGCGCGCCGAGCTGTGCGCGAGGCTCGACGGCGCGCCGGCCGGCATGGCGGTCGGCGTGAGCCCGCACGCGCTGTACTCCCTCGGCACCGACGCGGTCCGCGGCGCCGTCGCCGTCGCGCGCGAGCGCGGGTTGCGGCTGCACCCGCACGTCGCCGAGACCGAGCACGAGGTCGAGTACGTCGCCCACGGCGCCGGCCCGATCGCCGACTTCGGACGCGTGCGGGAGCTGACGTTCGAGCTGATCGGCAACGGCACCGGGCGCTCGCCGGTCGCGGAGGCGGACGCGCTCGGCCTGCTCGGCCCGGACGTGCACGTCGCGCACGGCGTGCACGCCGACGCCGGCGACCGGGAGGCGTTGCGGCGCCACGGCACCGCGGTCGCGTTGTGCGTCCGCTCCAACGCCGTCCTCGGCGCGGGCACCCCGCCGGTGGCGGCGTACCTGGAGGAGGGCAGCCCGGTCGCGGTCGGCACCGACTCGCGCGCGTCCACGCCGTCGCTCGACCTAGTCGAGGAGCTCGCCGCGGTGCGCGAGGTGGCGCTGGCGCAGGGCTTCCCGCCGGACGGGCTGGCCCGCCGGCTGGTCGAGGCGGCAACGGCCGGCGGCGCGTTCGCGCTCGGCCGCGACGACGTCGGCGTGCTGGCGGCCGGGGTGCGCGCGGACCTGGCGGCGTTCGACGTGCCCGCCGACGGCGACCCGTACGACGCGCTGGTCGCGCACGGCGCCGGCCGCTGCGTCGCGACGGTGCTCGGCGGGCGGCTCGTGCACCGGCGCGCGTGACGCGCCGCTTATGCTCTCCCGGTGATCCTGCCGCGCCTCGCCGCCGTCGCCGCGTGCCTCGCCACCGCGGTGGCCTGCGGCGGTGGTGACACCTCGTCCCAGCCCACGACGGCACCGCCTACGACGACGTCCGCGCTGACGAAGGAGGCGTTCGTCGCCGCGGTCAACGCGACGTGCAAGAAGGCGCTCACGGAGGCCCAGGACGTCGGCGACCCCTCGACCGCGGCCGAGTACGTCGCCGGGACCGAGAAGTACATCGGGATCCTCGAGGAGGGCCAGCGCGAGCTGCGCGCCCTGGAGCCCCCCGCGGACGCGAAGGCGAAGTACGTGGAGTTCGTCGCCGCGAACGACGAGCAGATCCAGCTGCTCCGCGACCTGCTCCCCACGATCCAGGCCGCCGCCGCGAAGAACGACGAGGCGGCGGTCGAGGCGGAGTTCGGTGCGGCGTTCACGGAGTTCAACGCGATCGCGGAGAAGCAGGCGCCGTGGGCGAACTCGTACGAGCTCACCGAGTGCACCTGACCGTGGCGGGTTCGCCGGTGACCCGATGACCCGCGCCGACCTCGGGAAGCAGCCGCACGACGTCGCGTCGATGTTCGACGACGTCGCACCGCGCTACGACCTCACCAACGCCGTCCTCTCGCTCGGGCAGGACCGCGGCTGGCGGCGGGCCACCGCGGCCGCCGTCGCGCTCGTACCCGGCGAGGTCGCGCTCGACCTCGCGGCCGGCACCGGCACCTCCGCGAAGACGCTGGCGCAGTCGTCGGGCGCGCGGGTCGTGGCGTGCGACTTCAGCCTGGGCATGCTCCGCGTCGGCGTGACGCGCAACGCCCACGACCGAGTGGCGTACGTCGCCGGTGACGGCCTGCGGCTGCCGTTCGCGGACGCGTCGTTCGACGCGGTCACCATCTCGTTCGGGCTGCGCAACCTGCACGACCTCGACGCGGGGCTGCGCGAGCTCGCGCGGGTGACGAAGCCGGGCGGACGGCTGGTGGTCTGCGAGTTCAGCCGGCCGGTGTGGGCGCCGTTCCGCCGCGTCTACGTCGACTACCTGATGCGCGCGCTGCCGGCCATCGCGCGGCGGGTGAGCAGCAACCCGGACGCGTACGTCTACCTCGCGGAGTCGATCCGCGCGTGGCCGGACCAGCGCGCGCTGGCCGAGCGGATCGCGGCGAACGGCTGGGCGGGCGTCGGCTGGCGCGACCTCACCGGCGGCATCGTCGCGCTGCACCGCGCCGCCCGCCCGTGATCGGGACGCGCGACGCCACGCTCGGTCCGTGACGACGCTCGTCGCTCCCACGGCCGGGCTCGGCCCGGAGCTGCTGGCCGCCGTGCGCGCGACGGTGCTGGCGGCGTTCGGGGACCGGTTCAGCGACGACGACTGGGACCACACCCTCGGCGGGACGCACGTCGTGCGCACCGACGGGGCCGGCTGCGTCGCGCACGCGGCGGTCGTGCCGCGCACGCTCTACGTCGCCGGGTCGCCGGTCCGGGCGGGCTACGTCGAAGCGGTCGCGACGCGGCCGGACGCCCAGCGCCGCGGCCACGGCACGAGCGTCATGCGCGCGGTCGCCGAGGTGCTGCGCGGGGCGTACGACCTGGGGGCGCTGTCGACCGGGTCGCCGGAGTTCTACGAGCGCCTGGGCTGGGAGCGCTGGCTCGGCGCGACGTACGTCCGCGACGGCGGCGCGCTGCGCCCCGCGCCGGACGAGGGCGTGCTGGTGCTGCGGTACGGCGCCGGCGCGGCCGTCGACCTGCGCGCCGGCCTGGCGTGCGAGGCGCGGTCCGGCGACGACTGGTGAACCGGCCCGCCCGGCGGCCGCGGGCGGGAGCTAGGGTGCGGGGAGCGGAGCGGGCGGCGTACACTGCCGCCGAGATAGTGAAACGTTTCACAAAGTCCCAGGGAGGCGAGGCGGATGGCTCCCAGCGGCTCCGCGAACGCCATCGACGCGGACGTCATCGTCGTCGGCGCCGGTCCCGGCGGCGCCGCGACGGCGTACCACCTCGCGCAGGCCGGCCTGGACGTCCTGCTGCTGGAGAAGAGCGCGTTCCCCCGCGAGAAGGTCTGCGGCGACGGCCTCACGCCGCGCGCGGTGAAGTCGCTCATCTCGATGGGCATCGACGTCGACGGCCCCGGCTGGATGCGTAACGAGGGGCTGCGGATCATCGGCGGCGGCTGCCGGCTGGAGCTGCGCTGGCCGGAGCTGGCGACGTACCCCGACTTCGGCCTGGTCCGCACCCGCCTGGACTTCGACGAGATCCTCGCCCGCACCGCGCAGAAGGCGGGCGCCCGGCTGCAGGAGCTGACCGAGGTCACCGGGCCGGTCCTCGACGACGCCGGCCGCATCGCCGGCGTGACCGCGCGACAGGTGCCCGAGGACCCGCGCGACCGGCACGAGTCGCCGGAGGTGACCTACCGCGCGCGGCTGGTCGTCGCCGCCGACGGCGTCTCCGGCCGGCTCCCGCTGTCGATGGGGCTGACCAAGCGCGACGACCGCCCGATGGGCGTGGCCGTCCGCCGCTACTACAACAGCCCGCGCACCAACGACGACTACCTCGAGTCGTGGCTGGAGCTCTGGCAGGGCGACACGCTGCTGCCCGGCTACGGCTGGATCTTCCCGGTCGGCGACGGCACCGTGAACATCGGGCTCGGCCTGCTCAACACCTCCGCGGCGTTCCAGGGCACCAACTACCGCGCGCTGCTCCAGTCGTGGCTCGCCGGGATGCCGCCGGAGTGGGGGCTGACCGAGGAGAACGCCGTCGGCAAGGTGCAGGGCGGGGCGTTGCCGATGGGCTTCAACCGGCAGCCGCACTACACCCGCGGGCTGATGCTCGTCGGCGACGCGGGCGGCGTCGTGAACCCGTTCAACGGCGAGGGCATCGCGTACGCGATGGAGACCGGCGAGCTCGCCGCCGAGGTCGCGACGCACGCGTTGCGGCGCGGCGACGAGCGGGTGTTCCAGCGCTACCCGGCCGAGCTGAAGGCGCGGTACGGCGGGTACTACACGCTCGGCCGGGTCTTCGTGCACGCGATCGGGAACCCCCAGGTGATGAAGTACGCGACCAAGTACGGCCTCCCGCGGCCGGCGCTGATGCGCTTCACGCTGAAGCTGCTGGCGAACCTCACCGACCCGCGCGGCGGCGACGCCATGGACCGCGTCATCAACGCGATGAGCAAGCTGGCCCCCGCCGCCTGACCGCTGCCGGGCGTGGCGCGCGCCACCGGTTTGGTGGCGCCATCCGCGCCCCCATAGGCTTCCTGACCGAGACCGACGAGAGGAGGAACGGCCACCGTGCTCGACCCGTACCTGCCGGTGTTCATCCTCTTCGTGCTCGCGCTGGCGTTCGCGCTGTTCTCCGTCGTGGCGGGCGCCCTGATCGGGCCGCGGCGCTACAACAAGGCGAAGGAAGCGCCGTACGAGTCGGGCATCGAGGTGGAGCCGATCCCGAGGAGCACGCGGTTCCCGGTGAAGTTCTACCTGACCGCGATGCTGTTCATCATCTTCGACATCGAGATCGTCTTCCTCTACCCGTGGGCGGTCGCGTTCTCGCGGTTCACCGGGTGGTTCGCCCTGATCGAGATGGTGCTGTTCCTGCTGACGGTGTTCGTGGCGTACGCGTACGTCTGGCGCCGGGGGGGCTTGGATTGGGAATAGAAGAGAAGCTCCCTAGCGGCGTCCTCCTGACGAGCGTCGACAAGTTCGTCAACTGGTCGCGCAAGTCGTCGCTGTGGCCGGCGACGTTCGGCCTGGCCTGCTGCGCCATCGAGATGATGGCGACCGGCGCGGGCCGCTACGACCTCGCGCGCTTCGGCATGGAGGTCTTCCGCGCGTCCCCGCGGCAGGCCGACCTGATGATCGTCGCCGGCCGGGTGAGCCAGAAGATGGCGCCGGTGGTGCGGCAGATCTACGACCAGATGGCCGAGCCGAAGTGGGTCATCGCGATGGGCGTGTGCGCGAGCAGCGGCGGCATGTTCAACAACTACGCGATCGTCCAGGGCGTCGACCACGTCGTGCCCGTCGACATGTACCTGCCGGGCTGCCCGCCGCGGCCGGAGATGCTCATGGACGCGATCCTCAAGCTGCACGACAAGATCGGCCAGGAGACGCTCGCCAAGCCGCGCGAGGGCATCGTCCTCGGCGGGGCGCGATGACCGCGGGCCGGGGCGAGACCTCGGGGATGCCGCGGTGGACGTCGTCGCCGCGGGTCCGTCCCGAGGAGTCGCCGGCGGAGTCGTACGACCGGATCGCCGCGCTGGTACAGGAGCGGCTGCCGGACGTCGTCGAGGCGGCCGTGCAGGACCGCGGCGAGCTGACGATGTTCGTCGACCGAGACCGGCTGCTCGACGTGCTGCGGCTGCTGCGCGACCACCCGGACCTGCGGTTCGAGCTGCTGTCCAGTGTGAGCGGCGTGGACTACCTGAACCACCCCGACCTCGAGGACGACAGGCGGCTGCACTCCGTCTACCACCTGACGTCGATGACGTACCGGCGGCGCATCCGCGTCGAGGTCGCGGTCACCGTCGAGGACGCGCACGTGCCGAGCGCGGTGCCGGTGTACCCGACCGCCGACTGGCACGAGCGGGAGACGTACGACTTCTTCGGGATCGTCTACGACGGCCACCCGAACCTCACCCGCATCGAGATGCCGGACGACTGGTCGGGTCACCCGCAGCGCAAGGACTACCCGCTGGGCGGCATCCCGGTCGAGTACAAGGGCGCCGAGATCGCGCCCCCCGAGGACCGGCGGGCGTGGGCATGAGCCGCGCCACGACGCCCAGGGGTGCGCGGTGACCGACCTCTACGCCGGCCCGGGCGAGGAGACCGACGACGCGCGCGTCGTCACCGTCGCGGGCCAGGACTGGGACGAGGTCGTCGCCTCGACCGGGTCGTCGTCCGACGACCGCATGATCGTCAACATGGGCCCGCAGCACCCGTCCACGCACGGCGTGCTGCGGCTGGTGCTGGAGCTCGAAGGCGAGACGGTCATCACGTGCCGGCCGGTCATCGGCTACCTGCACACCGGCATCGAGAAGACCTGTGAGTACCGCAACTGGGTGCAGGGCGTCACGCTCGTCACCCGCATGGACTACCTGTCCAACATGTTCAACGAGACGGCGTACTGCCTCGCCGTCGAGCGGCTGCTCGGCATCGAGGTGCCGGAGCGCGCCACCGTCATCCGCGTCCTGATGATGGAGCTGGAGCGGATCGCGTCCCACCTGGTGTGGCTGGCGACGACCGGCCTGGAGCTCGGCGCACTGTCGATCATGCTGTACGGCTGGCGCGAGCGGGAGCTGATCCTCGACATCAAGGAGATGGTGTCGGGGCTGCGCATGAACAACGCGTACATCCGCCCCGGCGGCCTCGCGGTGGACCTCGCGCCGGGTACCGAGCAGAAGATCCGGTCGTTCCTCGAGATCATGCCGAAGGCGCTGCGCGAGTACGACGACCTGCTGTCGGGCAACCCGATCTGGCAGAAGCGCACGCAGGGTGTCGGCTACCTCGACCTGACCGGCTGCGTCGCGCTCGGCATCACCGGGCCGATGATCCGCTCGGCCGGCTACGCCTGGGACCTGCGCAAGACCGAGCCGTACTGCGGCTACGAGACCTACGACTTCGAGGTCGTGACGCACCAGGACGCCGACGTGTGGGCGCGCTACCGCATCCGCATGGACGAGATGGCCGAGTCGCTGAAGATCGTCGAGCAGGCGCTCGACCGGCTGCGCCCGGGTCCGGTCATGGTCGAGGACCGCAAGATCGCCTGGCCCGCGCAGCTAGCGCTCGGCGGCGACGGCTACGGCAACTCGCTCGACCACGTGAAGCACATCATGGCCGACTCGATGGAGGCCCTGATCCACCACTTCAAGCTCGTCACGGAGGGCTTCCGCGTGCCCGCGGGTCAGGTCTACGTCCCCGTCGAGTCGCCGCGCGGCGAGCTCGGCTACCACGTCGTCGCGGACGGCTCGAACCGCCCGTTCCGGGTGCACGTCCGCGACCCATCGTTCGTCAACCTGCAGTGCGCGCCCGCCGTCACCGAGGGCGGGCTGATCGCCGACGTCATCGCCGCGGTCGCGTCGATCGACCCGGTCATGGGCGGGGTCGACCGATGACCGAGGACACCATGACGGCGCCCGCCGTCGACTGGGCCGCCGTGCGCCGCGACGCCGAGGCGATCGTCGCGCGCTACCCCAAGTCGCGCTCCGCGCTGCTGCCGATGCTGCACCTCGTCCAGTCGGTCGAGGGCTACGTCTCGCAGGAGGGCGTCGGGCTCTGCGCCGACGTGCTCGGGCTGACGAAGGCAGAGGTCGGCGCGGTCGCGACGTTCTACACGATGTACAAGCGCCGCCCGTGCGGTGAGTGGCTGGTCTCCGTCTGCACCAACCTGTCCTGCCAGCTGCGCGGCGGCGAGGAGATCTACGAGCACCTCGGCAAGAAGCTCGGGTTGCACCACGACGAGACCGACGCCGAGGGCACGTTCACGCTGGAGCACGCCGAGTGCCTGGCCGCCTGCGACTACGCGCCGGTCGTGACCGTCAACTACGAGTTCTACGACTGCCAGACGGTCGAGACGGCGGACGCGCTGGTCGACGCGCTGGGGCGCGGCGAGCGGCCGCTGCCGACCCGCGGCGAGGCGTTGAAGACGTTCAAGGAGATCGAGCGCGAGCTGGCCGGCTTCGTCGACGTGCCGGACGCTCGGACCGGCGCCGTCGCGAGCGGGGATCCGGGGGGCGGCGCGCAAGGCGGAGGAGGAGTCGATAGCGGAGCTATCGGCGACGACGACAACGCGGCGAGCGGCACTCCGGGCCACGCGCAGCAGGCGTCCGGGTCCGGGCGTGCGGCACCTGAGGGTGGGGCCTGATGCCGGTCGTGCAGGGGATGACGCACCGCTGGTCGGAGGACCAGCCGTGGACCATCGAGACGTACGAGCGCACCAACGGCTATCAGGCGTTGCGCAAGGCGCTCGCGATGGAGCCGGACGCGATCATCCAGATGGTCAAGGACTCGGGGCTGCGCGGCCGCGGCGGCGCCGGCTTCCCGACCGGCATGAAGTGGGGCTTCATCCCGCAGGGCGACGGCAAGCCGCACTACGTCGTCGTCAACGCCGACGAGGGCGAGCCTGGCACCTGCCAGGACGCGCCGTTGATGATGATCGACCCGCACTCGCTCATCGAGGGCATCCTCATCGCGTCGTACGCCATCCGCTGCGACCACGCGTTCATCTACCTGCGCGGCGAGCTGGTGCAGGCGGGCCGCCGGCTGGACCGCGCGATCCGCGAGGCGTACGCCGCCGGCTACCTCGGCAAGAACGTCCTCGGCTCCGGCTTCGACCTCGACATCACGCTGCACCGCGGCGCGGGCGCGTACATCTGCGGCGAGGAGACGGCGCTGCTCGACTCGCTCGAGGGGTACCGCGGCCAGCCCCGGCTGCGCCCGCCGTTCCCCGCGGTGCACGGCCTCTACGGCGCCCCGACCGTCGTCAACAACGTCGAGACGATCGCGACGGTGCCGTTCATCGTGCTCAACGGCGTCGAGTGGTTCCGCCAGTGGGGCACCGAGAAGTCGCCGGGCACCAAGATCTTCAGCGTCTCGGGCCATGTCGCCCGGCCCGGCAACTACGAGCTGCCGCTCGGCGTCACCGCGCGCGAGGTCATCTACGACGTCGCGGGGGGCATCCCGAACGGCCGCGCGCTCAAGGCGTGGACGCCCGGCGGCTCGTCGACGCCGTTGCTGACGGCGGAGCACATCGACACGCCGCTGGACTTCGAGGGCGTGTCCGCGGCGGGCTCGCTGCTCGGCACCGCCGCGGTCATGGTCATGGACGACACGACGTGCATCGTCAAGGCGACGCTGCGGATGACGGAGTTCTACGCGCACGAGTCGTGCGGCAAGTGCACGCCCTGCCGCGAGGGGACGTACTGGATGGTGCAGGTGCTCGACCGGCTCGAACGCGGCGAGGGCACCGAGGCCGACCTGCAGACGTTGCTCGACACCTGCGACAACATCTTCGGCCGGTCGTTCTGCGCGCTCGGCGACGGCGCGACCAGCCCGATCGTGTCGAGCATCAAGTACTTCCGCGACGAGTACATCCGGCACGTCGAGATGGCCGGCTGCCCGTTCGCGGTGGAGCGCGTGCCGCTGGGGGCCGGGTCATGACCGAGGCCCCGGTCAAGCCGGACACCGTGACGCTGACCATCGACGGCGTCGAGGTCACGGTCCCGAAGAACACGCTGATCATCCGCGCGGCCGAGCAGATGGGCGTGCAGGTCCCGCGCTTCTGCGACCACCCGCTGCTCGACCCGGTGGGCGCCTGCCGGCAGTGCATCGTCGACGTCGAGGGCCAGCGCAAGCCGCTGACCGCGTGCACCACGACGGTCGCCGAGGGCATGGTCGTGCGCACCCAGATGACCTCCGAGGTCGCCCGCAAGGCGCAGGAGGGCACGCTCGAGCTGCTGCTCATCAACCACCCGCTCGACTGCCCGATCTGCGACAAGGGCGGCGAGTGCCCGCTGCAGAACCAGACGCTGACGAACGGCCCCGGCGAGTCGCGGTTCGTGGACAAGAAGCGGACGTTCCCGAAGCCGCTGGCCATCTCGTCGCAGGTGCTGCTCGACCGCGAGCGGTGCGTGCTCTGCGCCCGGTGCACGCGGTTCTCGCAGCAGATCGCCGGCGACCCGTTCATCGAGCTGTTCGAGCGCGGCGCGCTGGAGCAGGTCGCGATCTACACCGACGAGCCGTTCGAGTCGTACTTCTCCGGCAACACCGTGCAGATCTGCCCGGTCGGCGCGCTGACCGGCGCGTCGTACCGGTTCCGCGCGCGGCCCTTCGACCTCGTCTCGACCCCGGGCGCGTGCGAGCACTGCGCGAGCGGCTGCGCGCTGCGCGTGGACAGCCGGCGCAACGTCGTCCTCCGCCGGCTGGCCGGTCACGACCCGGACGTCAACGAGGAGTGGAACTGCGACCGCGGCCGGTGGGCGTTCGCTTACACCTCGGAGCCGGACCGCCTCACGACGCCGCTGGTCCGTGAGGGCGCGGGACTGCGCGAGGCGTCGTGGGCGGAGGCGGTCGAACGCGCCGCCGCCGGGCTCAAGGCGGCCCGCCGCTCGGGCGTCCTGACCGGTGGCCGCATCACGGTCGAGGACGCGTACGCGTACGCCAAGCTCGCGCGGCTCGGGCTGCGTACCAACAACGTCGACTTCCGAACCCGCGCCGGCACCGACGAGGAGAACGCCTTCCTCGCCGCGCAGGTCGCGGGCCGCCCGCTGCACGTGACGTACGCCGACATCGACAACGCGCCGGTCGTCGTGCTCGCCGGCATCGAGGTCGAGGAGGAGTCGCCGATCGTCTTCCTGCGGCTCCGCAAGGCGGCCAAGAAGAACGGCACGAAGATCTACGCCGTCACGCCGATGGCGACGCAGAGCCTGCGCAAGATGTGGGCGACGCCGATTCGCTCGGTGCCGGGCGAGGAGGCGTTCGCGCTCCGGCACGCCGCCGCGCTGCTCGACGAGCCGGGGTCGCTGATTCTCGTCGGCGAGCGGCTCGCCGAGTCGCCCGGCGCGCTCACCGTCGCCGCGAAGCTGGCGCAGTCCACCGGCGCGAAGCTCGGCTGGATCCCGCGCCGGGCCGGCGACCGTGGTGCGCTCGACGTGGGCGCGTTCCCGACGCTGCTGCCCGGCGGGCGGGCGGTCGGTGACGACGCGGCGCGCGCCGAGGTCGCCGCGGCGTGGGGCACCGACGCGCTGCCGGCCGAGCCCGGCATGTCCACGGCCGCGATGCTCGACGCGGCCGGGTCGGGGATGCTCGACGCGCTGGTCGTGGCGGGCGTCGACCCGGTGGACCTGCCCGACCCGGAGGCGGCGCTCAAGGCGCTCGACGCCACCCGCTTCCTCGTCTCCGTCGAGCTGCGCCGCAGCGCGGTCACCGACCTCGCGCACGTCGTCCTCCCGGTCGCGTCGGCGACCGAGAAGGACGGCTCGTTCATGGACTGGGAGGGCCGCGTCCGGCCGTTCGACGCGACGCTCAAGCAGGTCGGCCTCGCGCTGCCGGACTACAAGGTCGTCGGCTTCCTCGCCCGCGAGATGGGCGTGGACCTCGGCTTCACGACGGCCGCCGGCGCGCGCGCCGAGCTGACCGCGCTGTCGTCGTGGGCGGGCGAGCGGGCCGCGGTGGACGGCACCGTGCCGCCGCCGCCGCAGCGCGAGGAGGGCACGTTCGTCCTCGCCACCTGGCCGTACCTGCTCGACAACGGCCGGCTGCTCGACGGCGAGCCGCACCTGGCCGGGACCGCGCGGCAGTCGCGGGCGTTCCTCTCCGCGGCCGCCGCCGAGGCGGTCGGCGTGAAGCCCGGCGACGACGTCACGGTCACCGGCGACCGCGGCTCGATCACGCTGCCGCTGGCCGTCGCCGACATGCCGGACAACGTCGTGTTCCTGCCCACGAACTCCCAGGGCTCCGTCGTCCGCCGCGACCTCGCGGCCGGCTACGGCGCCACGGTCCGGGTGGAGGCGTCGCGATGAACTACCTGCTGGCGCTCCAGGAGCAGGAGACGGTGACGGCGTTCGGCAACGACCCCGTCTGGCTGATCCTCGTCAAGGCGCTGGTCATCTTCGCGTCGCTGCCGGTCATCGTGCTGCTGACCATCTGGGCCGAGCGCCGCGTCGTCGCGCGCATGCAGCAGCGGCTCGGCCCGAACCGCGTCGGCCCGTTCGGCCTGCTGCAGAGCCTCGCCGACGGCATCAAGCTGTTCCTCAAGGAGGACATCCGCCCGCGGTCGGCGGACCGCATCGTCTACGTCCTCGCGCCGATCATGTCCACGATCCCGGCGTTCGTGGCGCTGTCGGTTATCCCGTTCGGACCGGCGGTGACGATCAACGGCCGCACCACGCCGTTGCAGCTCACCGACCTCCCGGTCGGCGTGCTGTTCATCCTCGCGATGTCGTCGCTCGGCGTGTACGGCGTCGTGCTGGCCGGCTGGTCGAGCGGCTCGGCGTACCCGCTGCTCGGCGCGCTGCGATCGTCGGCGCAGATGATCAGCTACGAGGTCGCGATGGGCCTGTCGTTCGTCGCGGTGTTCCTCTACGCGGGCACACTGTCGACGAGCGAGATCGTCGCCGCGCAGGAGTCGCGGTGGTTCGTCATCTCGCTGTTCCCCTCGTTCCTCATCTACTGCGTCGCCGCCGTCGGCGAGACGAACCGCGCGCCGTTCGACCTGCCGGAGGCCGAGTCCGAGCTGGTGGCCGGCTTCCACACGGAGTACAGCAGCGTGAAGTTCGCGCTGTTCTTCCTCTCCGAGTACATCAACATGGTCACCGTCTCGGCGCTGGCGACCACGCTCTTCCTCGGCGGGTGGATGCCGCCGCCGATCCCGTACGTCTCCGGCCTCGACTCGGGCGTCTGGCCGCTCGTGTGGTTCCTGCTCAAGGTGTCGCTGTTCCTCTTCGGCTTCATCTGGCTGCGCGGGACCCTGCCGCGGTACCGGTACGACCAGTTCATGGCGCTCGGCTGGAAGCGGCTGGTGCCGGCCGCGCTCGGCTGGGTCGTGCTCGTCGCGACCGCGCGCACCGCGGTCAACAACCTCAGCCGGGAACGGCTCACGACCGCGCTGGTCGTCGGGTTCGTGATCGTGCTGCTCATCGCGGCGTTGCCGTGGGGCTCCGACCGGGACAAGAAGGCGGAGGAAGCCCGTGTTTGACGCGTTGAAGGGCTTCGGCCTGACGTTCCGGACGATGTTCCGCAAGGTCAACACCGTCGAGTACCCGGAGGTCAAGGAGCAGACGCAGGCGCGGTTCCACGGCCGGCACCAGCTCAACCGGCACGCGGACGGGCTGGAGAAGTGCGTCGGCTGCGAGCTGTGCGCGTGGGCCTGCCCGGCCGACGCCATCTACGTCGAGGGCGCCGACAACACCGAGGAGGAGCGCTTCTCCCCGGGCGAGCGGTACGGCGCGGTGTACCAGATCAACTACCTGCGCTGCATCCTCTGCGGGCTCTGCATCGAGGCGTGCCCGACGCGCGCGCTGACGATGACGAACGAGTACGAGATGGCCGACGACAGCCGCGAGGACCTGATCTGGACGAAGGAGCAGCTGCTCGCGCCGCTGCACGAGGGCATGACCGCGCCGCCGCACCCGATGCTGCTCGGCGACGAGAAGTCGTACTACGGGCCGGACCGCCGCGAAGCGGTGCGCGCTGCGGACGGCGGCATGCTGCCGGCCTCGCACGAGAGCAAGGCCGACTGATGCGCGCGCCCGCTCCCGCCACCGCCGGAGGCGCCCGGTGATCGACGTCCTCGCGCAGGCCTCGACCCAGACGTCCACGGCGGAAGCCGTCGTGTTCTGGGTGCTCGCGCCGATCGCGCTCGGCTGCGCGATCGCGATGATCTTCGCGCGCAGCGCGGTGCACGCCGCGCTGCTGCTCGTCGGGGTCTTCTTCTGTCTCGCGGTGTTCTACGCCGCGCAGGACGCGCCGTTCCTCGCGGCGGTGCAGATCATCGTCTACACCGGCGCGATCATGATCCTGTTCCTGTTCGTGCTGATGCTCATCGGCGTGGACGCGCACGAGTCGTTGCGCGAGACGTTGCGCGGGCACCGGATAGCCGCGGTCGTCGTCGGGCTCGGCCTGGCCGGCGTGCTGGTCGGCGCGATAGGCCGCGCGACGCTCGACGCCGGCGCGCTCGGGCTCGACGACGCCAACTCCGGCGGCAACGTCCTGGGCATCGCCCGGCACCTGTTCGGCGAGGCGGGGCGCAACCAGGACTCGTACTTCCTCGCGTTCGAGATGACCTCCGCGCTGCTCATCACGGCGGCCATCGGCGCGATGGTGCTCACGCACGTCGAGAAGACGAAGAAGTCCAGCCAGAAGGAGCAGGCGATCGCCCGCTTCAAGGGCACCCACCCGACCCCGCTGTCCGGGCCGGGCGTCTACGCCACCTCGCACAGCGAGCAGCAGCCCGCCCTGCTGCCCGGCGGCGAGCCGCTGGAGGGCTCCGCCTCACCGCGCGTCACCGGGGGCGACGAGTGAACCCCGCCTACTACCTGTTCCTCGCGGCGATGCTGTTCACCGTCGGCACCGTCGGCGTGCTCGTCCGGCGCAACGCGATCGTCGTCTTCATGTGCGTGGAGCTGATGCTCAACGCCGTCAACCTGACGCTGGTCACGTTCTCCCGG
>DATLNJ010000031.1:0-8830 GCA_035536815.1 Frankiaceae bacterium
GACCTCACCGAGGAGGTCGCCCGGCTGGAGGGCTACGACGCCATCCCCAGCGCGCTGCCGCCCGCCCCGGCCGGGCGCGGCCTCACCCGCCGGCAGAAGCTGCTGCGCCGGGTCGGCCGCGCGCTCGCGGCGCACGGCTACGCCGAGGTGGTGCCGTACCCGTTCATGGCCGAGTCGGCGCCGGACGCGTTGCTGCTGCCCGATGGCGACGTGCGCCGCCGCGCGCCGCGGATCGCCAACCCCGTGTCCGACGCCGAGCCGCTGCTGGCCACGACGCTGCTTCCCGGCCTGCTCGCGGTACTAGCCCGCAACGTCGGCCGCGGCATCGGCGACGTGGCCGTGTTCCAGGTGGCGCCGGTGTTCCGGACGCGCGGCAACGACCCCGCGCCGCGCCCCGGGGTCGAGTCCCGTCCCGGCCCCGAGGTGCTCGACAAGCTGGACGCCGTCCTGCCGGACCAGCCCCTGCACCTGGCCGCCGTCCTCACCGGCGCGCGCGAGCCGCGCGGCCACTGGGGAAGCGGCCGCCCGGCCACCTGGGCGGACGCCGTACAGGTGGCGCGGACCGTCGCGGAGACGGCCGGCGGGCAGGTCGAGGTGCGCCGCGGCGACGCGCCGCCGTGGCACCCCGGCCGCTGCGCCGAGCTGGTCGTCGGCGGCGAGGTGGTCGGCTGGGCGGGCGAGCTGCACCCGCGCGCCTGCGCGGCGCTGGAGGTACCGGCGCGCACCTGCGCGGTCGAGCTGGCGCTGGAGCCGTTGCTCGCCACGGCGGTCGAGCACGTCGCGGCGCCCGGGCTCTCCACGTTCCCCCCGGCCAACGTCGACGTGGCGCTGGTGGTCACGGACGGCACCGCCGCCGCCGACGTCGAGCGCGCGCTGCGCGAGGGCGCCGGCGAGCTGCTGGAGGGGATCCGGCTGTTCGACGTGTACACCGGGCCGCAGGTCGGCGAGGGGCGCAGGTCGCTCGCGTACCAGCTCCGGTTCCGCGCGCCGGACACGACGCTCACCGACGAGCAGGTCAACGCGATGCGCGACGCGGCGGTCGCCGAGGCGGCGGCGCGGACCGGCGCCACCCTGCGCGGCGCGTAGCGGGGGCAGGCGCGATCAGGCGCCGGCCGCCTCGTCCAGCGCACGACGCGCGCCGGCGAACAGCTCGTCCGCCTGTCCCGGGGTCGTGCCGACGGCGGTGACGCCGACCTGCCCGGCGACGGCGAGCGCGCTGACCATGTGGAACGCCAGCCCGGTGCGCGTGTCCGGGTCCCAGCCCAGGCCGCGCTCGTCGACGAGGTCGAGCAGGTCGTCCGGCGTCAGGGACCGGTACGCCGGACTCTCCACGTGGTCACTCGCGACGTAGTGCCGCGCGGTCCCGTCGGCACAGCGGAACTCGCCGGCGGCGGCGTCGTACGTGCCGTCGGTCAGCGCGGCGAGCGTGAGGAGCGGGTGGGTCGTGCCGCCGTTGCGGAGGTTCACCTCGATCGCGTACGCCGTCCAGCCGTCGCCGTCCGGGTGCACCACGAAGTCGATGCCGAACCGCCCGACTACGCCGTGCGCGGCGAGGCGTTCGCCGACGCGGAGCGCGTACTCGGTGACGAGTGGCGCGTACGCCGGGTCGGCCGGGAAGCGGCAGCCGAGGAACGACTGCCCCGACGGGCCGCCGAGGAGCTGGTCGTGCGTCGACAGCACCTCGACCTGCCCGAGCGGACCCGCCCGCAGCTGCACGCTCGGGCTCAGCAGCAACGGTGCCACGATGCGTTCCTCGACGATGCCGCCGCGGCGTTCCAGCGTCGCGAAGAACTCGGCCGCGGACGCCTGCGTGTCCTGCGGCTCCGCGGCGTCCAGGTCCTCGTCGAGGTCGCCGCCGGTCAGCCGCACCACGGCGTTGCCGAGGCCGCTGATCGAGTCGTCCAGCTTGACCACGACCGCGGTCGCGGCGGGGCGCGCGGCGACGATCGCGCGGATCGCGTCGCGGACCTCGGCGCGGGTGCGTACCCCCTCGACTCCGGCCGGCGCCGGCACGCCCGCCGCCGCGAACACCTGCCGCGAGCCGGTCTTCGTCCCGAGGTGCGCCAGCGACGGGTGCGGGCCGTAGACCGGGACGTCCAGCAGCGCGCCCAGCTCCATCTCGGCCTCGGTCGTGCTGAACGGGAAGATCAGCGCCCGGTCCGGGTCGGCGACCAGGCGGCGCAGGCGTTCCACCAGCCGTGGCCGGCTGACGATCTTCCTGGTCAGCGGACCGGGCGAGCCGTCGCCGATCGACACCAGGTGCAGCCGCTCGCGGCCGGCCAGGCCCGGCACCATCGAGAAGTAGTAGTCGACCAGGCGCGGCAGCACCGGCTGCGACGTGACGTAGACGACCCGCCCGCCCGGCTGGCGTAGCAGCGTGAGCACGACGAACAGGAACCGCTCCTCGTACGCCGGCACGACGGCGTTGAGGTGCTCGGGGATGTCGAAGTTCACCGAGTTGACGACGAGCATCGTCCGGTCGCCGGCCGCCGCCCGCGCCGTCAAGGTCGGCCACAGCGCGACCAGCCGCGGGTCGCGCAGCGCCGCGGGGTCGCCGGCCGGCAGCGGCGGGGCGGGATCGATCATGCGCGCCAGTGTGCCGAACCCGCCGCGGCCGCGGAACTCCCCGGCCGCCACGCGCCGCCGAGCTGCCCGCGGCCTCGGTCCCGCGGGCGGGCCGGCGGCGGCGCGCCGGACGGGCCGATAGGGTCGAACGCGTGACCGCAGAGACCCCAGCCCCGCGCCGCCACCGCGGTCGCCGGGCGCTCGTGTGGGTCCTGGCGTGGGTCGTGGGGTCGGCGGCCGTGCTCGCCGCGATGGTCTACTTCGGCAACCGGCTCGGCGCCAACCCGCTGCCCGGCCAGGCGGTCGACACCGGCCGCACCGGCGCGGAGATCTACAACAAGAACTGCGCGGCGTGCCACGGCCTGGGCGGCGAGGGCGGCAGCCTCGACATCAAGGGGCCGGCGTTCACGCCGGGCGGGGCGCTGGCCGGGCTGACGTTCGACGAACGCGTCGCGAAGACGACCCGCGGCCGGCCGCTGAACGGCATGCCGCGCTGGGGCACCCGGATCTCCGAGGAGGACATCCGCAAGGTGGCCGCGTACACGCAGATCCTGTCGGGGCAGAGCCCCGACCCGAGTGTCGAGGGTGTCCGCTGATGGCTGCGAAGGTGCTGGTGGTCGAGGACGACCCGAGCGTGCGGGGGCTGCTGCACACGCTGCTGACCGGCGAGGGGTACGAGGTCGCCACCGCCAGCGACGGGCTGGCCGGGCTGGTCAAGGCGAGCACCCAGCACCCCGACCTCATGCTGCTCGACCTGATGATGCCGGACCTCGGCGGCATCCGGGTCTTGGAGGAGCTGCGCGAGGACCCGGCGATGGCCGACATCCCCGTCATCGTCGTCACCGGCAAGCTGGAGGCCGTGCCCGCGCTCAGGGGCGTGCTCGGCGACGAGAACGTGTTCGTGAAGCCGTTCGGCGTGACCGAGCTCCTGGATCGGGTCGCCGCCGTGACCAACGCAAGGAGCTAGAGCGGTGGCGGACGTCCTAGGGCATGTCTCCCGATCCCCGGCCGTCGCGAGCGGCGGTCAGGGCGGTGCATCGCAAGGCGGAGGAGGAGCGCATAGCAGCGCTATGCGCGACGACGACAACGCAGCGAGGTGCCGTCCGGGGCGTCGCGCAGCAGGTCGGGGGATCGGGAGACACGCCCTAATGCTGCGGCCTGCTGCGCGTCGCCGAGCGCGGCGTCTCGCCGCGTTGTCGGACCGCCGCGTAGAACCACTACGCGGCGGCCCTCCGCCTTGCGATCCACCACTCTCGACGTCGCTCGCTACGGCCCAGCACTAGGAGGCCCGCCACATGCCCCGCCACTTCCTCGTCGACGACGACCTGTCGCCCGCCGAGCTCGAAGAGATCCTCGACGACGCGGACCGCCGCAAGAAGGACCGGCTCGCCGACCCGGTCCTCAGCGGCGGCGCCGTCGCGCTGGTCTTCGAGAAGCCGTCGACCCGCACCAGGCTGTCGTTCGAGGTCGGCGTGTACGAGCTCGGCGGCCACCCGATCGTCATCGACGCGGGCACCACCCAGCTCGGGCGCGGCGAGACGCTGGAGGACACCGCGATGGTGATGTCGCGGTACTGCCGCGCCATCGTCATCAGGACGTTCGGGCAGGACCGGATCGAACGCCTCGCGGCCGCGTCCAGCGTGCCCGTCGTCAACGCCCTCACCGACTACGCGCACCCCTGCCAGGCCATCGCCGACCTGCAGACCATCCGCGAACGCCGCGGCGGCCTGTCCGGCCTGACCCTCACCTACGTCGGCGACGGCAACAACGTCGCCCACTCGCTGCTGCTCGCCGGTGTCGCGGCCGGCATGCGGGTCCGCGTCGCGACCCCGCGCGGCTACGAGCCGATCGACCAGGTCGTCCGCCGTGCCAACCAGATCGGCGAGGAGACCGGCGGCGCCGCCGTCGTCACGAACGACCCGATGGAGGCGGTCACCGGCGCCGACGTCCTCTACACCGACGTGTGGGCGTCGATGGGCCAGGAGGAGGAGGCGGACAGCCGGCACCTGGTGTTCCAGGGGTTCCAGCTCGACGAGCGGATGCTTGCCGCCGCGCACGACGACGCGATCGTCCTGCACTGCCTGCCCGCGCACCGCGGCGAGGAGATCGCCGCCGAGGTCATCGACGGGCCGCAGAGCGCGGTGTGGGACCAGGCGGAGAACCGCCTGCACGCGCAGAAGGCGTTGCTCGCGTTCCTGCTCGAACGGTGACGGCCACGCCGGGGACGAAGGTCGCGCGGCAGCGCCGGATCGCCGACATCGTCGGCCGCACGCCGGTCCGGTCGCAGACCGAGCTGGCCCGGCTGCTCGCCGAGGACGGGCTGGTCGTCACGCAGGCGACGCTGTCCCGCGACCTGGAGGAGCTGGGTGCGACGAAGGTGCGCGGCGACGACGGCGCACTGGTCTACGCCGTCGATCCCGACACCGGCCGGGCCACGACGGACAAGCTCGCGCGGGTGCTCGCCGATCTGCTCGTCTCGGCCGAGCCGTCCGCCAACCTCTGCGTGCTCCGTACGCCGCCGGGCGGCGCGCACTTCCTCGCCTCGGCGCTCGACCGCGCGCAGGTGGACGACGTGATCGGCACGGTGGCCGGCGACGACACGGTGCTCATCGTCACGCGGCGCCCCACCGGCGGCGCCGCGGTGGCGAAGCGGCTGGTCGCGCTGGCCGACGGGGCCGCGGAGGAGTAGTCCCCGGGCCTGCATAGACATGCGTTAGAATGCATGACATGGGAACTCGCATCGTGCTCGCCTACTCCGGCGGTCTGGACACCTCCGTCGCGATCGGTTGGCTGGCCGACGCCTACGCCGCCGAGGTGGTCGCCGTCGCGGTCGACGTCGGCCAGGGCGGCGAGGACCTCGACGTCGTACGGCAGCGCGCGGTCGACTGCGGCGCCGTCGAGGCGGTCGTCGTGGACGCCCGCGCGGAGTTCGCGGCGGACTACTGCGTGCCCGCGCTGCGCGCGAACGCCCTCTACATGGACCGCTACCCGCTGGTCTCCGCACTGTCGCGCCCGCTCATCGTGAAGCACCTGGCCGCGGCCGCGCGGGCAACCGGCGCGACCGCCGTCTCGCACGGCTGCACCGGCAAGGGCAACGACCAGGTGCGGTTCGAGGTCGGCCTCGGCGCGCTCGCGCCCGAGCTCACCGTCCTCGCGCCGGTCCGCGACTCCGGCATGACCCGCGACAAGGCGATCGCGTTCGCCGAGGAACGCGGGCTGCCGATCGACGTGAGCACGTCGTCGCCGTACTCCGTGGACCAGAACCTCTGGGGTCGCGCGGTCGAGACAGGCTTCCTCGAGGACCCGTGGAACGCGCCCGTCGAGGACCTGTACTCCTACACGGCCGACCCGGCCGTGCCGCGCGAGCCCGACGAGGTCGTGGTGTCGTTCGCGAACGGCGTCCCGGTCGCGCTGGACGGCCGCGCGCTGTCGCCGCTCGACCTCATCGCCGAGCTCAACGCCCGCGCCGGCGCGCAGGGGGTCGGCCGGCTGGACATGGTCGAGGACCGGCTGGTCGGCATCAAGAGCCGCGAGGTGTACGAGTGCCCTGCGGCGGTCGCGCTGCTCGCCGCGCACGCCGAGGTCGAGTCGCTCACCGTCGAGCGCGACCTGGCGCGGTTCAAGCGCGCGGTGGACCAGCGCTGGGCCGAGCTCGTCTACGACGGCTTGTGGTTCTCGCCGCTGCGCCGCGCGCTGGACTCGTTCGTGGACAGCGCGTCCGCGCACGTCAGCGGCGAGGTCCGGCTGACGCTGCACGGCGGCCGCGCCACGCCGACCGGGCGGCGTTCGGACGCGAGCCTCTACGACTACGGCCTCGCGACGTACGACAGCGACGACACGTTCGACCAGTCGCTGGCGAAGGGCTTCGTCGAGCTCTGGGGCCTGCCGACGCGCATCGCGGCCCGCCGCGACGGCAGAATCGGGGAGTGACCCAGCAACCGACAGGCAAGCCTCGCTCACCGGCCCGCCTCTGGGGCGGGCGGTTCGAGGGCGGTCCGGCTGAGGCCGTCCGGCGGCTGTCGTACAGCGTGCAGTTCGACTGGCGGCTGGCGCCGTACGACCTGCTCGCGTCGAAGGCGCACGCCCGCGTGCTGCACCGGGCGGCCCTGCTGACCGACGTCGAGCACGAGCGCATGTGCGACGCGCTCGAGGTGCTGGAGGCGCAGGTCGCCAGCGGCGCGTTCCGCCCGAACGCCGACGACGAGGACGTGCACACCGCGCTCGAACGCGGCCTGCTGGAACGCCTCGGCTCGCTCGGCGGCAAGCTCGGCGCCGGCCGGTCGCGCAACGACCAGGTCGCGACCGATCTGCGGCTCTACCTGCGCGACCACGTCCGGCTGATCGCGACCCGGCTGGCCGAGCTGGAGTCCGCGCTGCTCGTCCAGGCCGAGACCCACCGCGCGACCGTCGCGCCCGGCTTCACCCACCTGCAGCACGCGCAGCCGATCCTGTTCGCGCACCACCTGCTCGCCTACGTGCAGATGTTCAGCCGCGACGTCTCCCGGCTGCGCGACTGGGACCTCCGCGCCGGCGTCTCGCCGCTCGGCGCCGGCGCGCTGGCCGGTTCGTCGCTGCCGGTGGACCCGGTCGGCACCGCCGTCGAGCTCGGCTTCTACGCCGCCTCCGGAAACTCCATGGACGCCGTCTCCGACCGCGACTTCGTCGCCGAGTTCCTGTTCTGCGCCGCGCTGGTCGGGGTGCACCTCTCCCGGCTCGGCGAGGAGCTGGTGCTGTGGTCCACCCGCGAGTTCGGGTGGATCGACATCGACGACGCGTTCGCCACCGGCTCGTCGATCATGCCGCAGAAGAAGAACCCCGACGTCGCCGAGCTGGCCCGCGGCAAGGCGGGCCGCCTGATCGGCCACCTCACCGGCTTCCTGGCCACGCTCAAGGGCCTGCCGATGACGTACAACCGCGACCTGCAGGAGGACAAGGAGCCGGTCTTCGACGCCGTCGACACGCTGCTGCTCGTCCTTCCGGCGGTCACCGGCATGGTCGAGACCATGCGGGTGAACGTCGAGCGGCTGGCCGCCGAGGCGCCGGTCGCGTTCTCGCTCGCGACCGACGTCGCGGAGGCGCTGGTCCGCCGCGGGGTGCCGTTCCGCGAGGCGCACGAAGCCGTCGGCCACCTCGTCGTCTGGTGCTCGGCCCGCGACTGCGACCTCGGCGACGTCAGCGACGACGACCTGGCGCGGATCAGCCCGCACCTCACGCCGGAGATCCGCGACGTGCTGTCCGTGCACGGCGCGATCCGCGCCCGCGCGGCGCACGGCGGCACCGCGCCCGACCGCGTCGACGAGCAGCTCGCCGCCGCGCAGGTCGAGATCGCCGCGCACCGCGCGTGGGCCGGGGACGTGGGGGAGGACAGCTGAGGCCGCTGCCGAGGTCGTTCTACGACCGGCCGGTCCTCGAGGTCGCGCGCGACCTGCTCGGCCGCGACCTCGTCCACGGCGGCGTCACCATCCGGCTCACCGAGGTCGAGGCGTACCGCGGCGCCGACGACATGGGCTCGCACGCGTACCGCGGCTTGACGCCCCGCAACGCCGTCATGTTCGGCCCACCCGGGTTCGTCTACGTCTACTTCACCTACGGCATGCACTGGTGCATGAACGTCGTGTGCGAGCCGGCCGGCGGCGCGGCCGCCGTGCTGCTGCGGGCCGGCCGCGTCATCGACGGCGTGGACGCCGCGCTGGCCCGCCGGCCCGGCTCGCCGGAGCGCGACCTCGCGCGCGGCCCGGCCCGGCTCACCAAGGCGCTCGGCATCGACGGCAGCCGCAACGGCGCCGACCTGGTGCGCGGACCCGTCACGCTGCTACCGGGGGAGCCGGTGCCCGACGGCGTCGTCCGCACCGGGCCCCGGGTCGGCGTCACGCTCGACGCGGACCGGCCGTGGCGGTGGTACGTGGCCGGCGATCCGACAGTGTCCGTCTACCGGCCCGCCGTGCCGCGCAAGCGCCGTTCGACCGCGACCTGACCGCGGGCTTACGGCTTCGGCGACGGGCTGCGCGTCGCGGTGGGGGAGGGCGACGGCTTCGGCGACTGCGTGGGGGACGGCTTCGGGGTCGGCGACGGCGTCGGCTCCGGCGACATCGTCGTCGGGACCTCGTCGCCCACCCGCGGCCCGACCGCGAGCACGATCGTGGACCCGGCCATCCGCGGCGCGCCGGCCGGCATGCTCTGCCGCCAGACCAGCCCGGCCTCGGCGTTGAGCCGCGACTGGCAGGACGCGCCGCCGGTGCACGACGGCTCCACGACGACCAGCACC
>DATLNJ010000032.1:0-25961 GCA_035536815.1 Frankiaceae bacterium
GCAGGCCGTCGATCTGCTCGTGGATCCAGCCGACGCCCTTGTCGATGCGCGCCTGGTCCACGTCGGTCAGCACGACCGGCACTTCGAGCCGCTGCACGAACAGCAGCCCGAGCTGCGACGCCATCAGCCCGGCGCCGACGACGCCCACCTTGGTCACCGGCCGCGCGCCCTCCTTGGGCGCGCCGACCGGGCGCTTGGCGCGCTTCTGGGTGAGGTCGAACGCGTAGAGGCCGCTGCGCAGCTCGTCGCTGAAGATGAGGTCGGCCAGCGCCTCGTCCTCGGCCGCGAACCCCTCGTCCAGCGACACCGTCCGCGCGAGCTCCACGAGCGCCACCGCGCGGTACGGCGCGGGCGCCGCGCCGTGCAGCTTCGCGTCGAGCCCGGCGCGGGTGCGTTCGACGGCGGCCGTCCACGCCTCGCCGGTGTCGACCGGCGCGCGTTCGACGATGGTCTCGCCACGCAGCACCGAAGCGACCCACTCCAGCGAGCGCTCCAGGAAGTCGGCCGGCTCGAACATCACGTCCGCGATGCCGAGCTTGAACGCCTGCGGGCCCTTCAGCATCTTGTTCTGCGCGAGGGCGTTGTCGACCGTCACCTGCAGCGCCTTGTCCGCGCCGATCAGCCTCGGGAGGAGCTGGGTGCCGCCCCAGCCGGGGATCAGGCCGAGGAAGCACTCGGGCAGCGCCACCGCCGCCGCGCCGGAGGAGATGGCCCGGTAGTGGCAGTGCAGCGCGACCTCGAGACCGCCGCCGAGTGCGGCGCCGTTGACGAGGGCGAATGTCGGCACGGCCGAGTCGTGCAGGCGGCGGAAGACCCGGTGCCCCTCCGACCCGATGAGCAGCGCCTCGTCGCGCGTCGTGATCCGCGGCACGCCGGTGAGGTCCGCGCCGACCGCGAAGATGAACGGCTTGCCGGTGAGGCAGACCGCCGCGACGCCGTCGTGCGCGAACGCCTCGTCCAGCGCGGCGTCGAGCGAGCGCAGCCCCTGCTCGCCGAACGTGTTCGGCTTCGTGTGGTCGAAGCCGTTGTCCAGCGTGATGAGCGCTATGTCACCGGTCACGCCGGGCAGCCGGACGAAGCGCAGCTTCGCGTGGGTGACGACTTCCTCGTACGTGCTCATCGAACGTTCTCCCAGATGACGGTGCCGCCCATGCCGATGCCGACGCACATCGCGGTGACGCCGTAGCGGATCGACGGGTCGGCCTCGAAGCGGCGGGCGAGCTGCGTCATGAGCCGCACGCCGGACGACGCGAGCGGGTGGCCGTAGGCGATGGCGCCGCCGTACGGGTTCACGCGCTCGTCGTCGTCCTTGATGCCGAAGTGGTCGAGGAACGCGAGCACCTGGACGGCGAACGCCTCGTTCAGCTCGAACGCCCCGATGTCGTCGATGGACAGGCCGGTGCGGGCCAGCGCCTTCTCCGTCGAGGGGATCGGGCCGACGCCCATGACCTCCGGCTCGACGCCGGCGAACGCGTAGCCGACCAGCCGCATCCGCGGCGTCAGGCCGAGCTCGCGCGCGGTCTCCTCCGCGGTGACGAGACAGGCGGTGGCGCCGTCGTTGATGCCTGCGGCGTTGCCCGCGGTCACGCGGCCGTGCGGGCGGAACGGCGTCTTCAGCCCGGCCAGGTCCTCGGCCGTGGTGCCGGGGCGCATCGGCTCGTCGGCGGTCGCGAGCCCCCAGCCGCCGTCCGACCACGTCGCGATCGGTACCAGGTCGCGCTGGATGATGCCCGCCTCGTACGCCGCCGCGGCCTTCGCCTGCGACGCCGCCGCGAACGCGTCGCAACGTTCGCGGGTGATGTCCGGCGCGCGGTCGTGCAGGTTCTCCGCGGTGGCGCCCATGACGAGCGCGGACGGGTCGACCAGCTTCTCGCTGAGAATGCGCGGGTTCGGGTCTACGCCCTCGCCCATCGGGTGCCGGCCCATGTGCTCGACGCCACCGGCGATGGCGACGTCCTGCATGCCGACCGCGATCCCGGCGGCGACGGTGGTGACCGCCGTCATGGCGCCCGCGCACATCCGGTCGATCGCGTAGCCGGGCACCGTCTTCGGCAGGCCGGCCAGCAACGCCGCCGTCCGCCCGATGGTCAGGCCCTGGTCGCCGATCTGCGTGGTCGCGGCGATGGCGACGTCGTCGACGCGCTCCGGCGGCAGCTGCGGGTTGCGGCGCAGCAGTTCGCGGATGCAGCGGATGACGAGGTCGTCGGCGCGGGTCTTGGCGTACTGCCCGGTGGGCTTGCCGACGCCGAACGGGGTGCGGACGCCGTCCACGAAGACGACGTCGCGAACGGGACGCGCCATGGGGCGGCTCCTTCACGAGCGTGTAGGAACCCTATGTTACCAGCCAGTAACCGAACGCCGCTCGGGCACGTGCGACCGGCCGCGCGTCACCCCGTGGATCTCGCAGCCCGGTTGCGGCCCGTGCGGGGGAGTGACGGGAAACGCAACCGGGTTGCGCTCGGGGCTACGTGGCGGTCACGTCCAGCGCGTAGCGAACCTGCGGCCCGTCGGCGCCGTCCACGACGAAGCCGAGGCGTTCGAGCAGCCGGCGGGAGGCGGCGTTCGTCTGGTCGGTCCGCGCCGTGACGCGCCGCACGCCCGGCCGGGCCGCGACCCACGCCACCAGCGAGCGCACCGCCACGGCGCCGTGCCCGTGACCGCGCATGGGCGCCGCGAGGCCGTAGCCGATCTCCACCTCGCCTGCGGCGTCCGGCGGGCCGAACCACCCGCACTCGCCGATCACGACGCCGTCGAGCAGCACGAGGAACGTCCCCTCCGCGATGCCCGACTCGGCCACCGGCCGCAGCGCGTCCACGGTGTCGGCGTGCGGCCACCCGCGGGTCGCGGGCAGGACGGACCAGTCGCCGCCGACGACGGCGCGGGCTTGCTCGACGGTGACCGGGACGAGCGCCGGCGTCACGACTCGGGCGCGTCGGGCGCGGGCGGCGCGGCCGGCGGCGGCGGCACAGCCGTGCGCAACGCCTCGCCCAGCGGCCCGGCGACCAGCGCGACCTGCCACGCCCGCGCACCCGACTCGCGGAGCGCCTCGGCCACCCCGTCGTCGGTCGACGGCTCCGGCGGCGTCCAGGCGAGCTTCCGTACGGCGGCCGGCTCGACGAGGTTCTCGACCGGCAGGTTGTGCGCCTCGGCGATGGCCGACACCGCGGCGCGCGCGGCGGACAGCCGGGCGGCGGCCTCGGGGTCGCGTTCGGCCCAGCGGTGCGCGGGCGGGGGAGAGCCGTCGGCCGGCCCGGTGATCGGGGGCAGCTCGGAGTCCGGCAGCGCCGCCGCGTCCTCCAGCGCACCGAACCACGTCGCGATCCGCCGCTTGTTCGACCGCCCGCTGAAGACGGGCAGCGCGCTGAGCGCCTCCGCCGTCTTCGGCCAGCGCACTACCGCGTCGATGATGGCCGCGTCCGGCAGTACCCGGCCAGGCGCGACGTCGCGCGACCGGGCCAGCTCGTCGCGGCGTTCCCAGAGCGCGCGGACGCCGGCCAGCTGGCGCGGCGACCGGAGCCGGTGGATGCCGGAGGTACGGCGCCAGCGGTCGGCGCGCGGCACGGCCGGCGGCGCCGCCGCGATCGCCGCGAACTCCTCGCGCGCCCACTCCGCCTTGCCCTGCTCCTCCAGCACGCGGGCCAGGTGGTCGCGCAGCGCGACGAGCACCTCGACGTCGAGGGCGGCGTAGCGCAGCAGGTTCATCGGCAACGGCCGCTGCGACCAGTCGGCGCTCGACGCGCCCTTGTCGATGCGCTTGCCGAGCACGACCTCGACCATCGTCGCGAGCCCGACGCGCTCGTAGCCGGCCAGCCGGGCGGCCAGCTCGGTGTCGAACAGCAGCCGCGGCCGCAGCCCGAGCTCGGCGAGGCAGGGGAGGTCCTGCGACGCGGCGTGCAGGATCCACTCGGTGTCGCTGAGGGCGTTGTCGAGCGAGGTCAGGTCGGGGCAGCCGAGCGGGTCGATCAGGTACGACCCGGCGCCCTCGCGGCGGAGCTGCACGAGGTAGCAGCGCTGGCCGTAGCGATAGCCGGAGGCGCGTTCGGCGTCGATGGCGACCGGGCCGGTGCCGGCCGCGAGCGCGGCGACCGCCGCGGCGAGCCGCGCAGAATCGGCGATCGGCTCGGGTACGTCGCCGGACAGCTCAAGCAGGGGCAGCGGCTCGGCCTCGACCGGGACAGCCTCGATCGACTCGTCCTCGGGGTTCGCGGCCAGGTCCGTCACACCGGAACGTTACGACGGATCGGGTCCGACAAGGGGCGGAACCGCCCTAGCGGATCACGCCGGCGCGCATGGCGAGCGCGACCATCTCGGCGCGATCACCGGTGCCGAGCTTGCGCGCGATCCGGGCCAGGTGGCTCTTCACGGTGAGCGCGGACAGGCCGAGCATCTCGCCGATCTGCTTGTTCGACTGGCCGTCGGCGACGAGCTGGAGCACCTCGACCTCGCGGCCGGACAGGTCGTTGACGCCGTCGCCGATCGGGCCGGTACGCAGCCCCTGCGCGAGCAGCGACGCGACGGACGGGTCGGCGTACACGCCGCCGTCGAGCACCCGGCGGACGCCGTCGGTGACGACGTGCGGGGAGGCGGACTTGAGCAGGTAGCCCTGGGCGCCGGCGACGAACGCCGAGCGCACCGAGTACGGGTCGTCCGCGGCGGACAGCACGATGAGCCGCCCCCAGCCGGCGGACCGCAGGTCGGCGAGCAGCTCCAGGCCGGAGCCGTCGGGGAGGCCCAGGTCGAGGACGCAGAGGTCACGCGCCCCGGCGCCGGCGCGGGCACGTGCCTCGCCGATGCTGGCCGCTTCGATCACGTCCGCCGCGCCCATGGCACGCAGCCGCGCGACCATCGACTCCCGCATGAGCGGGTGGTCGTCCACGACCATTGCCGTGAACCCGGTCCGGGCGCCGGTCTCGGCGAGCTCCGTCGCAGTCGTCACCACTGCCTCCGTACGTCAGGGAACGTCCCTACGGGGACCTTCATCGGCTCCCCGCGGCGCCGCCTGTAGAAATCGGTTCCGCCATTCGCAGCAACGTCCCCTCGCACGCGGGCGTGAACTCGTCTGCCGAAGGGCGAAAGTCCGGTCCTCCGGCTGCCGAAGAACACCGGGAGAACCCCTCGCGCACCACCTCGGGGAAGGACCCGCGTGGCACGTTCAACCAGGACGGCACTCCTCGCGAGCGCCCTCGTCGCGGCCGGGCTGGCGGCAACGCCCGCGGCCGCTGCGTCGGTGACCGCGGTGGCGTCGTTCGACCCATCGTTCGGGGGAACGCGCGGCGTCGTCATCGTCGACCAGCAGGAGCGGCTCGGGACAGCCGTCGTCCGCGGCACGCCCGCCGCGCTGCGCCGCCTCGCGGCGGCTCCCGGCGTACGCGGCGTCTACCCGGACGACGTCCTGACGCCGACGTCGGACAGCGCCAACTTCCCCGGTTCGGTGTTCGCCTGGCAGAGCCTCGGCCGCAACGCCGGCCAGCTCGGCGCCGGTGCGGGCGTCACCATCGCGCTCGTCGACACCGGCGTCACCGACAGCCCCGCGCTCAACCGCGCGAGCGGCCGCCTGGTGGACGCGTACAACACGTCGACCGAGTCGAGCTACGCGGACGGGTTCGGCCACGGGACGTTCATGGCCGGCATCATCGCGGGCGGCCAGGTCGCGGGCACCGGCTCGCGCGGCCTCGGTGTCGCGCCCGCCGCGACCGTCCTCAACGTCAAGGTCGCGGACAACCGCGGCGCCACGCGCATGTCGCAGGTGCTCGAAGGCCTCGACTGGGTCGCGAACAACGCCGCCACGATCGACGTCGCGTCGTTCGCGTTCAGCCGGCCGCGGCCCGGCGTCGGCTACGGCGCCGACCCGCTGACCGACGCGGTCGAGGCGGTGCGCTACGAGGGCATCACGATCGCCGTCTCCTCCGGCAACGACCCCGACCAGGTCGGCGACCCGGGCTTCGCGCCGTCCGTCCTCACGGTCGGCGCGGCGGACGCGCGGACGTCGCCGGCGACGGTGGCGCCGTTCAGCGGCTCCGGTCTCGTCCACGGCATCGTCAAGCCGGACGTCGTCGGCTCGGGGATGGGCATCCTGTCGGTGCTGCCCGCGGACTCCACGATCGCGCTGGCGAACCCCTCGGCCCGGCGCTCGGACCTGCTCTGGCGCGGCTCGGGCACCAGCGAGGCGACCGCGCAGGCGGCGGGCGCCGCGGCGCTGTTCCTCGCGGCGTACCCGAACGCCTCCCCGGTCGACGTCAAGGCTTCGCTGCGGTCGGCGGCGCAGCCGCTCGGCACGCTGCGCGCCGGCGCCGGCCTGCTCCGCGCGACGACCGGCTACGTCCGCGGCCTCGGCGCCGACGGGCTGCCGAACCTCGCCTCGGGCGAGTACGGCTTCGACGCCGACGCGTGGAACGCGTACTCCTGGCGGTGGAACAACTCCTCCGCCAACTCGTGGTCGCGCGCGAACTCCTGGTCCCGGGCCAACTCCTGGTCCCGCGCCAACTCGTGGTCGGCGAACTCGTGGTCCAACGCGAACTCGTGGTCCGCCAACTCGTGGTCGCGCGCCAACTCCTGGTCGGCGAACTCCTGGTCCGCCAACTCGTGGTCGGCGAACTCCTGGTCCGCCAACTCGTGGTCCGCCGCGGCGTGGGGCGGCTGATGACGCCACCACGCCGCGTCGCGCTCCTCGGTGCCGCGAGCTTCGCGCTCGCGCTGGGCTCCGCCGTCTACGCCGGGTGGGGGAGCCCGGCGTTCTGGGCGCCGTTCGCGCTCGCCGTGGCGGTCACGCTGTCCGAGGTCGCGGTCGTCCACCTGGCGTTCGGCCGGCAGCGCTGGTCGTTCTCCTGCACCGACGGCGCGATCGGCGCGGCCCTCGTCTTCTCGACCGGCGCGTGGGCCGTCGCCGCGGTCGTCGTCGGCGTGCTCATCGCGCAGCTCGCGCGCCGGCAGCCGAAGCTGAAGGTCTGGTTCAACGTCGCGCAGTTCGCCGCGTCGGCGGGCTTCGCGGCAGCGTTCTCCCACTGGCTGGACGGCGGCCTGCTCGGCGCCTCGGCCGGGATGGGCTGGTTCTGGCTGCTCAACCACACGCTGGTCGCCGGCGCGGTCGCGATGACGTCCGGCCGCCGGCTGCGCGGCTTCCTCTGGCAGTCGGCGCCGATGTCGGCGCTGCACACCGCCGGCAACACCTCGGTCGGCCTGCTCGCCGCGTGGCTCGCGCTCAACGCCCCCCTCGGCCTGCTCGGCCTGCTCGTCCCGATGGTGCTGCTGTGGTTCTCGTACGACCAGCAGACGCGTCGCGCGGCGGAGGCGCGGCTGTTCGCCGAGCTGGCCCGCGGCCAGGAGCGCGCCACCGGGCAGTCGATCGACGCGTCCGCGCGGGTCGTGCTCACCGCGGCCGCGCGGCTGTTCGGCGGCGCCGACGTCGAGCTGATCCTGATGGGCGCCGACGGCCCGGTCCGCTACGCCGGCGACGAGTACGGCGTGACGTTGCGCGAGCGCGTCTCGTCGGCCGTCCTCGACGACCGGTGGGCGATCCGCGCGCTCGGCTCGGGCGGCGTGACGATCGGCAACGACGACGGGCGCTCGTACTGCACGGCCGTCCTCGGCCGGCGCGAGCAGCCGTTGGCGCTGCTGCACGCGCTGCGCCCGCACGGCGCGGCCGGCTTCGGCCGCCGCGAGGTCACGCTGGCCGAGGTGCTGGTCGGGCAGGCAGAGTCGTGGCTTTCGGTGGCCGACCTGGCGGCGTCGCGCGACGCCGCGCTGGACCGCGCGGAGCAGGCCGACGAGGCCGCCCGCGCCCTGGGCGACATCGGTGCCAACACCGCGCCGTCGCTGTCGTTGCTGCGCCAGTCGGCGTCGCGGCTCGCGCAGCTCGCGTCCTCGGCGGCCGGGCCCGGCGAGGTCAGCGAGATCGTCGACGAGCTGCACGCCGTGGAACGCGCCGTGGCGTCGTTGCTCGGCGCCATCGCGCTCGCCGCCGACGGCGACCTGCGCGCGGCGTCCGGCGGGCCGGAGCCGACGCGCGCCGAGCCCGAGTGGACCACGACCGGCGTGCTGGTGGACTCGCTGTGAGCCGCCGCCCGCTGCCGCTGGCCGCCGTGGCCGCCCTGACCGTCGGTGGCATCGGTGCCGCCGTCGTCGGGTGCGCCGGTGCGGTCCTCGCGGCGGTCGGGCACGGCAGCGTCCTGCTGCCCGTCGTCGGCGCGGCCGGCGTCACGACCGCGGTCGGCGCGGGCGTCGCGGCGGTCGCCGCGGACCGGCTGGCCGGGCAGCTGCGCGACCTGCGTACCGCGGCGACCCGGCGGGCGCACGAGCCTGGCGACCGGCACCTCGACAAGTGGCTCTCCGGGCACTCGGTCGCCGAGCTGGCGGAGCTGGCCCGGCTGCTCGACGCGCTGACGCTGCGTACCAAGGTCGCCGACGAGATCGCCGAGCAGCACCGGCGCACCGCCGAGAACGCCAGCGCGGGCATGTTCGAGCTGCTGTCCGGCCTGGTCGCGGCCGAGGAAGGCGCGCGCGGTCAGCTCTCCGCGGAGTTGCACGACACCGTCGCGCAGTCGCTCGGCATGGCGCGGATGCACCTCGCGGTCGGCGACAGCGACTCGATCCGCGCCGCGACGGAGTTCGTCGACGACGCCGAGGAGCAGGTGCGCGCGGTCATGGCGCGGACCCGGCCGCCGGCGTTGCGCGACGGCGACCTGGCCAGCGCGATCGGCAACCTGCGCGCCGACCTCATGCAGCGCTACGGCCTCTCCGTCGAGGTCACCTGGCCGACGACCGCGCACCCGCTGCCACTCGTCTCGGCCATCACCGTCTACCGGTTCTTCCAGGAGGCGCTGCTCAACGTCGTCAAGCACGCCGACGTCGACTGGGCGCAGGCCGCGCTCGTCGTGGACGACGAGGAGGTCGTGGCAACCGTCTCCGACGCCGGCCCGGGCTTCGACCCGGCGCAGGTCAGGCCGGAGAAGGGCCGCCACGTCGGGCTCGGGCTGCTGCGCGAGCGTGCGCGGCTGGCCGGGGGGTCGTTGGAGGTCTCGTCGATGCCGGCAGCCGGCACCGTGCTGCAGCTGCGGCTGCCGCGCGCGGCCGCGCCGGCGCAGCGTTCGCCGGGCGTGGAGGCCGTGCCCGCCCTAACCGACGCCGCGCCGTAACGGCAGCCGGGCCACCCCGGGCACCGCCGGCGGCAGCCCGGCCATCGAGCAGAGCACGTCGCAGAACGCCGCCAGGTGACGCGCCAGGGCGTCGTCGTCGAGGGGCGTCCACGAGCAGCGCAGCTCGAGGTCGCAGCCGCCCGGCTCGTCGCGCATCGCCCCGAACCGCGCGCTCGTCGTGCTCGTCACGGTCCCGCCCTCGGCGCCGTACCCGGCGTCGTGCGCCGCGAGCGCGTCGACCAGCCAGGCCCACCCGACCTCCGGCAGCAGCGGGTCCCTGCCGATCTCCTCCTCGACGGCGGCGGTGGCGAACGCGACCACCCGCGTGTCGCCGTTCCAGGCCTCCTGGCCGTTCGGGTCGTGCAGCACGATGAACCGGCCGCTGGCCAGCTCGTCGTCGCCGACCAGGACCTCGGCGACGAGCGCGAAGGCGTACGGGGCAAGGCGCGACGGCGCGGCGGTCTCGCGCAGCGTCACGGCGGTGTCGACCTGCGCGGAGCGGAGGCTCGCGACGGCGCGCCGGAACGGCTCCGGTCCCTCGTCCGGCTCTCCGCCCATGCCGCCGAGGGTAGGCCGGTCGGTCGGGTCCGGCGAGCATTTGGGGCCGTTGTGCGGGCGCCGGGCGCGTCGCGTCCGCCCGTTTCGTAGGGTCGATCGCGTGCCCGCGTTCCTTGCCCTGCTCGCCGCCCTGTCGTGGGGGCTCGCCGACTTCCTCGGCGGCCACACGTCCCGCCGGATGCCGACCGCGCTCGTCATGGTCTGGTCGCAGGCGGTCGGGCTGGTCTGCATCCTGCTGGTGCTGGGCATCGGCGGGTGGCGTACGCCGGGGTCGTACCTGTGGTGGGGCGTCGCGGCCGGCTTCTTCGGGATCTTCGGGACCGGCTTCTTCTACCGGGCACTGGCGCTCGGGACGATGAGCGTCGTGGCGCCGATCGCCGGCACCGGGCTGGTCGTGCCCGTCGTGGCCGGGCTCGCCGCGGGGGAGCGGCCGTCTGTGCTGGCGCTGGCCGGCATCGGGCTCGCGGCGCTGGGCGTGATCCTCGCGTCCGGTCCGGAGCTGCGCGGCGAGGGCGTGCGGCGCACCTCAGTGATCTACGCCTGCTGCGCGGCCGTCGGCTTCGGCGGCGCGCTCGCCGTCATCCCACGGGCAGGCGAGGGGCGGTGGGCGATGACGACGGGGGCGATGACGCTCGTGTCGTTGGTGCTGGTGCTGGCGTACGTGCTCGCCCGGCCGCCGTCGGCGCCCGGGTTCGCCGGCATGGACCCGTCGCCGGTGGTCGCGATCGGCGTCCTGAACGTCGCCGCCGTCAGCCTCTACGCCGTGTCGTCGGACATGGGCCTGGTCGCGGTCGTGTCGGTGCTGGCATCGCTGTACCCGGTGGTGACGGTGATCCTGGCGCAGGTCGTCTACCAGGAACGACTACGCGGCATCCAGCTCGCGGGCGTGGGGGCGGCGTTGGCCGGCGTCGTCTGCCTCGCCGCCGGCTGACCGCTGTTATCCACATTTTCGCCTGGCAGTCCGTTCGGGAGTCGCGCCGCCTTATCGTGCGACACGAGGTTGATTAGTCCGGGAGTTCGGGGGATGTCGCGTGATGGACGCTGGCGTAGGCGATCCGCGCCTGCGGCTGGTCTACGAGGAGTCGCTACGTGCGCTGCAAGATCAGCGGGAGGCTCTGAACAACCTCCGCAGCCGCGCCGGCCAGTTACTCACTGCTGCGTCGATCATCGAGACGTTCCTCGTCGGCATCGTCCTCCGTGGCGAGCGCGCGGCGCCCGGCGTCGCTACGTGGGTCGGCGTCGCGGCCTTCGTCTCGGCTGCGTTGGTCTGTGTCTGGATCGTCCTGCCCGCGCGGGGGTGGGCGTTCGGCAACAGCGCGACGATCCTGCTGACCGGGTACGTGGACGCGGCGCCGCCCGCCACGTTGGACGAAATGCACCGGAACCTCGCCGTGTACATGGAAGGGCGCTGGGACCGGAACCAGGACGAGTTGCTCAACAAGAGAATGTTCGGTCTGCAGGTTGCCGCCGCATTCGTGGTCGTGTGCATACTTGCAGCGGTCGTCGATGTGAGAGGACGTGGCTGCCATGGCAGTTCCAGCGGCGCAAGACCCTCCGCGCCGGCCTCAACCACAGCCAATCCCGGTGCGGCCGGATCCGGGCAAGCCGGACCTCAAGGATGGGCCACGACCTGCTGAAACGCGCACCCGCGACTGACAGTGAGGACGTGAGCGAGCCCCGCGCCGCTCCACGCGGAGCCGCCGGTATCGGGACCTGACCCGCGGTGCGGGACGGCGAGCCAGCACGGTCGGACGTAGCCGTCCCTGCCGCGCTCGATGCGCGCCGCGCGGGGGTGGCGTGGGACGATCACTGCTCGTGACCGCTGACTCCGTCTTCCTCCGCGCGTGCCGCCGCGAGCCGGTGCCGTACACCCCGGTCTGGTTCATGCGGCAGGCGGGCCGCGCGCTGCCGGAGTACCGCGAGATCCGCCGCAACGTCTCCATGCTCGACTCGTGCATGCGCGCCGACCTGGTCTGCGAGATCACGACGCAGCCGGTCCGCCGGCTCGGCGTGGACGCGGCGATCCTGTTCAGCGACATCGTGCTGCCGCTCAAGGCGGTAGGGGTCGGCCTCGACATCAAGCCGGGCGTCGGGCCGGTCGTGGACGAGCCGTTCCGCGGCCCGGCCGACCTGAGCCGGCTGCGCGCGCTGGAGCCGGACGAGGACGTGCCGTACGTCGTCGAGGCGGTCCGGTTGCTGGTCAAGGAGCTGGACGTCCCGCTGATCGGCTTCGCCGGCGCGCCGTTCACCCTCGCCAGCTACCTGGTCGAGGGCGGCCCGTCGAAGACGCACGCGCGCACGAAGGCGTTCATGTACGCCGACCCGGCCGGCTGGGCGTCGTTGATGGACCGCCTCGCCGACATCTCGCTCGCGTTCCTGCGCGCGCAGGTGGAGGCGGGCGCGAGCGCGGTGCAGCTGTTCGACTCCTGGGCCGGCGCGCTGTCCGCCGACGACTACGCCGCCTACGTCCTCCCGGCCAGCCGCCGCATCTTCGCCGGGCTCGCCGACCTCGGCGTGCCGCGCATCCACTTCGGGGTCGGCACCGGCGAGCTGCTCGGCCTGATGGCCGACGCCGGCGCGGACGTCGTCGGCATCGACTTCCACATCGGCCTGGACGAGGGAGTCCGCCGCGTCGGCCCGGACAAGGCGGTGCAGGGCAACCTCGACCCGGCGGCCGTGCTGGCGCCGTGGGAGGTAGTCGAGGCGCGGACGCGCGACGTCCTGCGCCGCGCGCCCGAGACCGGGCACGTCTTCAACCTCGGCCACGGGGTCCTTCCCGAGACCGACCCCGACGTGCTCAAGCGGGTCGTCGACCTCGTCCACGAGGGCTCGTGACCACGGGCGTCCTCGCGATGGCGTACGGCACGCCGTCGTCGCGCGAGCAGGTCGCCGAGTACTACACCGACATCCGCCGCGGTCGCCCGCCGACGGACGAGCAGCTGGCCGACCTGACGATGCGCTACGACGCCATCGGCGGCACGTTCCCGTTGCGCGAGATCACGCAACGCCAGGTCGCCGCGCTGCAGGAGGCGCTCGGCAACGGCTTCCGGGTCGAGCTCGGGCAGAAGCACGCGCACCCGTTCGTGGAGGACGGCGTGGCATCGCTCGCGCGCGACTGCGACCGCATCGTCGGCCTCGTCCTCGCGCCGCACTACTCTGCGGTCTCCGTCGGCGAGTACGCCCGGCGCGCCGCGGCCGCCGCAGCGACCCACGGCATCCCGATCGAGACGATCGACTCCTGGCACCTGCTGCCGGACTACCTGAACTTCCTCACCGACGCCGTTCTGGCCGCGATGGCCACGCTGCCCGACGACGTGCAGCGCGACGCCGACGTCGTGTTCACCGCGCACTCGCTGCCGGAGAAGTCGGTCGGCCCGGAGGACCCGTACCCGGACCAGCTGCGCGCGACGGCGGAGGCGGTCGCGACGCAGGCCGACCTGTTCCGGTGGACGCTCGCCTGGCAGAGCGCGGGCCGTACGCCCGACCCCTGGCTCGGGCCGGACATCCTCGACGTCATCCGCACCCGCGCTGAGGAAGGGGCCGCGGGCGTCGTGGTCTGCGCGTGCGGGTTCACCGCCGACCACCTCGAGGTGGCGTACGACCTCGACGTCGAGGCGCGCCGGGTCGCCGAGGAGGTCGGGCTGCCGTTCGCCCGCGTGGCCTCCGTCAACGACGACCGCACGGTGCTGAACGCGCTCGCCGACCTGGTGCGTTCGCGCGTCGCGTGAGGAGCCCGTACGTCCGGCTGGTCGGCCTGGGGTCGTTCTGGGGCACGTCGTTCCTCCTCATCAAGATCTCGCTCGACGGGCTGCCGCCGCTCGGGGTCGCGCTGGGGCGCAGCGTGTTCGGCGCGCTCACGCTGTGGGTGTTCGTCGCGGTCGGGCGGCGCCGTGTCCCGCGCGACGCGCGGCTGTGGGGGCACCTCGCCGTCATCGCCGTCTTCGCCAACGCGCTGCCGTTCGCGCTGTTCGCGTGGGGCGAGCTGCACGTCACCTCGGCCATCGCCGGCGTCTACAACGCGACCACGCCGCTGTTCACGGTGCTGTCCGCCATCGCCGCGCTGCCGTCCGAACGCGCCACCCGCGCCCGGCTCGCCGGCCTCGCCCTCGGCACGATCGGCGTCGTCGTCGTGCTGGGACCGTGGCGCGAGGGCGGCACCAACACCGTCCTCGGCCAGCTCGCCTGCCTCGGCGCCGGCGCGTCGTACGGCGTCGGCCTGGTCTGGGTCCGCAAGTTCATCTCGCCGCGCAACGTGGACGTCCTGGTCCAGACCGCGTGCCAGCTCACGCTGGCGACGCTGTTCCTCGCCGTCGTCACGCCGTTCGGCGGCGGCCGCGTCGAGCTCACCGCGCCGGTGGTCGCCGCGGTGCTCGCGCTCGGCGCGTTCGGCACCGGCGTCGCGCTGATCGTCTACAACGGTCTCATCCGCGACATCGGCGCGACCGGCACGTCGCTAGTGACGTTCATCGTGCCGGTCGTCGCGGTGGCGCTGGGCGCGGTCGCGCTGGGGGAGCCGGTGACGTGGAACCTGTTCGCCGGCGCCGCGGTCGTGATCGCCGGCGTCAGGCTCGCGCGGTAGCGCGCCGCCGCCGCAGGACGTAAACCGGCGCCGCGACCACCAGCGCGAGCAATGCGAACGGCAGCACCGCGCCGAGGATCACGAGCAGCACTGACACCGTCGTCCGGAACACCCGCCACCCGGCGTTCAGCCCGCTGGTGAAGCCGCCGGCGCCGTCGAGCTTCGGCGCCGCCTGGACCGGGGGCGGCGGCTTCGTGAACGTCACCGTCAACGACGCCAGCGACGTCTTCCCGGCCAAGGCGCGCTGCCGCGTCTGCAACGACTCCAGCGCGGCCTCGCGCTCGTTCAGCTCGCTCTCCAGCGTGGTGACCTCGGAGATGGTGTTCGCGCGCCGGAGCAGGCCGCGCACGCGTTCGGTGCTCGCGCGGGCCGCCTTCAGCCGGCCCTCGACGTCCGCGACCTCGCCGGTCACGTCGTCGGTCGCCACCGACCGGTCGGCGACCGCGCCGAGCTTCGCGAGCGCGTCGGAGACCTCGGTGAACTCGTCCGGCGGCACCCGCAGCGTCAGCGTCGTCGTCTCGGTGTCCGTCTTCTCCGCTTCGAGGAAGCCGCCCGCCGCCTCCGCGGCGCGCACCGCCGACCGCGCCGCGCCCGTCACGTCCTCGACCCGCACGGTCATCGTCGCCGTCCGGATGGTCTCCCGCCCGAGCTGCACCGCGGTCAGCGACTTCTTGTCGCCGGCAACGCCAACCGAGCCACCACCAGTGGCGCCGTCGGCGGGCGTGAGGTCCTGCCGGGACGACCCGGCTCCCTCAGTTCTGTCGGAGGCGCCGCAAGCGCCGAGGAGGACGACCAGGCCGAAGGCGAGCGCGACTCTTCTCATGTGGTGAGGGTGTCGGCGCGCGGCGGCGGTGCGAGCACGGGATAGTCACGGTTCGTGAACGCCGCCGGAGCCGACCGCCACGTCGTCGTGGTCGGCGGCGGCATCAGCGGCCTGGCCGCGGCGTACGCCGTCCGCCGCGCGCTGCCGGCCGTCCGCATCACCGTCGTGGAGGAGTCGCCGCGGCTCGGCGGCAAGCTGCTCACCGGCGAGCTCGGCGGCGCGACGGTCGAGACCGGCGCCGACAACTGGCTCGCGAAGGTCCCCGAGGCCACCCGGCTGGCCCGTCGGGTCGGCCTCGGCGACGCGCTCGTCGCCCCCGCGACCGGGCAGGCGTGGGTGTGGGTCGACGACCGCCTCCGCCCGCTCCCGACCGGCACCGTGCGCGGGGTGCCCGCGCGGCTCTGGCCGCTGCTCCGCTCGCGGGTGCTGTCGCCCGGCGGCTTCGCGCGCGCGGCGCTGGAGCCGTGGCTGCCGGGCGCGCCGGTGACGGAGCCGGCGACGGTCGCCGACGTCGTGTCCCGCCGGCTCGGCCGGCAGGTCGTCGACCGGCTGGTGGAGCCGTTGCTGGGCGGCGTCTACGCCGGCCGCGCCGACGACCTCGACCTCGACGCCGCCGCGCCCGACCTCGCCGCGCTCGCCCGCGAGCACCGCAGCCTGGTCCGCGCCGCCCGCGCCCGGCCGCCCGCGTCGGACGGGCCGGTCTTCCACTCCGTCGCCGGCGGCATGACGGCGTTCGTGGACGCCGTCGCCGATGCGGCCGGCGTCGAGGTGCTGGCCCGCACCCGCGCCGCCACCGTCGAACGCCTCTCCGGCGCATTCCGCGTCACGCTCGCCGGCGGCCGGGCGCTCATCGCCGACGGCGTCGTGGTCGCGGTGCCCGGCAAGCCCGCCGCCCGGCTGCTGGAGCTCGTCACGCCGGCCGCGGCGGCGCCGTTGCGCGACCTCTCCTACGCCTCCGTCGCGCTGGTCGGGCTCGCGTACCGGCGCGCGGACCTGCCGCCGGGGTCCGGCATCCTCGTCCCGCCGGGGCGGCGGCTGGTGAAGGCGGTGACGTTCTACGGGCAGAAGTGGCCGCACGCCGCGACCTCCGGCCTCACCCTGCTGCGCGCCAGCGTCGGCCGGGCCGGCGAGCCGGTGACCCTGGACGACGCGGACCTCGTCGCCGCCGTGCACGCCGAGCTGGCGCCGTTGCTGAAGCTGGCCGCGCGCCCGGCGGACGCGTTCGTGGCGCGATGGGACGACGCCCTGCCGCAGTACGCAGTCGGGCACCTCGACCGCGTCGGGACCGTCGAGGCGGCCGTCGAGGCGGTGCCCGGGCTGGCCGTCGCGGGGGCGGCGTACCGGGGGGTCGGCATCGCGGCCTGCGTGCGCTCGGGCGAGGCCGCGGGCGCCCGCGTCGCGGAGCACGTACGCGCTCGGGGATGATGGCCGCATGACCGAGAAGTCCGCGCGCGAGCTGAACGACGAGATGCTCTACACGATGTACTCCGTCTTCCGGGCGAAGCCGGGCGGCGCGCGCGACGCGGCCGAGGTGGACGCGCTGTTCGAGGAGCTGGCCGCGAAGGACGTCTACACCCGCGGGACGTACGCGCTGTCCGGCTACCGCGCCGACGCCGACCTGCTCGTCTGGTGGACCTGCCCGGACCCCGACGTGCTGCAGAGCGCGTACACCCGCTTCCGGCAGACCGCGCTCGGCCGCGACCTGGAGCCGGTGTGGTCGGTGGTCGGCCTGCACCGGCCGGCCGAGTTCAACAAGAGCCACATCCCGGCGTACGTCCGCCGCGAGGACCCCAAGCGCTACATCTGCGTGTACCCGTTCGTCCGGTCGCTGGAGTGGTACCTGCTCGACCCCGAGCAGCGCCGGGACATGCTCGCCGAGCACGGCAAGATGGCCCGCGAGTACCCCGACGTGCGCTCCAACACCGTCGCCTGCTTCGCCCTCAACGACTACGAGTGGCTGCTGGCGTTCGAGGCGGACGAGCTGCATCGGCTGGTCGACCTGATGCGACACCTGCGCGGCGCCGAGGCGCGGCGGCACACCCGCGAGGAGATCCCGTTCTTCACCGGCGTGCGGCGGCCGCTCGCCGAGATCGTCGCCGACCTGCCGTAGTGGACAGCCCCCGCACCTACACCGGCTGGAAGGCCGGGCTGTCGGTCGTCTTCGCGGTAGTCGTGCTGTTCGTGCTGCTCAACGTCGTCGCGCACCAGCTCCGCACCGACCGCCCGCCGCCGAGCAAGATCGTCACGACGGTGACGCCGTCCGGCTGAAACGTTCGACAGGGGTGCGGGCGGGGCAGACCCCGACCATGATCAAGGTTGCCGTTCTGCTGGCCATCTGGTTCGTCATCGGCGCGATCGCCGCGAGCCAGCGCGACTACTTCGACGACGCCGAGGGCTGTTCCGGCGCCGGCACGATCCTCGTCAACGTGCTGGCCGGCCCGCTGAACTACGTCGGCGCCAACCCCAAGGTGACGTGCGAGGTCCCCCAGCCGAGCCCCTGACGCGGCCGGGCGTTGATTTCGCAACCCGGTTGCGGGGCGTGCGCGACTCTGGCGCGTTTCGCAACCGGGTTGCGCCGGTGACGGCGCCGGCGTGCCTGCCCACGCGGCGCGCGTCGCGCTCGGCGTCGTAGCGGAGCGCGCGCCGTAGAGTCGGCGGCATGCCGTCGCCGTTCGTGGAGATCGAGGTGGAGACGCCGACCGGGTTGCGCACGGTCAAGGTGACCAACCCCGACAAGGTCTACTTTTCGGCCCGCGGCGAGACGAAGATGGACCTCGTCCAGTACTACCTGTCGGTCGGCCCGGGGATCGTCAACGCCCTGCGCGAGCGCCCCACCGTCCTCAAGCGCCACCCGGACGGCGCGGAGGGCGAGGCGATCTACCAGAAGCGCGCGCCGGAGCACCGGCCGCCGTGGATCGAGACGGCGCGGGTGACGTTCCCGAGCGGCCGGCACGCCGACGAGCTCTGCCCGGTCGACGTCGCGCACATCGCGTGGGCCGCCAACCTCGGCACCCTCGACTTCCACCCGTGGCCCTCGCGCCGCAACGACACCGAGCACCCCGACGAGCTGCGCGTCGACCTCGACCCGATGCCGGGCGCGACGTTCGAGATGGTGCGTGAGTGCGCGCGCGAGGTGCACGCGCTGTTCGACGAGCTCGGGTACGTCTCGTGGCCGAAGACGACCGGCTCCAAGGGGCTGCACGTGTACGTGCGGATCCGGCCGGAGTGGTCGTTCCTCGACTGCCGGCACGCCGCGCTCGCGGTCGCCCGCGAGGTCGAGAAGCGCCGGCCCGACATCGCCACCGCGAGCTGGTGGAAGGAGGAGCGCGGCGAACGCGTCTTCCTCGACTTCAACCGAATGGCGCGCGACCAGACCATCGCGAGCGCGTACAGCGTCCGCGCGAAGCGCGAGGCGACGGTCTCCGCGCCCGTCACGTGGGACGAGGTCGAGTCGGTCACGAACGCCGACTTCACCATCGCCACGATGCCCGCGCGGTTCGCCGAGGTTGGCGACCCGCACGCCGGCATGGACGACGCGCCGATGGGCCTGGAGCCGTTGCTGGAGCTGTACGAACGCCACGACGCCGGCGACGCGCCGTACCCGCCGCAGTTCCCGAAGATGGCGGGCGAGCCCAAGCGCGTGCAGCCGAGCCGCGCCCGCCCCGACACGTAGGAGTCGCCACGCCCGTCCCGCCGGTCACGTTCCGGGCGCCGGAGCCGCCGCCCCTCGTCAGCGTGCTGAGCCGGTCCGGAAGATGTCGTTCAGCTCGTACGGCGCGACGACCTCGAGCTGCTCGTACGTGCACTGGTGCGGCTCCTTGTCCGGGCGCCAGCGAATGAAGTGCGCGGTGTGCCGGAATCGCGTGCCCTCCATGTGCTCGTACGTCACCTCGAGCACCCGCTCGGGCCGCAACGGCTCCCACGACAGGTCCTTCTTCGCGTTCCACCGGCTTACCGCACCGGGCATCCGCCCGGTCTCGTCGGTCTGCGCCGCCCAGGACGCCCAGGGGTGGCCGTCGAGCGCGTTCTCGCGCAACGGAGCCAGCTCGTCGACCAGCTCCTTGCGGCGGATGTTGGTGAACGACGCCGCGACGCCGACGTGGTGCAGCGTGCCCGTGTCGTCGTAGAGGCCGAGCAGCAGCGACCCGACGATCGGGCCGGTCTTGTGCCACCGGTAGCCGGCCAGCACGACGTCCGCCGTCCGCGAGTGCTTCACCTTGAGCATCACGCGCTCGTCCTCGCGGTAGCCCACGTCGGCCGGCTTCGCGATGACGCCGTCGAGCCCCGCACCCTCGAACCGCGAGAACCAGTCCTGCGCCGTCGCCTCGTCGGTCGTGACCGGCGTCAGGTGGATGGGCGGTGCGACGCCGCCGAGCGCTGCCTCCAGGCGGGCCCGGCGCTCGGCGAGCGGCGTCTTGCGCAGGTCGTCGTCGCCGAGGGCCAGCAGGTCGAACGCCACGAAGCTGGCCGGCGTCTCGCCCGCCAGCCGCCGGACGCGCGACTCGGCCGGGTGGATGCGTTGCTGCAACGCCTCGAAGTCCAGCCCGCGCGGCGTCGCGATGACGATCTCGCCGTCCACGACGCAGCGCTCCGGCAGCTGCTCCTTCACCGCCGCGACGACCTCGGGGAAGTAGCGGGTGAGCGGGCGCTCGTTGCGGCTGCCCAGCTCGACCTCGTCGCCGTCGCGGAAGACGATCGCGCGAAACCCGTCCCACTTCGGCTCGTAGAGGAGGCCGGCGGGGTGGGCGCTCTGTGGCGGCAACGCCTTCGTCGCCTTCGCGAGCATCGGCTTGACCGGGGGCATGACAGGCAGGTCCACGATGTCATCTTTCCTCAACCTGCCGCACGGCCGACGCGAAGATTCGTCCGCCTCCACCCGGCGGGGTAGCCCGATACGTACGATCAGCCGGATGTCTTCCGACGACATGGGTTACATCAACCCGGAGCAGCACGCGCGGCGACGCATCGACGCGATGCTCGTGCGCGCCGGGTGGGTCGTTCAGGACTACCGCGCCGTCAACCTGTCCGCCGGTACCGGCGTCGCCGTGCGCGAGCTGCGGACGGACGCCGGGCCGTCCGACTACGTGCTGTTCGTGAACGCGCAGGCGGTCGGCGTGATCGAGGCGAAGAAGGCCGGCACGACCCTGGCTGGTGTGGAGCCGCAAACGCTGAAGTACCAGGCGAACGTGCCGGGTGCCGTTCCCGCGTTCCGTGTCGACGGCTTGCTGCCGTTCGGGTACGAGTCGACGGGCACGGAGACGTGGTTCACCTGCCGGTTCGACCCCGAGCCGACGGCGCGGCGGGTGCACTGGTTCCACTCTCCGGAAACGTTGCATCGGCAAGTCCTCGACCAGCTCCACCACGGCCGCGGGAGCCTGCGATCACGCATCCCGTACGTACCGCCCCTGGACGACGACCCGCCAGGGCTGCGCGCGGCGCAAGCCGTAGCGATCCGCAACCTCGAGCTGTCGCTGAAGACGAACCACTCGCGGGCGCTGATCCAGATGGCGACCGGGTCCGGGAAGACGTTCTGCGCGGCGAACATCTGCGAGCGGTTGCTGCAGCATGCCGGGGCGAGACGGATCCTCTTCCTCGTCGACCGTGCGAACCTCGGCCGCCAGACCTACAAGGAGTTCCAGGGTTTCGAGGTGCCCGGGTCCGGCCGCAAGTTCACCGAGCTCTACAACGTGCAGCACCTCACCCACAACCGGTTCGATCCGGTAGCCAGCGTGTGCATCGGCACGATCCAGCGCATCTACTCGATGCTGCGCGGGGACCCCGACCTGCCCGAGGACGTCGACGAGTCCACCGGATACGAGCTGTCGCCGGACCGGCCGGTCCAGGTCGACTACCAGCCCATGTTGCCCATAGAGGCGTTCGACGTCGTCATCGTCGACGAGTGCCACCGCTCGATCTACGGGGTATGGCGCCAGGTGCTGGAGTACTTCGACGCGTTCCTCGTGGGGCTGACCGCGACGCCCGGCAAGCAGACGTTCGGGTTTTTCAACAAGAACCTCGTGATGGAGTACGGCTTCCCGCAGGCGGTCGCGGACGGCGTGAACGTCGACTTCGACGTCTTCCGCCTGTCGACCGCGATCAGCGAGGGCGGGTCGACCATCGACGCCGGCTACGCGACGACGTTCCGTGACCGCGAGACGCGGGCGGAGCGGTTGGAGGTCGTCGACGAGGACCTGACGTACGACGCCGCGCAGCTCGACCGGAAGGTCGTCGCGAAGGATCAGATCCGCACCGTGGTGCGCGCGGTGCGCGACAACCTGCCGGCGATGTTTCCGGACCGGGAGGTGGACGAGCACGGGCGGCTCCGGCACATCCCCAAGACGTTGATCTTCGCGAAGGACGACAGCCACGCCGAGGACATCGTCCGGGTCGTACGGGAGGAGTTCGGCAAGGGGAACGACGTCATCGCGAAGATCACCTACAAGTCGTCCGACGGGCGCCGGCCGGACGACCTGCTCGCGTCGTTCCGCACGTCGTACAACCCGCGCATAGCCGTGACCGTCGACATGATCGCCACCGGTACCGACGTGAAGCCGCTCGAGGTGGTCGTGTTCATGCGGGCGGTACGAAGCCGCAACTACTTCGAGCAGATGAAGGGGCGCGGCGTACGCACCATCAGCGACGACGACCTGCGCGGCGTCACGCCGGACGCCGACCACAAGGACCGCTTCGTGCTGGTCGACGCCGTCGGTGTCACGGAGACGAAGTTGATCGAGGCCACGCCGCTCGAACGCAAGCGGGGCGTGCCGCTGGGCCAGCTCCTCCAGCAAGTCTCGCTCGGTCAGGTCAGCGAGGACTTGGTGTCGTCCCTCGCGTCGCGTCTCGCCCGGGTGGAGCGCCGGCTCGCGCCGCAGGACCGAGCGCGTCTGGAAGAGGTCGCGGGGGAGACCCTGTCGGTCATCGAGCACCGCCTGGCCGACGCGCTCGACCCAGACCGCTGGGTTGACGCCGCGCGGGCGGCGACCGGCTCCCGCGACCCCGACGACGCCGCGGTCGCCGACGCCAAGCACGCGGCGCTGTCGGCGGCGCTGCGGCCGATCGCCGAGAACGTGGCGCTGCGCCAGGAGCTCCTCGACGTGCAGCGCACGCTCGAGCAGGTCATTGACGACCTCAGCGTCGACCAGGTCACCACCGCGACGTTCGCGGTCGACGCGAAGGCGCGCGCCAGGCAGACGACGGAGTCGTTCCGCGCGTTCCTCGACGAGCATCAGGACGAGATCACCGCGCTCCAGGTCCTCTACAGCAAGCCATACGCGCAGCGGCTGACGTACCGCGCCGTCAAGGAGCTGGCGGAGGCGATCAGCCGGCCACCCTACGGGTGGACGCCGGAACGGCTTTGGGAGGCGTACGAGACCCTCGACGCGTCGAAGGTCCGCGGCTCCGCGGGGACGCTGCTCACGAACGTCGTCTCGCTCGTCCGCTATGCCATCGGCGCCGACGACGAGCTCGCTCCGTACCCGGACGAGGTGCGCGAGCGGTTCGACGCATGGCTAGCGCAGCAGGCCGCGGCGGAGCGTGAGTTCACGCCTGACCAGCTCGCTTGGCTGCGGCTGATCTGCGACCACCTCGCGGCCTCGCTGTCGATCGAGCCGCGCGACCTGACGGACCCGCCGTTCTCAGGTCGCGGCGGCCTCGGCCGCGCCCGTCAGCTCTTCGGTTCGGACCTTGACCCCCTCCTCGCGGAACTGACCAACCTGGTGGCGGCATGACTCGCCTCCCGTCCGGTTGGGAGTGGTCGACGATCGGTGAGGTAGCCGACGTCGCACTCGGCAGGCAGCGATCCCCGCAGCACCATGTTGGACCGAACATGCTGCCCTACATGCGGTCGGCCAACATCACATGGCAGGGCATTGACACCTCAGACGTGAAGGAGATGAACTTCGAGAAGTCGGAGGCGGAGCGGTTTGAACTTCAGCAGGGTGATCTTCTACTAAACGAAGCGTCTGGAAGCCCGAACGAGGTGGGGAAGCCAGCAGTTTGGCATGGCGAGATCGCCCGATGTTGCTTTCAGAACACCATATTGCGCGTTCGGTCCCGGGGTCCCTTAACTGACTACCTATACTGGTATTGTAGGGCTGCTGCGCTGGCCGGTCGCTTTGGTGAGGCCGGACGGGGCGTCAACATTCGCCACCTCGGGAAGGAGGCTTTGTCAGCCTTCCCGATTCCGGTGCCGCCGCTCGCGGAGCAAGCACGGGTCGTGGCGGCGATCCAGGAGAACTTCTCCCACCTCGACGCCGCCGAGGAGTCACTGGTTCGGGCGGTTCGGCGACTGTCGGTGCACCGGCAATCGCAAACCGCATCGTTTATGGACAAGCAGGGATGGGCGTGGACCACCTTGGGTGCAATTGCAGACCTTCGCGGTGGAGTGACCAAGGACGCCAATCTCCAGAAAGACGAGTCGTTCGTCGAAGTCCCATACTTACGCGTTGCTAACGTGCAGCGGGGGTGCCTCGATCTCAACGACGTGGCCAGTATTCGCGTCAGTTCGGCGAAGGCGGAAGCCCTTCGTCTGGAGCAGGGCGACATCCTCTTCAACGAGGGCGGTGACCGCGACAAGCTCGGACGTGGTTGGGTGTGGGAAGGACAGATCGACAACTGCATCCATCAGAACCACGTCTTCCGCGCGCGTCTTACGTCGCCAGAGTTCGACCCATACTTCGTGTCGATCCACGCCAATACCTGGGGGAGAGGGTGGTTCGAGCAGCATGGGCGACAAACGACAAACCTGGCGTCCATCAGCCTCACAACCCTGAAAAAATTTCCCGTGCCGGTTCCCAGCAGGAGCGAGCAGGAGAGGATCGTGCGATCCCTGCGGTCCGCTGCGGAGGCGCGCGACCGGCTCGCCTCGTCGTTAGCGACCGCGCGAGGGCGCGCCAACCTACTGCGTCAGTCCATTCTCGCCGCGGCGTTCTCAGGGCAACTCGTGCGGCAGTATCCCGCCGACGAGCCGGCGTCGGTGCTGTTGGAACGCATTCGCGCCGACCGGGCGAGTGCTCCGGCTGCGAGGCGGCGGAAGGCTGTGACGTCGTGAGAGCCTGCGCCGGCGTCCGCCGTCACCTACGGGGCGAGCACGCGCTACGAGAGGACCGATCGTGATCCCCGACCTCGCCAGGCACCTGGCCGAGCTGGTGGAGGTGTGCCAGCGGTTCGGCGTGACGCGGCTCGACGTCTTCGGCTCGGCGGTGAGCGGCGGGTTCGACAGCGCGCGCAGCGACGTCGATTTCCTCGTGGAGTTCGAGCCGCCGGCCGGGATGTCGCGGTTCGATGCGTACTTCGGCCTGAAGGAGGCGTTCGAAGCGATCCTCGGCCGCCCGGTGGACCTCGTCGTGCCGAGCGCGCTCGCCAACCCGTACGTCGCCGACGCAGTTGAACGAACCCGCGAGCCGCTCTATGCCGCGTGATCCTCGCGCGTACCTCTGGGACGCGCGGCAGGCGGCGGAGCGGGTCGTCGGGTTCGTAGCCGGCCGGACATGGCAGGAGTACGCCGGCGATGTGCTCCTGCGGTCGGCCGTGGAGCGGCAGTTCGAGATCGTCGGCGAGGCGCTGAACAAGCTGCGTGGCGTGGACGACGCAATCGCCGCCGAGATCGCGGACCTGCCGCGGATCGTGGCGTTCCGCAACCTGCTGATCCACGGCTACGCCACGATCGACGACGCGCTCGTGTGGGAGATCGCGACGGAGCGGGCGGAGCCGCTCGTGGCGACGCTGAACCGGCTGCTGGGAGAGGGATGAGCGACAGCAAGGCGATCGTCGACAAGCTCTGGAACTACTGCAACGTCCTTCGCGACGACGGGCTGTCGTACGGCGACTACCTGGAACAGCTCACGTACCTGCTGTTCCTCAAGATGGCCGACGAGCAGCACCAGCTCGGTCTCAGCCGGATCGTGCCGCGCGGCTACGACTGGCCGTCGCTGCTCGACCTCAAGGGCGAGATGCTGGAGGCGCACTACATCACGATCCTCAACCGGCTCGGTCGTGGCGAGGACATGCTCGGCGTCGTGTTCCGCAAGGCGCAGAACCGCATCCAGGACCCGGCGAAGCTCGAACGGCTCATCAAGGACCTCATCGGCGGCGAGCAGTGGATGAGCCTCGACGCCGACGTGAAGGGCGACGCGTACGAAGGCCTGTTGGAGAAGAACGCCGCCGACACTAAGTCCGGCGCCGGCCAGTACTTCACGCCGCGGGCGCTGATCTCGGCCATGGTCGACGTGATGATGCCCGGGCCGGACATGCGCATCTGCGATCCCGCGTGTGGTACCGGCGGGTTCTTCCTCGCCGCCTACGACCACATCGTTCGCAGCAACCGGAACCTCGACCCCGACCAGAAGCGCCACCTGCGGTCCGGCCTGTTCACCGGCTGGGAGATCGTCGACAACACCGCCCGCCTCTGCGCGATGAACCTGCTGCTGCACGGCATCGAGTCGCCCGATTCCGACAGCCCGGTGCACGTCGACGACGCACTGCGCGCCGACCCCGGCAGACGGTTCGACATGGTGTTGACGAACCCGCCGTTCGGGAAGAAGTCGTCGGTGACGATCCTCGCTGGCGAGGGTCGAGCCGAGCGCCAGAGTCTCACCGTCGTCCGCGACGACTTCTGGGCATCGACCTCGAACAAGCAGCTCAACTTCGTGCAGCACGTCAAGACGCTGCTCAAGGTCGACGGGCGTGCCGCGGTCGTCGTTCCCGACAACGTGCTGTTCGAGGGCGGCGCCGGGGAGACCGTACGCCGCAAGCTCCTCCACGAGTGCGATGTGCACACGCTGTTGCGCCTGCCAACCGGCATCTTCTACGCGCAGGGCGTGAAGGCGAACGTGCTGTTCTTCGACCGCAGGCGTGGCTCCGAGGCCGCCGC
>DATLNJ010000033.1:0-78886 GCA_035536815.1 Frankiaceae bacterium
CCGCACCCGCGGCTACGCCTCGATGGACTACGAGGAGTCCGGCGAGCAGGCCGCTGACCTGGTGAAAGTGGACATCCTGCTGCAGGGCGAGCCGGTGGACGCGTTCTCCGCGATCGTGCACCGCGAGGCCGCCTACGGCTACGGCACGTCGATGGCGACCAGACTGCGCGAGCTCATCCCGCGCCAGCAGTTCGAAGTGCCGATCCAGGCCGCGATCGGCTCCCGGATCATCGCCCGGGAGACGATCCGCGCGATCCGCAAGGACGTGCTGGCCAAATGCTACGGCGGGGACATCACCCGCAAGCGCAAGCTGCTGGAGAAGCAGAAGGAAGGCAAGAAGCGGATGAAGACGATCGGCCGGGTCGAGGTGCCGCAGGAGGCGTTCATCGCCGCCCTCTCGACCACCCAGAGCTGACGCCTACTCGCCGCAGTCCATCAGCACGGTCATGTACCAGCCCGGCCGGGTCGCCGGCGCCACGCGGAACGTCGCGTAGCCGGTCTGCGCCGCGCTCGTGCGCGTCGAGTGCGTGAACTCGCAGTCGTACGCCCCCTCCTCGACCCGCGCGCACGACGTCAGCCGCAGCGCCGGCGCGAACTCGCGCATCGGCAGCAGGTTGTCCCGCGCGGCCGGCGTCGTGACGTGCCGGATCGCGGCGTCGTCGTGCGCGTTGTACGCCGCGACCAGGAAGCGCATCGCCGCCTCCGGCGTGGCGAACGCCCTGCCGTCCCACACCACCCGCCGCGCCGGCCGCGCCGCCGCGACCCGGGCCGGGGCAGGGGCAGGGGCCGGAGCCGCGGGGCGCGCGACCGGCGCGACCGGCGCGTGCGAGTGGGTCGAGTGGTCGTGCGCCGGCGCGGCCACCCGCTCGCGCAGGTACGCCGCACGGAACGTCCGCGCCCTCGCTTCCGCCGGCTCGGCGGCGGCGTACGGCGTGACCGGGACCCGCGCGACGGGCGGTGCCGCCTCCGGGACGGCGGCGGTCAGGCCGCCGATCGCGGCCACGGTGGCGACGGCGGTCGCAACGGTGCGCAGGTGCGTCATCGGGGGCCCCTCCTCGTTCGGTACCCCCACGACGCCCCGCGCGCGGCGCCGGTTGCATGCGGCTAGCCTGAATTTCGTGCTCGTCCATCCGTGGGACGCGCCGCTCGACGACGCCGAGTGGCGCGGCTGGCTCGCGCGCCACGACTTCGGCCAGCTGATCGCGGCGGGCCGCGGCCGCGACGTCCCTGTCGTCGTGCCGACGCACTTCCGCTACGACGGCGCCACGACCGTCGAGCTGCACCTCGCCCGCCCGAACCCGGTGTGGCCCGCCATGGCCGAGAACCCGACGGTGTTGCTCACGGTCGTCGGCGACTACGTCTACGTCCCCTCCACGTGGGGCGCCGCGGCCGGCACCCCGCCCGAGCGCGGGATCGCGACCAGCTACTACGCCACCGTCCAGCTCACCTGTACCGCCACGGTCGTGGACGACGCCGACGACATCACGGCGTTGCTGCGCCGGCAGCTCGGCGCGTTCCAGCCCGAGGGCGGGTACGCCCCGGTGGATGCCGCCGACGTTCACTACGCGCGCCTCCTCCCGCAGATCCGCGGCCTGCGGCTCGACGTCACCGCCGTCCGCGGCAAGTTCAAGTACGGCGGCAACAAGAGCGCCGGCCACCGCGCCGTCATCGCCGGCCGGCTGGCCGAGCGCGGCGGCCCGCTGGACGCCGAGGCGCGCGCCCACCTGCTGCGAAGGACGGACGCGTGATCACGCTGCGGCCGGTCGAGGAGGCGGACCTCGACACGCTCTACGCGCACCAGTCGGACCCCGTGGCGGCGCGGCGGGCGGTGTGGACCCCGCGCGACGAGCCCGCGTTCCGCACGCACTGGGCGCGCATCATGGCCGACCCCGACTGTCTCCTGCGCAGCGTTCTCGTGGACGGCGTCCTCGCCGGCAACGTCGTCTCCTGGACCCACGACGGCCGCCGGTTCGTCGGCTACTGGATCGGCCGCGAGTTCTGGGGGCGGGGTATCGCGACTGCCGCGGTGCGCGCGTTCCTCGACGTGGAGCGGCACCGCCCGCTGCACGCCGACCCGTTCGAGTCCAACGCCGCCTCCGTCGCGGTGCTGCGCAAGTGCGGCTTCGTGGAGACCGGCCGCGACGGCGGCCAGGTCATCCTCGTCAAGGCCGGCTGATGCCGTCCGCGCCGCCGTCCGGCGAGCCCGCGCCGCCCGACGGCGCGCTGCCGCCCGAGGCCCTCCACACCCTGGGCCGCAACGGTTTCGGCGTCTACGTGCATGTCCCGTACTGCGCGCACCGCTGCGGTTACTGCGACTTCAACACCTACGTGGACGACACCGGCGCCGCCGCCTCGTACGCCGCCGCCGCGATCGCCGAGGTCCGGCTCGCGGCCCGCGTCCTGAAGGACCCGCCGCCCGCGCGGACGGTGTTCTTCGGCGGCGGCACGCCGACCCTGCTCCCGCCGGACGACCTCACCCGCATCCTCGGCGCGATCCGCGACGAGCTCGGGCTGGCGCCGGACGCGGAGGTCACCACCGAGGCGAACCCGGAGACCCTCGACCCGCCCCGGCTCGCCGCGCTGCGGGCCGGCGGTATCAACCGGCTCTCGCTCGGCATGCAGAGCGCCGTCCCGCACGTCCTCGACGTCCTCGAACGCCGCCACACCCCCGGCCGCGCGACCGCGGTCGTCGCCGAGGCCAGGAGCGCAGGCTTCGACCGGGTCAGCCTCGACCTCATCTACGGCGCGCCGGGGGAGACCGGCGACGACTGGCGGCGGTCGCTCGACGCGGTGCTGGCCGCCGACCCCGGCCACGTCAGCGCGTACTCGCTCACCGTCGAGCCGGGCACCCGGCTGCACGCCCAGGTCACCAGGGGCGAGCTGCCGGCGCCCGACGACGACGTGCTGGCCGACCGTTACGAGCTCGCCGACGACCTGCTCGCGGCCGCCGGCTACGGCTGGTACGAGATCTCGAACTGGGCGCGCACCCCCGCCGACCGCGCGCGGCACAACGAGCTCTACTGGCGCGACGGCGACTGGTGGGGCGTCGGCCCGGGCGCGCACAGCCACGTCGGGGGCGTGCGCTGGTGGAACGTCCGCCTCCCGCGCGACCACGCCGCCGCCGTCGAGGCCGGCCGCTCGCCGGCCCAGGCGCGCGAGGTGCTGGACGCGGACGCCCGTCGGGTCGAACGCGTGCTGCTCGGCGTCCGGCTCGCCGACGGCCACCCGGCCGCCGAGGTAGACGCCGGCACCGCCGCGGAGCTGGCCGCCGAAGGGCTGCTCGACCCGGACGCCCTCGCCGGCGGGCTGCTCGTCCTGACCCGGCGCGGCCGGCTGCTCGCCGACGCCGTGGTGCTCCGCCTGGTCGGCTAGCCAGGCTGCCCGGCGCCCTGTCCGGCCACCTGCGCCGCGTCCTGCTCGGCGAGCTGGCGGCGTACGTCGTCCATGTCGATGTCGCGCACCGCCTTGATGACCATCTCCAGCGCGTCGCCCGGCAGCGCGCCCGGCTGCGAGAACACGAGGATGCCGTCGCGGAACGCCATCAGCGTCGGGATCGACCGGATCTGCGCGGCGCCCGCCAGGTCCGGCTCCGCCTCCGTGTCGATCTTCGCGAACGTCACGTCCGGGTGCTTCTCACTGGCCGTCTCGAACACCGGCGCAAACATCCGGCACGGTCCGCACCACCCGGCCCACCAGTCCACGAGCGTGATGCCGTCCCTGGTGACGGTCTCCTCGAACGTCTCGCGCGTCAGCTCCACCGTCGCCACCGGGACCTCCCTCTGCATGCGGGCCCCCCAGCACGTCCATTCCACGCGGGGACCGCCGTACACTTGGCACTCGGCCGCGTTGAGTGCCAAGGAGGTGACCCGCCGTGCTGGACGACCGCAAGCTCGACGTGCTGCGGGCCATCGTGGAGGACTTCGTCCGGACCAGCGAGCCGGTCGGCAGCAAGCACATCGTCGAACGCCACCACCTCGGCGTCTCGCCCGCGACCGTCCGCAACGACATGGCGACGCTGGAGGACGAGGGGTACATCGCGCAGCCGCACACCTCGGCCGGCCGCATCCCCACGGACAAGGGGTACCGGCTGTTCGTCGACCGGCTGTCGCAGGTGAAGCCCCTGTCCCCGGCCGAACGCCGCGCCATCGAGTCGTTCCTCGGCGGTGCCGTCGACCTGGACGACGTGGTGAACCGCTCGGTGAAGCTGCTCGCGCAGCTCACCCGCCAGGTTGCCGTCGTGCAGTACCCCTCGCTGTCCCGCTCCACGGTCCGCCACGTCGAGCTGGTGCAGCTCACCGCGAACCGGCTGCTGCTCGTCCTCATCACCGACACCGGCCGGGTCGAGCAGCGCGTCCTCGAGCTGCCGGTCGCGCTCGACGAGGGGTCGCTGGACGAGCTGCGCGGGTCGTTGAACAGGACCCTCGTCGGCCGGCACCTGGACGAGGCGGCGAAGGCGCTCACCAATCTCCCTGACGGCTCCCGCCCCGAGCTGCGGCCGGTGATGACGTCGTTGATGACGGTGGTGCTGGAGACCCTGGTCGAACGCGCCGAGCAGCGGGTCGCCCTGGCCGGTGCCGCCAACCTCACCGCCCACGCGCTCGACTTCCCCGTGATCCGCCCGGTGCTGGAGGCGCTGGAGGAGCAGGTCGTCCTGCTCAAGCTGCTCGGCGAGGCCAACGACCCGACGACGGTCCGCGTCCGCATCGGCGACGAGAACCCCGAGGGGCTGCGCTCGACGTCCGTCGTCTCCATCGGCTACGGCCCGGGCAGCGACTCGCTCGCGTCGCTCGGCGTCGTCGGCCCGACCCGGATGGACTACCCCGGAACGATGTCCGCCGTCCGCGCGGTCGCCCGCTACGTCGGCGACCTGCTGGGGTCGTGATCAGACGTGTCTCCCATGCCCCCAGCCTGCTGCGCGACGCCCATCACGGCGCCTCGCGGCGTTTGGGTGGGCGGCGGGCCGCGTCGCCGCTTATAGCGCTGCTATAGGTGTCTGGCACCTGCCAAGCGCGCTCGTGTGGTGAGAAGTTTTTTCCCTACGACTTCAAGCCGACAGCAACGGGGCGGGTCTGCGGGTGGGCCTGTGGCCCGTCCTCGGCCCGCCCTGAGCACGCGTTAGCGGGCTTTCCCGGAGCGGCTGCTCGGCCGCGCTCATCGTCGCGCGTGCGGCCCGCGACACGAAATCACGCCTGATTTAAGAATCCCTGTTGACAGGAGCATTCCACAATCCCTAATGTCGCGCTTCGTCCGCCTGACCAGAAGCAGCCGGAAGCGGAGCACTGTCCGATCACACACCGGGGGAGCATCGCCGTGATCGCAGCGGCCGACGCTGTGCGCGGCGCGCAACTGGGCGCGCCCGCAGCTCGGACGGAACGCCCACCGGCACGACGTGCCTCCGTCCCGCCCGTCCACGGGAGGGGGTGAGAGCACAACCGCCGCGCGCCCCGATCCGGGCGAACCCAGACGTGGCCTCCGTGACGAACACCGAAACGTCTCTACGTCTTAACGCTCGACACGCAAGGAATTCGGCGCGTCCGCGTCGAACGAAGCCACCACGGAGGAGACCAAGCAATGCACTTCACTCGAACGGCACTTGCCAGCACGGCGATCCTTAGCGCTCTCGGCATGGGCGTCAGCACGCCCGCGCACGCTCTCGTACAGCCGCCGATGAACATCACGGTCGCCGTGTTCTCGACCTACCACCGCGTCTGTGGCATCGGGACGGCCGACCCGTCGTTCTTCGCAGCGGGGCAGTGGGTTCTCGCGATCCATGGCTCGCGCTCCAACGGACAGGCGATCGACCAGGTCGTGTCCGTCCCTGGCCGCACGATCAACACTACGAACGGCTGCATGAACGTCCTGAAGTTTGGGGCGACGCAAGGCCAGTACCAGGCGAGTCTCACGTTCGTCGGTGCCGGTCTCGATGTCATCGGTGAGCGTGTCGCTTACGGCGCGTGGCAGCCGAGTGTGCTCAGCATCGGGACCGACCTCGTGTTGAACCCGCAGGTCTCCGACCTCGTCTTGAACCCACAGGTCTCCGACCTCGTCGTGAACCCATAGGTCCAAAGGATGGCGTAGGTGGCAGCGAGAGCGGCAACGACAAGACTCCGCGTTCTGTACGCGGGGATTCTGTGCGCCGCTTTCGCTGCACCTGCCGCGCCGAGTTCCGCCAGAGAAGACTGCTTCGTAGCGGGGATGACGGCGACCTTCCAAAACACGCAGTTCCGTACGTGGTCGGGGCTGCTCTCGGGTCAGCGCATGCCTGATGTTGTGCAGGACCGCCGCTCGTCCACCGGCCGCTCCATAGAGCGATGGGACGGCGCGAATGGCCGCCCGCGCTGGCGGGCTACTGCGGCTCCCGACGGCGCTCTCCTGCTCGCGACTACTTCGCGAGGCGATCAACTACGGGTCACGGCTGACCACGGTCCTTGTGGGGGAGCGCTTGTATCGAGCCTCGACGTACGTACGGGCAATGCACTGACGAGGACCGCGCTCGCCGGGGTCGCGACGACGGACCTCCCGGACACCGACACCTACGGACTTCCGCTCGGGGACTTCAACGGGGACGGCTACGTCGACGTCGCGCTCGTCCGTACCGCGCAGAACCGCTTGACGCCGACGCCCGTCGTGGCGTGCTTCGCAGAGCCAACCGGGCATTGCATGGCTCCGCCCGTATCGCCGTGGCGGGCACGTGTGGATGTGGTAGACGGCCGCACCGGACGTGTGACCTTGGCCAAGGACCTCGGCCGTTCGCGCGCCGCACTACCTACGGCGGCGTGGGTACGACGCGGCGCTACCGACGCTCTCGCCGTCATCCGGCCTATCGACCTGACCAGCGGGGAGTTGAGCCTCTACACGACGCGCGGCCCGGCATGGCGCGCGACCGTCACGGTCGGAAGCAGCGATGCCATGCTGATTCCGGTTTCGGGTGGCGTCGCTGTCGCCGGCCTTTCGTCCGCGCAGTACACGGGCGCGCCGATCGTTGCGTCCGTCACTGTCGTCAGCGCTTCCTCAGGCACGGTCCGCTGGTCACAACAGTTTGCAGGGCAGATCGACGTGCAATCGAGCGGCGATGGGAACCTGCTTGTCACCGACTTGGGCACCGGTACGGCAACGAAAGTCGCGGCCACTACCGGAAAGACGCTCTGGCAGCGCGGGCCGGAAGGCACGTATCGACTCTGGCCGATGCCGCTGCCCGACATCGACGGGAATGGCACCGCCGACATCGCACTCGTCCGCCTCGACAGTTTCGTCGTCATCGCGGGTGAGGACGGCCGCGATCTACTCGTCCTCGGCATGGACGAGCGTCCCTACCCCGTGGGTGACGTGACCGGGGACGGCCGTAGCGACCTTGTCGTAGCCACGGGTGCCGCCTCAGCAGCACCGTCCGTGCGACTGATTGCCGGACGAACCCTCAAGACCATGTGGACGCGGCAGGTTGCGGTAGGCGAGCACGGCAGTGCGCTCAACGTCACCGGCCGTGGCGGGCTGAACGGGACGCTACTTGTCCACGCGGTAAGCGGTCCAACGGTCGCTCTCCGTCCTCGCGATGGCCGCACGATCTGGTTGGTTCCCGGTCCGAAGTAGCGCCCCGACCACCTGGCCGACGAAGGTCCTGCCCCCCGATGTTCGGAAGGAATGGCGCAGCCCTCCGGTCGCGTCAAGCCCAAGCCGACACGGGTCAGCCGCGCGAAGCTTCGACCCACCTCCGGGCCGGCCGGCGGAACTCCATCGGCATCGACACCGCGCTCGGGCTCCCTCCCGGCCGGAACTCCGGCGTGAGCGTTCGGCGTGCGTGAACCGCATTGCCCCGGTTGCCACTGGCACGCACCACGTCGAGCCGGAACGGCACCGCCGGTACCTTGGTAACGTCAAAAGGTGCCACCTATCGACCTCTCCTCCGCCTTGCGTTTCACCGCGCTGGACGCCGCTCGCGACGGCCGGGACATGAGAGACGCGTCTTAGTGGCCGACACCGACCTGTACGCCGTCCTCGGCGTGTCCCGCGACGCGTCGCCGGACGAGATCAAGAAGGCGTACCGCAGGCTCGCCCGCGACCTGCACCCGGACGTCAACCCCGACCCGGAGACGCAGGAGCGGTTCAAGGAGGTCACGGCCGCCTACGAGATCCTGTCCGACCCCGAGAAGCGGCAGCGCTACGACGCCGGGCCGGACGCGTTCGGGGGCGCGGGGTTCGGGTCGTTCGGCGACATCTTCGAGGCGTTCTTCGGCAGCGGCATGGGTGGCGCCGCGCAGCGCGGGCCGCGCTCGCGGGTCCGGCGCGGCGCCGACTCGCTCGTCACGCTGACCCTCGACCTGGACGAGGCGGCGTTCGGCGCGACGAAGGAGATCACGTTCGACTCCGCCGTCGTCTGCGAGCGCTGCACAGGCGCGGGCACGGCGCCTGGGACGCTCCCCGAGACCTGCGGCACCTGCGCCGGGCGCGGCGAGATCAGCCAGGTGCAGCGCTCGTTCCTCGGCCAGGTCATGACCAGCCGGCCCTGCCCGCGCTGCGCCGGCGTCGGCACCATCGTCACCAGCCCGTGCCCGGGCTGCGGCGGCGACGGCCGGCTCGCGCAGCGCCGCACGCTCACCGTGAAGATCCCGGCGGGCGTGGAGCACGGCATGCGCATCCGGCTCTCCGGCGAGGGCGAGACCGGCCCCGGCGGCGGGCCGGCCGGCGACCTCTACGTGCAGGTCGTCGAACGCGAGCACGACGTCTTCGAACGTGACGGCGACAACCTGCACTGCAAGGTGACGTTGCCGATGACGGCGGCCGCGCTCGGCACCGACCTCACGCTGACGACCCTCGACGGCGACGAGACGATCCGCATCAAGCCGGGTACGCAGTCCGGCGCGGTCATCACGCTGCGCGCCCGCGGCGTGCCGCACCTGCGCGGCGTGGGCCGCGGCGACCTGCACGTGCATGTCGAGGTGCAGACGCCGACGCACCTCGACGCTGAGCAGGAACGCGTGCTGCGCGAGCTGGCGTCGTTGCGCGGCGAGCAGCACCCCGACGGCTCGTCGGGCGGCGGCGGACTGTTCGGCCGGCTGCGCGACGTCCTCGGCCGATGAACGAGGCGGCGCGCCTGCTCCGGCACGCGCGCGCCCGCGCCGGGCTCACGCAGCGCGCCCTGGCCGCCCGGGCGGGCGTGCCGCAGCCGTACGTCGCGCGCGTCGAGTCCAGCCGCACCGACCCGGGCGTCTCCTCGCTGGCCCGGCTGCTGCGCGCCTGCGGCGCGACGCTGGCGGTGTTGCCGGGCACCGCCGGCACTGACGCGATGGAGCCGGTCCGTGCGCTGCTCGCCCTCCCGCCGGCCGAACGCCTCGCCCGCGCGGCCGGCGACGCCGCCGTCTACGCGCTCCGCGCGCGTGACGGCGCGTTCGTCGTCACGGGTGCCGCCGCGGCCGCGCTGCACGGCGCCCCGGTCCCCGTCCCCGAGGTCACCGTCGCGACGGAGGACGACCCGGACTACGCCGCCCTCGCCCGCGCCGCGGTCCGCGTCGACCTCGGCGGCCGGACTGTGCTCGTGGCCGCCCTCGACGACCTGGTCGCGACCGGCGACGAACATCTCGCCACGCTGCTCGCGGTCCGCGCCGAGACGGCGGCGGGGCCGTGACCGCGCCGCTGTTCCTCGCCGGCGACGTGACGAACGACGTCCTCACGCTGGCCGGCGACGAGGGCCGGCACGCCGCCACCGTGCGGCGCATCGCGCCCGGGGAGCGGGTCGACGTCGGGGACGGCCGCGGCAGCGTCGCGGAGTGCGTCGTCACGGCCGTTACCAGGGACACCCTCACGCTGGAGGTCGACAAGCGCCGGACCGAGCCGCCGCCCGCGCCGCGGCTGGTCGTCGTGCAGGCGCTCGCGAAGGGGGACCGCGCGGAGGACGCGGTCGAGGCGATGACCGAGGTCGGCGTGGACGAGGTCGTGCCGTGGGCGGCCGCCCGCAGCATCGTGCGGTGGGACGGCGAGCGCGGGGAGAAGGCGTTGCGGCGCTGGCGCGCGACGGCGCGCGAGGCGGCGAAGCAGGCCCGCCGCGCCTGGGTCCCCGAGGTCACCGCCCCGGCCACGACGAAGGAGGTCGCGGACCGGCTGCGCGCCGCGTCGCTCGCCGTCGTCCTGCACGAGTCCGCGACCGCGCCCCTGGCGACCGCGACCGTCCCCGACGCCGGCGAGCTCGTCGTCGTGGTCGGGCCCGAAGGCGGGATCGGCGACGACGAGCTCGCGGCGTTCGGGGTGGCGCCGTACCGGCTGGGGCGCAGCGTGCTCAGGACGTCCACGGCCGGCGTCGCCGCCGCGGCCGTCCTGCTCTCGCGTACCCCCCGCTGGCGGTAGCGCTACCGCAGCGGCGGCCCGCCGACCATCGTCCCGACCAGGCCGTCGTTGTCGTGGATGCTCTCCACGCCGCTCGCCTCGCAGGCGGCGAGGCAGGCGTCGACGTACGCGCCCCACGGCGTGCCGTCCGGCGCGATCTCGACGTCGATGAAGTCGAGCACCCGGCCGCACCGCGCCGGCCCGCAGTAGTTGACCTTCAATGGGTTGGCCGTGTTGTTGACGGTGACCGAGTAGTACGACGGTGCGGTCGTGAGCAGCCCGGTGGCGGCGGTGAGGTAGCCGTGCCAGCGGCTCGACGCGCTGTTCGGGTTGCCGGTCGTGCCGTAGTAGGCGATGGCGACGTTGCCGGGGGAGCCGACGTCGATGGTCGCCAGGTTGGTGCCCTGGACGCCGGCCGGCGCGACGTTCACCGGGGTGCTCCACGTGGCGCCGGAGTTACGCGAGACGGTCAGCTTGGGCAGCCGGCTCGGGTACTCCTCCCAGACGTAGTAGAGGTTGTCCGCCGAGTCGACCGCGACCGAAGGGTCGCCCGTCACGCCCGAGGTCGGGCGCACGTTGACGACCTGCCAGGTGTCGCCCTCGTCCTTGCTGATCGCGAGCGTCGGCGAGCTGCAGTTGCCCATCGGCAGGAAGATCCAGCCGAGCGAGTTCGTGACGCCGTGGCCGTTGAGGCCGGAGCAGCTCGCGGCGTTGATCTGCGCGGTCGGGATGAAGGTCAGCCCGCCGTCGAGCGACTTCGTGCACTTGGTGAACGACGGGTGGTTGAAGCAGTAGTAGACGACCTTCGGGTAGCCGATCGTGGGGCTCTTGACCGGCTTGCCGGAGAACAGCGTCTGGTGGTCGTTGACCGGCTCGCCGCAGGCGACCGGGTTGGTGATCCAGTTGGCGCCGCCGTCGTCGGAGAACGAGATCTCGGAGCACGCGAGGGTGAGGTCCACGTCGAAGATCCGGTTGCCGGCCGGCGTCTCGTCCACGAAGACGTACGGGTCGAGCGAGAACACGTGCGTGCTCGCGACGCCCTTCACGCCGGGGGACACGTTCTGCCAGGTGACGCCGCGGTCGGCGGAGGACATGATCGCCCGGCCGTCCGGCGTGAACGTGTCCACGGTCTCGGTCGAGCCGAGGCACGACGTGACGCAGCCCGAGGACGCCGCGACGTACATCGTGCCGTTCCGGTCGAAGCCGAGCGTCGGCTCGCCGGCCTCGTGACCGATGCGGAACGACGCCCCGGTCGGGGTGTAGGAGCCGGCCGCCGTGCCCGGCACGGCGGCGATGGTGAGCGGTACGACCGTGGCGGCCGCGGCGAGCGCGGCCGTCACGAGGTGACGACGGGACAAGGGGTCCTCCGTGGCGTAGGGGTGTCCGTTGGGAGCCGCGGGACAACCTCTCGGTTCGCCGTCAGGACCAGGTCGGCCTTCCTGCCCGCCCGGAGACCTGCCGCAGCGTGCCGTCCACGTAGGTGTACGCCGCGTCGTCGGCGGTCCCGATGACCAGCAGGTCGCCGGCGAAGTCGAGGTACGCGGGCGCCGGCACCGCGACCGTCGCGACGGTCCGGCGGTTCAGGCCGTCCGCGTCGAACCGGTACAGGCGTGTCTGCGGCTCGTCGGTGGTGCTCGGCGCGCACGTCGCCGCCGCGAACAGCTGCTCGCGGCCGTTCGCGTCGCGCGGACCCCACGCCGCCGCCGTCCACGTGCAGCCCTCGGGGGCCGGCGTCTCGGAGTCCGCGAGCTCGCCGAGCACGTCCACGGTGCGCAGCCGGCGGCCGCCGGCGTCCGTCGTCACGTACGCCGCGAACCGTTCGCCGAGCACCGGCCCGACCGGCTCGCTCGTGTCCTCCCGGCGCGTCTCGCCGCCCGTGCGGACGACGACCTGCCACCGCGCGTTGCCGGCGGCGCAGTCGAGCCGCGCGTACGCGAGCACGTCGCGGCGCCTGCTCGGGTGCGACAACCGGCCGTCGCCGGACGGCACCAGCGTCGTCGGCTCCCCGCCGCCGACCGGAACGCTGCGGATCTCGGACGCGCAGGTGCCCGCGGACTGCACGTACACCACGGACTTGCCGTCGTCGGACAGCTCCGGGTCGGAGGCGCCGGCGCCGGGCTCCGCGGCGGTCAGCCAGCGCACGACCGCGCCGTTGTCCACGGACAGCAGCGCGATGCGCCCGTCGCGCGCCGCGACGAACACCTTCGGCTCGACCGGCTGACCGAACCGCACCGGCACCGCGGCCGCCGCGGCGACGCTGCCGTCCAGGCCGCTCGGGGCGGTCACGAGCAGTGAGCCGGTCCCGGTGCGGCCGGCCGCCGAGACGCGTGCCGTCCAGCCGTTCGCCGAGGACTCGGCCCGCACCGTCGCCCCGGAGATCGTTGGCGAGTCGCCGCGCAGGTGCACGTCGATCGCGGGCTCCACGCCCTCGAACGTCCCTGACGCGTCGAACACACCGGAGACGTACGCGCCCACCTTCGGCGTCGCGATGAGGAGCGCGTCGTGGTGCGCGCGGACGACGACGTACGGCGCGTCGCCGTCGGTGCCGAAGCCGCGCACGGTGAGCTGCGACGCGGCCAGCGTGCCGTTGCGCGCCTCCCACACGCTCTCGCCAGGCTGCTCCTTCCCGAGCACCTCCGCCTCGGGGATGCCGAGGTAGGTGCGCGCGAACGCCAGTGCCGCGCCCTTCGCCGTCTTCAGCGCCGGGTACGTCTCCGGGTCCGCCTCCCAGACCGTGACGTCGCTGCGCGTCGTCAGCGGCCAGATCGCGTCGAGCGGCGCGTCGGTCACCGGCTGCACCAGGGCGGACGGCGCGGGCGTGGGGACGCCGCTCACGGACGCCGCGGGCGGCGAGGCGGGGCCCACGCCGGCCTCGCGCTGCGGGCGGTCGGTGACGGCGACGTACGTGGTGACGCCGAGGAACACGGCGGCGGCGCCGGCCAGCGCCGCGCCGAACGTCCACCACGGTCGCGCGCGGCGGCTCGCGACGCCCTGCTGGATCGCGTCCCACCCGGCGGGGGACGGCTCCACGGCGTCTGCCTCCATCCGGAGGATCGCGCGGATCTTGTCGTCGGCGTTCATGACTGCGGCTCCAGGTGACGCGCCAGCGCGGCCTTGCCGCGGTGCAGGTGGGACTTCACGGCGCCTCGGCTGACGCCCATGGCGGCGGCGATCTCCGCCTCGCTGAGGTCGCCGTAGTAGCGGAGGACGATCGCCTCCCGCTGCTTGTCCGGCAGCTCGCGCAGCGCCGCGATGACGGCGTCCCGCTCGGCGAGCGTGATGGCGCCGTACTCGGCGCTCGGCATGTCCGGCATCGGCCGCGGCGCGTGCTTCTCGGCCACCTGCCGGTGCCGCATGCGTGACCGCGCGAGGTTGACGACGGTGGTGCGCAGGTACGGCAGCGCCTTCTCCGGGTCCTTGATCCGCCCCCACGCGCCGTGCATCCGGATGTAGGCGTCCTGCACGACCTCCTCGCTGGTGCCCACGTCGTCGAGCAGCAGCGCGGCGAGGCGGACGAGCGACCGGTAGTGCGTCCGGTACAGCTCGACGAGGGGTACCTCGCCGGCCCCGGCGACCGCCTCGCTCCGCGCCATGGTTGCGATCATGCCGAGAACGACGCGAAGTGCACCCCGTTGGTTTACCGGTGCCCTACGATCCGGAGGTCACTTCTCGTCGGGTGGGGAGCCTTCGTTGCGGTCTGGCGTCGTCGTCGCGTGCGCGCTCGCGTACGGCGTGCTGCTCGCTGCGCCCGCGGCCGCGCAGGAGCCGAGCGAGTCGCCGTCGTCGTCGCCGACGAGCAGCCCGAGCTCGGAGCCGACCACGCCGCCGCCGTCCTGCCCGCCGCCCGGGGTGCCGCCGCTGTGCCGGACGCCCTCGCCCACGCGGACCCCGGTGCCGCCGACCTGGTCCCCGACCGCGGCGCCCACGACCATGACGCCGACCCCGACGCGGACGCGCTTCCGGACGTACCAGCCGCCGCCGCCGACGTTCGCGCCGCCCGTCACGCGCACCCCGACGCCGGCCAGCACGCTTCCGCCGTTGCGCACGCTGAGCCTCGAGCCGACACCCGAACCGGTGCCCACGACGCAGGCCCCTCCGGTCGAGAACGCCGCCTCCGGCGGCACCAGCACCACGTCGCTCGCGGTCGGCGGCCTCGTGCTCGTCGTCCTGCTCGGCGCGGGCGGTGTGGTCGGCCTCTACCTGACGCGGGAGACCGAGGCGATGTAGGAAGTCGTCCATGGCCGACGACTGCTTGTTCTGCCGACTGGTCGCGGGGGAGATCCCGGCGACCGTCGTGCGCGAGACCGACGACACGCTCGCGTTCCGCGACATCAGCCCCAGGGCGCCGGTGCACGTGCTCGTCGTGCCCAAGGCGCACCACGCGAACGTCGGCGACCTCGCCGCCGCCGACCCGTCGCTCGCGGCGCGGCTGGTGGCCGAGGCCGCGACCGTCGCCGCCGCGGAGGGCGTAGGGGACGCGTGGCGGCTGGTGTTCAACACCGGCGCCGGCGTCGGGCAGACCGTCTTCCACGTGCACGCGCACGTGCTTGGCGGCGGCGCGATCGAGGCGATGTGAGCGCCGCCGACGCGTGCCAGAAGCTCGTCCGGGAGAAGCAGGCCGACCGGCGGCTGCCGAGCGTCAGCGCGGTGGTGTTCCGCGGCGGTGACCAGCTCTGGTACGGCGCCGCCGGGTCGGCGGCGCTCGACCCGCCGGCGCCGCCCATCGCCGACACGCAGTACCGGCTCGGCTCGATCACGAAGACGTTCACCGCGGTCCTCGTCATGCAGCTGCGCGACGAGGGGCGGCTCGACCTCGACGACCGGATCGGGCAGCACCTGCCCGACGCGCCGCACGGCGCGCCGACGATCCGCCGCCTGCTCTGCCACCTGTCCGGCCTGCAACGCGAGCCGGTCGGCGAGGTCTGGGAGACGCTCGTCCCGCCGGCCCGCGAGGAGCTGCTCGGCAACTACGCGGGGGCCGAGTTCGTCCTCCCGCCGAACCGCCGCTGGCACTACTCCAACCTCGCCTACGCCCTCCTCGGCGAGGTCGTCGCGCGGCTCACCGGCGGCGCGTGGGAGGAGGCGTTGCGCGACCGCCTGCTCACGCCGCTCGGGCTGGCGCGCACGACGCTGGAGCCCGAGGCGCCGTACGCGCAGGGGTACTTCGTGCACCCGTACGCCGACCGCGCGGCGGAGGAGCCGTACCTGCGGATGGCCGGCACCGCGAGCGCCGCGCAGCTCTGGGCGTCGGCCTCGGACCTCGCGAAGTGGGGCGCGTTCGTCCTCGCGCCGGACCCGGCGGTGCTCGCGCCCGAGACCCTGGCAGAGATGACGCACCTGCACGCGATGGCCGACCAGGAAGGGTGGGCGCTCGCGTGGGGGCTCGGCTGGATGCTGTTCCGGCACGACGGGCGCATCCTCACCGGCCACACCGGCGGCATGCCGGGCCATCTCGCGGGGCTCGCCGTCTCGCGCAAGGACGGCGTCGGCGCGGCCGTGTTCTGCAACGGCTCGGCGTCGTTCGAGCCGGGTCCGTTCGCGTGCGAGCTGGTCTCCACGTGGCTCGCGCAGGACCCCGCGCCGCCGGCGGAGTGGGCGCCCGGCGCGCCGGTGCCGGCGGCGTACGAGACAGCGCTCGGCCGCTGGTGGACCGAGGGCAGCGAGTTCGTGTTCTCGTGGCGCGAGGGCCGGCTCCAGGCGCTGCCGGTCGGGGCGCCGAAGACGCTGCCGCCGGCGGTGTTCGAGCCGGCCGGCAAGGACGCGTTCCGCGGCGTGTCGGGGCGCGAGCAGGGCGAGTGGCTGCGGCTGGTCCGCGACGACGGGGGCAACGTCACCAAGATGTACTGGGCGACGTACCCGCTGACCCGCGAGCCGGTGACGTTCGGCGCGACGTAGGATCACGGCAATGGCCGACATCGTGAAGACGAAGATCGTCGTCCCCGGCGCCCACTCCATGGTCAGCCTGCTCGGCCAGCGCGACGAGCTCCTGACGATCGTCGAGCGCGCGTTCCGCGCGGACATCATGGTCCGCGGCAACGAGATCACCGTCACCGGCGACGCCGGCGAGGTGCCGCTCGCCGTGAAGCTTTTCGAGGAGCTCATCACGCTGCTCGACAAGGGCGACGAGCTGACCGGCGAGACCGTGGAGCGTTCGCTGCACATGCTGCGGCGGTCCGAGACGGCGAGCCCGGCCGAGGTGCTTTCGCTCAACATCCTGTCGTCGCGCGGCCGCACCATCCGGCCCAAGACGCTCAACCAGAAGCGCTACGTCGACGCCATCGACAAGCACACGATCGTCTTCGCGATCGGGCCGGCCGGTACCGGCAAGACGTACCTCGCGATGGCCAAGGCCGTGCAGGCGCTGCAGGCCAAGCAGGTCAACCGGATCATCCTGACCCGCCCGGCCGTTGAGGCGGGGGAGCGGCTCGGGTTCCTGCCAGGGACGCTGTTCGACAAGATCGACCCGTACCTGCGCCCGCTCGTCGACGCGCTGCACGACATGGTCGACCCCGAGTCGATCCCGCGGCTGATGGCGGCCGGCACCATCGAGGTCGCGCCGCTCGCCTTCATGCGTGGCCGCGCGCAGCCGGTGGAGACGCCCGTCCTCACGCCGGACGGCTGGCGGCGCATCGGCAGCCTGCGCGTCGGCGACCTCGTCGTCGGCTCCGACGGCCGCCCGACACCGGTGCTCGGGGTCTACCCGCAGGGGCGCAAGAAGGTCTACCGGGTCGCGGCACAGGACGGCGCGGCGACGTACGCGTGCGGCGAGCACCTCTGGGCCGTGACGACGCGGGACGACCGCAGGCGCGGCAAGCCGGCCCGCGTCGTGACGACCGGGGACATGCGCGGGCGGCTGCGGGCGTGGCACACGCACCGGTACGAGCTGCCGCTCGTCCGCCCCGTGGAGCTCGTTACGCGCGACGTCCCGCTCGACCCGTACGCGCTCGGCCTGCTGCTCGGCGACGGCTGCCTCACGACGAGCACGACGCCGTCGTTCGCGACGGCTGACCCGGAGCTCGCCGTCGCGCTGGACGCCGCGTTGCCGGGCATCGAGGTCCGGCACAAGGCCGGCGTCGACTACGTCCTGCGCCACGCCGGAGCTGGCCGCGGCGGTCTCCGGGTCGCCAACCCGGTCACCGAGGTGCTCAGGGACCTCGGGCTGGCGGGCACGCGCTCCGCGACCAAGTTCGTGCCAGTCTGCTACCTGCTCAACTCCGCCGAAGTCCGGCTGGCCGTCCTGCAGGGACTGCTCGACAGCGACGGCGGTCCGGTCCGGCAGCGCGGGCGCACCTGCCGGGTGCAGTACACGACCTGCTCCGACCGGCTGCGCGACGACGTCGTGTTCCTCGTCCGTTCGCTGGGCGGCGTCGCGTACACCCGTACCCGTCGCGCGGCCGGACGCGCTCCCGGCGGCACCGCCGAGCGGCCGATCGTGCACCGCCACGACGCGCACGTCGTGGACGTCCGGCTGCCGGCCGGCATGGCGCCGTTCCGGCTGCGCCGCAAGGCCGACGCGTACGCCGCGGCCGACGGTGGCGGGCAGCCGAAGCGGTTCGTGGACTCGATCGAGCCGGCGGGCGAGACCGAGTGCGTGTGCATCGCGGTCGGCGCCGCGGACTCGCTCTACGTCACCAGCGACTTCCTCGTCACGCACAACACGCTCAACGATGCGTTCATCATCCTGGACGAGGCGCAGAACACCTCGCCCGAGCAGATGAAGATGTTCCTCACCCGGCTCGGCTTCGGGTCGCGGATCGTTGTCACCGGCGACGTCACGCAGGTGGACCTGCCGAGCGGCACGCAGAGCGGCCTGCGCGTCGTCAGCGAGATCCTCGACGGCATCGAGGACGTGTTCTTCACCAAGCTCGGCAGCGCCGACGTCGTACGCCACAAGCTGGTCAGCGAGATCGTGGATGCGTACGCGAAGTTCGACGCGGAGAACAACGCCTCCCGCGCCGCCACCGACCGCGGCACCCGCCGGTCGCCGCGCCGATGAGCGTCTTCGTCGCCAACGAGAGCGGCACCGCGGTCGACGAGGAGTCGCTCGTCGCGGTCGCGCGGCACGTCCTCGACGAGATGGGCGTCGCGCCGATGGCCGAGCTGTCCATCCTGCTGGTCGACGCCGACGCGATGGAGCAGCTGCACGTCCGCTGGATGAACGAGCCGGGCCCGACCGACGTCATGGCGTTCCCGATGGACGAGCTCGAAGGCACGCGGATGTCCGCGCACCCCGGCGACGACGAGCCGCCGGAGCCGGCGCTGCTCGGCGACGTGGTGCTCTGCCCGGCGGTCGCCGCGAAGCAGGCAGAGACGGCCGGTCACACGATGGCCGACGAGCTGCACCTGCTCTGCACGCACGGCGTCCTGCACCTGCTCGGCTTCGACCACGCGGAGCCCGAGGAGGAGCAGGCGATGTTCCGCGAGCAGGCCAGGCTGCTCGCGTCCTGGCGCGCGCGCACCGCGGGCTGACGCGATGCCACAGGACACGCCGCTGCTCGTGCTGGCCTTCGTGCTGGTCGTGCTGGCCGGGCTGTTCGCGATGGTCGAGGCGGCGATCGCGCGCACGTCGCGGGTCCGCGCCGACGCGCTCGTCCGCGACGGGCGGCGCGGCGCCGAACGCCTCCACACGATCACCGACGACGCCCCGCGCTACCTGAACCTCGTTCTCCTGCTGCGGCTGCTCGCCGAGCTCACCGCCGTGTCGATCGTGACCGCGATCATCATCGGCGCGCGTGGCGGCGGCCGGCTGTCGATCCTCATCTCGGCCGGGCTGATGGTCGTGGTGTCGTACGTCCTCGTCGGGGTCGCGCCGCGCACGATCGGCGTCCAGCACTCCGACACCGTCGCCCTCAACTCGGCGGGCGCCGTCATCTGGCTCACCCGGCTGTTCGGCCCGCTGCCCAAGCTGCTGATCCTCGTCGGCAACGCCGTCACGCCCGGTCGCGGCCTGGCCAGCGGCCCGTTCGCCTCCGAGGCGGAGCTGCGCGACCTCGTCGACCTCGCCCAGGCGGGGCAGGTCATCGAGCAGGGCGAGCGCGACATGATCCACTCGGTCTTCGAGCTCGGCGACACGCTGGTCCGCGAGGTGATGGTGCCGCGGCCGGACATCGTGTTCATCGAGCACGGCAAGACCGTCCGCCAGGCGCTCAACCTCGCGCTGCGTTCCGGCTTCTCCCGGCTGCCGGTCATCCGCGAGAACGCCGACGACGTGATCGGGGTCGCGTACCTCAAGGACCTGGTCCGCCGGTCGCAGGAGGGCAAGGACGACGCGAAGGTCGAGGAGTTCGCGCGCACGCCGGCGTTCGTCCCCGACTCCAAGCCGATCGACGAGCTGCTCCGTGAGATGCAGAAGGACCAGACGCACATGGCCGTCGTCGTGGACGAGTACGGCGGCACCGCCGGCATCGTCACGATCGAGGACATCCTCGAGGAGATCGTCGGCGAGATCGCGGACGAGTACGACAAGGAGACGCCGGCCGTCGAGCAGGTGGACGAGCGGACCGTCCGCGTCACCGCGCGGATGCCGATCGACGAGATCAACGACCTGTTCGATGTGGAGCTGCCGTCCGACGACGTCGAGACGATCGGCGGCCTGATGGCCCGCGAGCTGGGCCGGGTACCGATCCCCGGTGCGACGGTGACGGTGGCCGGGCTGACGTTCGTGGCGGAGTCGGCGAAGGGCCGCCGCAACCGGATCGGCACCGTGTTGATCACCCGGAACACGCCGGACCGGTCACCCGCCGGCTCCTGACGCCGTCCCGCCTGACCGCCCGGGCCGCTCAGGCAGGGCGCGCCGGTACCCGGCCGGAAGGGGGACGTCACCGCCGCGGCGGCGGAAACGGGGAACTGCCCTTGTGGGGGGTGCGGAGGCGTCCTTACAGTCGCGTCCATGCATTCGCCCTCGCGGTCGCGCGTCGTGCTCGCCGCCGCGCTCTGCGCGGTGGTGGCGGCGGCGACCGCGGGTGCCGCCGGGCCGCGGCGGGCACCGCGGCCGGTCTCCGCGACGTTCGACGACCCGCAGGCGTGCCTGGAGGCGGCTCCGGCCGCCGCGTCGTTGCCGGGCGTCACCGACGACGGCGGCACCGTCTCGCTCGACGTGCTCGCGGTGGTCGACGGGCTGTCCCGTCGGCAGGCCGCGGCTGTCCTGGCGACGGCCGCGCGCGCCTTCGAGCCGTTCCGGGTGCGGCTGACGCCGCGGTACCGGACGGTCTCGTTCGCGGCCGACGGACAGCACGTGCCGCCAGGGATGAAGGCGGAGGTGCCCACGGCGGACGAGCGGCGGCTGTTCACGGAGCTCATCGAGCACGTCGGCGGCGCGCGTCCCGAGGGGATCGACGTCGTCGTACTGCTCACGAACAAGGACATCTGGTATCCCGAGAACAACGGCGAGCGGCAGTACTCCTCCGGCGGCGTCGCGTTCTGCATCGGCGGCGTGCGGTTCGCCGACAAGGCGTTCGCCATCGCGGAGGCGTGGCGCACCTTCCCCGAGGACCCCGTGTACGCCGGCAAGGTCGCCGCCCATGAGATCGGCCACCTGATGGGCGCGCACCACCACTACTCGAACTGCGTCGAGGGCGACGGCAAGGAGCAGCGCGGCGTACCCGGCGTCTGCACGGTGATGGAGGGCAGCCTGACCCGGTTCTTCTCGCTGCGGTTCGGGACGGTCGAGAGTGCCGTGATCCGCGGGCACGCGGTCCGGTTCGCGCGGTAACGGCCCGGCTGTAGGAGATCGCGCGCCGCCCGGCGAACACACTCTGGTGAGCCGCCGTACCCGTCCCCGCCCGCTGCGCCTGCTGCTCGTCGCCGGTACCGCCCTCGCGGTCGCGGCAGGCTCGGTGCACGCCGCGCCCGCCCGGCAGCCGGCGCGCGTGTTCGACCCGCGCCCGCGGTCGGCCGAGCGCTACGACACCGCGGACCCGTCCGCCGACCCGCGGCGGCAGCGCACGTACGTGAAGGCAGCCGACGGCGTGCGGCTGTTCGTCGAGACGTGGCTCCCGGCGCCGCTCGGCGGGCGCGTGCCGCCGAAGCGCATCCCGACGGTGCTGATCATGACGCCGTACGTGAAGATGGGCGTGAAGCGGTACACCGGCACCCGCACCGACATTGCGGAGTACTTCACCAGCCGCGGCTACGCCGTCGCGCAGGCGCACGTGCGCGGCACCGGCGAGTCCGGCGGGTGCCTGGAGCAGACCGCGCGCAAGCAGATCGACGACGGCGCGCGGATCGTCGAGTACCTCGGCCGCGACGCGCCGTGGTCGAACGGCCGGGTCGGCATGTACGGCATCTCGTACGACGGCGAGACGCAGATCTCCGTCGCCGGTCTCGGCGACCCGCGCCGGACGAAGTACCTGAAGGCGATCGTGCCGGTCGCGTCGGTGTCCGGGCAGTACGAGTACTCGGCGTTCGACGGCGTCCCGTACGCCGGCCAGGCGCTCGGCTCCAACGCCACCTACCTCGGCGGGGTGAGCGCCCGCCCCGGGGACACGTCGTCGGCGGAGCAGTACGCGGCGAAGGCGACGTGCCAGCCGGAGATCGTCGCGGGCTCCGCCGACCAGAGCGGTGACATGACGCCGTACTGGATGGCGCGGGAGTACCGCGCCGGGGCGAGCCGCATCAAGGCGGCGACGCTGTACGTCCACGGCCTCACCGACTTCAACGTCCAGCCCATCGCGATGGCGGGGATGCTCGACCGGATCCCCGCGAGCACGCCCCGCGCGGGCCTCGTCGGGGTGTGGCCGCACGCGTTCCCCGACCACCACCCGGGCGTCCGCCCGGAGTGGGAGCGCGGCGACTGGCTCGACATGGTGACCGCCTGGTACGACCGCTACCTCAAGGGCCTGCCGACCGGCGTCGAGAGCTGGCCGCGGGTACAGGTGCAGAGCAGCGACGGCCGGTGGCGCGCCGAGCGCGACTTCCCCGGCACCGGCGGACCGGTCGGGCAGCTCGCGCTGTCGGCCGGCGGCACGCTCGGCTCCCGCGATCCCAGCGGCTCGTCGTCGTTCGTCGAGAGCGACCCGCTCCGGGAGCCGCCCACCGCGGTGCGGTTCGAGACGCCGAAGGTCCGCGCGCCGTTGCACCTCACCGGCCAGCCGGTGCTCGACCTGTGGGTCTCGACCGACCGCCCCGACGGGCACCTCGCCGCGGAGCTCACCGTCTACGGCGCCGACGGCGTCGTGCTCCGCCACACCGGCTCCGATGCGCAGGCGCTGTCGACGTACGGCTTCCGCTCGCTGCGGCACACCCAGCCGATCCGCGAGAACTGGTTCCGCCAGACGACCCCCAACGACGTGCCGTTGGTCACCCCGGTCCGGGTCCAGGTCCGGTTCCACCCGACGGACCTCGTGGTGCCGGTCGGCGGCCGCCTGCGGCTGACCATCTCAGGGGTGCTGAGGTACTCCCGCACGTCGTCACCGTCAGGCACGGCCGCGCGGATCACGGTGTCGCACGACTGCGATGCGCCGAGCGTGCTGCGGTTCGTGACGCCGCGGCCCGACGCGACGTTGCTGGGCGTGCGGCTCAAGCACCAGGGGGGCGCGCCGCGCGCGCCGCGCGTCGCCCGGCGGTCCGTCGACGGCGGAGGCCTGGCGAGCGGGAAGGTGTGCGGGCGCCCGCCGCTCCGGCTGGACGCCTTCCGCCCCAGCAGGGACCTCGTCGGCCGCTGACCCCAGCCGTACGCCGCCTGACGGGTAGGTTCGCAGGCGTGGACGCCGAGGACAGCAAGCTCGTGACGCTCGCGCGCGCCGCGCTCGGCCGCGCGCTGGTCCGGACGATGGTGCCGGCCGGCGCCGCGGTGCGTGACGACATGGGCCGCACCTACGCCGCCGCGTCCGTCGAGGTCGACGGCGCCAGCGTCACGGCGTTGCAGCTCGCGGTCGCCTCCGCGATCAGCAGCGGGGCGCGCGCGTTCGAGGCGGCCGCGATCGTGAGCGAGGACACCGCGCCGGACGAGGAGGGCAGCACCGCGCTCAACGCGTTCGGCCCCGTCCCCACCGTCATCCGCGCGCTGCCCGACGGGACGATCGTTGAGTGAGTTCCGGTCGGGCTTCGCCTGCTTCGTCGGCCGCCCGAACGCCGGGAAGTCCACCCTCACGAACGCGCTCGTCGGCACGAAGGTCGCCATCGCGAGCAGCAAGCCGCAGACGACCAGGCACGCCGTCCGCGGCGTCGTGAACCGCGACGACGCGCAGCTCGTCCTCGTGGACACGCCCGGCCTGCACAAGCCGAAGACCCTGCTCGGCGAACGCCTCAACGACATCGTGCGCACGACGTGGTCCGAGGTGGACGTGGTGGCGTTCTGCGTACCGGCCGACCAGCCGGTCGGGCGGGGCGACGAGTTCATCGCGAACGAGCTCAAGGCGTTGCGGACACCGGTCGTCGCGGTCGTGACGAAGGGCGACCTCGTCACCGACAAGCAGCGGATGGGGGAGCAGCTGCTCGCCGTGGCGCGCCTCGGCGACTGGGCCGACGTCGTGCCGTGCAGCGCCGTGACGCAGTGGCAGGTGGACCTGCTCGCCGACCTGCTCGTCGCGCGGCTGCCGGAGGGGCCGGTCCTCTACCCCGAGGGCGAGATCACCGACGAGCCGGAGATGGTGATGGCCGGTGAGCTGATCCGCGAGGCCGCGCTGGAGGGCGTGCGCGACGAGCTGCCGCACTCGCTCGCCGTCGTGGTCGAGGAGATGACGCCGCGCGAGAACGGCGACCTCGTCGACGTGTACGCGGTGCTGTTCGTGGAGCGCGACAGCCAGAAGGCGATCGTCATCGGGAAGGGCGGCGAACGGCTGCGCGACGTCGGCACCCGCGCGCGGACGCAGATCGAGAAGCTGCTCGGCAGCCGGGTCTACCTGGACCTTCGGGTCAAGGTCGCGAAGGACTGGCAGCGCGACCCGAAGCAGCTGCGCCGCCTCGGGTTCTGAGTACGGCACCGATCCCGCGATCCGTGCCCGGCCGAGGCGACCCGGCCGGGCACGGCGACGGGTGACTCAGTCGGGCAGCAGGTCGTCGACGAGGACCTTCACCCGCGGGTCGACCTTGTGGCAGATGTCGCCGGCGACGTCCTCGCAGTCAGCCGCCCCCACCTTGAGCACGTACCACTGGCCCTGCGCGACGGTCTCCGGACCGCCCACGAAGCCGCAGCAGCCCCACTTCATGCCGAGCCGGGCGGTCACCGAGTGCAGGCCGGGCGACAGGTTGACCGTGCTGCGCACGGCCACACCGCACGGCGGCGCCGATGGGCAGACGGTCGGGTCCGGCGGGTAGTACGTCGGGCAGCTGGCCGGGACCTCGGTGTCACCGACCCACAGCCGGCAGGTCGTGACCCAGCCGAGGTCGCAGTGTGCCGGGGTGAAGCCGGGCCCCCGCGTGTCGAACGTCCCCACCACCTCGACCGGGTTGGTGACGGCGAAGACCGGGGCGCCGCCGACGAACTGGACGGTGCCTGTGCAGTGCGACGCCGCCGCCGGAACTGTTGCCGGCAGCGTGACCGCGCTCCCCGCGACGAGCGCCCCGACGATGGCCTTTCGGACGATGTGCATGTGTCCCCCTCTGGGTGAATGAACGAGCGGGCGCATGCTGGCCCGCCCGAACGGACCCGGACAAGGGGGGTCGCGCCGTCTGGCGGAAACCCGTCAGGGAAACGTTCCCGCCGCGGACTGCGCGGTCAGCGCGTGGTCAGCGTGGTCAGCGTGGTCAGCGTGGTCAGCGGACCTTCGCGACGTCGAGCTCCCAGCTCTCCCACGTGTGCTCGCACACGAAGCCGAGCCGGCGGTTGACCCGCAGCATGTGCTCGTTGGAGGCGGCGTTCCACGTCAGCACCGCCCGCGCGCCCGGCCGCTCCATCGCGCGCTGGAGGTTCGCCGCCTTCACCCAGAGGCCGAGGCCGTGGCCGCGGTGCTTCGCGGTCACCGCGGTGTCCTCGTTCTCGATGACCTCCGGCCACTCCGGGTACCCGACGAGCTGGTTGAACGCCGCGAACTCGCCGCTCTCGCGATGCCGCGCGACGACCGTCCAGAACTCGTGGCCGCGCCTGGCGATGCAGTCCTCGTACCGGCGTAGCCGCTCCGGCGTGAACGTCCAGTCCTCCATCGTGAGGTCGTCGCGCGGGGCGTCGTTCATCGACTGGTTGAGCCGCACGAACTCCTCCACCAGCTCGTCCGGCACCCGGCCGTCGAAGCGGACCAGCTCGTACCCCTCGGGCGCGGTCGCGGCCAGCGCGGCGACGTCGGCGCGGTCCACGGCGTCGAACCGCACGACGTTGACCTGCTCGACCGAGCCGAGCGTCCCGCCGCGCGAGGCGACCCACTCGCCGGCCGGTGACCCCTGCGGCGTCTCGACGTTGAGCAACGTGCGCCCGGCCGGCTCGGCGACGTCGGCCGCCGCGGCGGCGAGCGCGCCCAGGACGTCGGGCGTGCAGCGCTCCGGCGGCGCGTCGAAGTGCAGCCAGAGCCGGTTGCGGTTGTCGGGCGCCTCGTTCCACGAGATCTCGATGCCGGCGACCATCGCGTCGCCGTCGTACGCGACCCAGTAGTAGTTGCGCCGGTCCTCGGGGATGTGCCGCGCATCCGTGAGGATCGCCTCGCGAGTCGGCGGCAGCCCCGCCGGTGTCCAGGCAGGGGCGAGCTCCAGGCAGAGGTCCGCCCACGCGGTGGCGGTGGCCTCGTCGGCGGTAAGGGGGTCGAACGGCTCGATACGCACGCCTGCTTCGTACTGCGTGCGCCGCCGCCACGCCAGCGGGTTTCCGGAGGAGAATGAGCCGGTGACGCTGTACCGCGACCAGGCCGTCGTCCTGCGTACGCAGAAGCTCGGCGAGGCCGACCGCATCGTCACCATGCTCTCCCGGAGGCACGGCAAGGTCCGGGCGGTCGCGAAGGGCGTGCGCCGCACCAAGAGCCGGTGGGGCGGGCGGCTGGAGCCGTTCGTGCACGTGGACGTGCAGAACTACGCCGGGCGCGAGCTCGACATCGTCACGCAGGCGGAGATCGTGGACCCGTTCGCCGCGATGATGAACGACTACGAGCGCTACACCGCGGGCACCGCGATCCTCGAGACGGCCGACCGGCTCACCGAGGAGCGCGAGCCGTCGCTGAAGCTCTACCTGCTGCTCGTCGCCGCGCTCCGCGCGCTCGACTCTGGGGAGCACACGCCGGGGCTGGTGCTCGACGCGTTCCTGCTGCGCGCGCTCGCGGTCAGCGGCTACGAGCCCGCCCTCGACGACTGCGCCCGCTGCGGCGCCGACGGCCCGCACCGCTGGTTCGCCGTGTCGGCCGGCGGCGTGGTCTGCACCGCCTGCCACCCACCCGGGTCGGTGACGCCCGGGCCGGCCGCGATCGAGCTCCTGGCCGCGCTGCTCAACAGCGACTGGCCGGCCGCCGACGCCGCCGAGCCGCGGGTGCGCCGCGAGGCGAGCGGCCTGGTGTCGGCGTTCACGGAGTACCACCTCGACCGCCGGCTGCGTTCGCTCCCTATGGTGCAGCGATGAAGCCACAGCGGCCGGCGCCGCACCCGTCCGGCGCGCGGCCGCCGGCGTTGCCGAAGGGTGCCGTACCGCGGCACGTCGCGCTCGTCATGGACGGCAACGGCCGCTGGGCCAAGCAGCGCGGCCTGCCCCGCACCAAGGGCCACGAGGCAGGCGAGCACTCGCTGTTCGACTGCGTCGAGGGCGCCATCGAGGCGGGCGTCGAGTGGCTGTCGGCGTACGCGTTCTCGACCGAGAACTGGAAGCGCTCGCCGGAGGAGGTGCGCTTCCTCATGGGCTTCAACGAGAACGTGCTCGTCCGTCGCCGCGACGAGATGCACGCGCTCGGCGTCCGCGTCCGCTGGGCCGGCCGGCGCGAACGGCTCTGGCCGCGCGTGATCCGGCGGCTGGAGGAGGCCGAGGAGCTCACCAAGCGCAACAAGGTGCTGACGCTGACCATGTGCGTCAACTACGGCGGCCGCGCGGAGATCGTGGCCGCCGTCCGCCAGATCGCCGCCGCCGCTTCGGAAGGGCGGCTGAACCCGGAGCGCGTGTCCGAGAAGACGCTCGCCCGCTACCTCGACGAGCCGGACATGCCGGACGTGGACCTGTTCATCAGGACGTCGGGGGAGCAGCGGGTCAGCAACTTCCTGCTGTGGCAGAGCGCGTACGCGGAGCTGGCGTTCGTGGACACGCTCTGGCCCGACTTCGACCGCCGCCACCTGTGGCGGGCGATCGAGGAGTACGCGCGCCGCGACCGCCGCTACGGCGCCGCCGAGCCCAGCGCTGCCGACGAGACCCCAGCATGAGGCTCCAGCACGCGAACGTCGTCGTCCCGCGCGGCCTGACCGAGGAGGTCGCCGCGTTCTACGAGAACGTGCTCGGCCTGCGCCGCATCCCGAAGCCCGAGGTGCTGGCCGGGCGCGGCGGCGCGTGGTTCGACGTGGACGGCTACGCGCAGGTCCACCTCTCGGAGCGCGACGGCGCGGTGCACCGCGACAGCCACTTCGCGCTCGTCGTCGACGCGTACGACGAGACGCTGGCCGCGCTCGCTCAGAACGGCGCGCAGTGGACCGAGCAGGAGGACGTCTTCGGCGGCCGCCGCGGCTTCACCCGCGACCCGGCGGGCAACCGGATCGAGATCCTGGAACGCGCCGGCACGCTCGAGTAACGGCGCGCCGACCCGCCCCGACGTGGCCGTGGCGTGCCCCGGCGCGCCCCGACCCCAACCGACAGTGCGTGGGCACCCCTGCGCGTGCTCACGAGCACTGGCAGTTGGCGGAGGCTCAGGCGGCGAGCCGCGACAGGGCGTAGCCGATCACCAGCGCGATGACGACGACCCGGACCAGCTTGCCCGGCGTCGGGATCGCCGGCCAGGCGAGGAACGCCAGCCAGCCCAGCAGCGACGCGACGACCAGCAGCACCAACGGGCTGACCGGCGGCGCCGCGAGCAGGCCGGCGGCGACGAGGCCGAGCACGATCAGCCCCGGCACCGGCCGCGGCAGCCCGCGGAGGAACAACGCGACGACCGCGCTGCGCCGCTCCACCGCGTGCCGGAACGGCGACCCGCCCGGCGTCAGGAACGGCTTCGGGGTGGCGTTCTGCTGCGGCTCCCTGGGCCGCTGCGCGGACGCGCGCGGCGTGGGTCCCGACGGACGCGTCTTCTGCCGCCCGCGAGCCGGCGGGCGCTTGCGCTGAGCCACGGGCGGTAGCGTTCCACACATGCTCGTCGTGACGCGCTTCGTGGTGCCGGTCGCCGACGACGCGTCGTTCCGTGCCGACGCGGCGGCCGCGCTGCGGGCGTTGGGCGAACGCCCCGGCTGGGTCGGCGGCCGCGTCGCGCGGTCCACCGACGACCCCACCGCCTGGCTGCTGCTCACGGAGTGGGAGAGCGTGGGGGCGTACCGGCGGGCGCTGTCGGGGTTCGACGTGAAGATGCACGCGACGCCGCTGCTCGCGCGCGCGGTCGCCGAGCCGAGCGCGTACGAGGTCCTCGGCGAGGGCACCGAGAGCGACCGCGCGGCGGACGCGGACAGTGCCGGGCCCGGCCGGTACGCCGAGTCGCCGCGCGGATGACGGCGACGACCGGCCGTACGCTGCCTGCCGTGTACCGCGCCGTCGCGCTCGCGCTGCTGCTCAGCGCCTGCGCCGGCGGCGACCCGGCGGGCGATGCCGCGAAGCCGTGCGACGGGCTGCTCGAACCGGCCGACCCGTCCGTCACGCTGCCCCCCCGCCTGCCGGCCGGCGTGGCCGACCCGGTCTTCTACAAGACGCAGCGGGCGGGCGCGACGACGCTGTGGTTCGCGCACGCATCGGGCGACGACGTCGTCGTCGTGCGCGACGCGATCGCCGGGACGTTCGAGAGCGCCGGCTTCACCATCGAGTCGCGCGACGAGGAGCCGCCCGCGGAGGCGGAGTTCCAGTTCACGGCGGCGAAGGACGAGGGCAGCGTGCAGGTGACGCCGCTGTGCGCCGGCCGCGTGACGGTCCGCTGGCGCCTCGGTCCTCGCTGACCCTGGCGAAAGCTACGCCGCCAACTCGCGCAACACGGCGGCGATCGTTCCGGCGTCCTTGAACGTGAGGCCGAGCGTCGCGACGTGCTTCCACCGCACGACGCCCGCCGCGTCGACGACGAACACCGCGCGGCGCAGGCCGAGCGGACCCATGACGCCGTACCGGCGGGCCACCGCCTTGTCGGTGTCCGCCAGCAGCGGGAACGTCAGCCCGCGCCGGGCGGCGAACCGCTCGTGCGACTCGACCCCCTGCGGCGAGATGCCGAGCACGGCCGCGTCCACCTCGTCGAACAGCGCGAGGTCGTCCTGGTACGAGCAGAGCTGCGTCGTGCACACGGGCGTGTCGTCGCCCGGGTAGAACGCGAGCACCACCGGCCGGCCGCGTAGCTCGGACAGCGCGTACCGCCGCGGCCCGTCCGGCGACGTGCCGTCCAGCACGAAGTCGGGGGCCGGGTCGCCGAGGGCCGGTCCGGCCATGTGGGTGCCTCCAAGTCGTTGTCACGCGGGTCCTGGCAGGGGATACCCTGCTGGTTCGCCGCCGACCGCCAGCCGGATTGGAACCTGCGCATCATGCCTGCCGACCGCATGGACAACCTCGTCAGCCTCGCCAAGCGCCGCGGGTTCGCGTACCCGGGCTCGGAGATCTACGGCGGCCTGCGCGCGTCGTGGGACTACGGGCCCCTCGGCGTCGAGCTGAAGAACAACATCAAGCGCCACTGGTGGCGGACGATGGTGCAGAAGCGCGACGACGTCGTCGGCCTCGACTCCTGCATCATCCTGGCGCCCCAGGTGTGGGAGACCTCAGGTCACGTCACCGGGTTCTCCGACCCGCTGACCGAGTGCACGTCGTGCCACACGCGGCACCGCGCCGACCAGCTCGAGGAGCAGTACGAGGCCAAGCACGGCCGCCCGCCCGCCAACGGCCTGCGCGACGTCAACTGCCCGAACTGCGGCACCAAGGGCCAGTTCACCGAGCCCCGCCAGTTCAACGGGATGATGAAGTCGTTCATCGGCGCCGTCGAGGACTCCTCCGCGCAGGTGTACCTGCGCCCGGAGACCGCGCAGGGCATCTTCGTGAACTACCTCAACGTCCAGCAGTCGGCGCGCCGCAAGCCACCGTTCGGCATCGCGCAGATCGGCAAGTCGTTCCGCAACGAGATCACCCCCGGCAACTTCATCTTCCGCACCCGCGAGTTCGAGCAGATGGAGATGGAGTTCTTCGTGCCGCCGGCCGAGGGCGACCGGTGGTTCGAGTACTGGAAGGCCGAGCGGATCGCGTGGTTCCGCGACCTCGGCATCCGCGAGGAGAACCTGCGCTTCTACGAGCACCCGAAGGAGAAGCTCGCGCACTACTCGCGCGGGACGTTCGACATCGAGTACCGCTTCGACTTCCCGCGCACCGAGTGGGCCGAGCTGGAGGGCGTCGCGTACCGCGGCGACTTCGACCTCGCGTCGCACGCGAAGGCGAGCGGCGTCGACCTGTCGTACTTCGACCAGGAGACGAACGAGCGCTACGTGCCGCACGTCGTCGAGCCGGCGCTCGGCGTGGACCGTACGGCGCTCGTCGTCCTGCTGGACGGCCTCACCGAGGACGAGGCGCCGACCGGCAAGGGCGGCGTCGAGAAGCGCACGCTGCTGCGCATCGACAAGCGCCTCGCGCCGGTGAAGGTGGCGGTGCTGCCGCTGTCGCGCAACGAGCGGCTGTCCCCGATGGCGAAGGAGCTGGCGCAGACGCTGCGCGAGCGGTGGAACGTCGACTTCGACGACGCCGGCGCGATCGGCCGCCGCTACCGCAGGCAGGACGAGATCGGCACGCCGTTCTGCGTGACCGTGGACTTCGAGTCGCTCGACGACAACGCCGTGACCGTCCGCGAGCGGGACACGATGACGCAGGAACGCGTCCCGCTCGCCGAGGTCGAGCGTTACCTGTCCGACCAGCTGCCGCTCTGCTGACGCACCGGGCCGGTCGGGTCAGGGCTCAGCAGTAGAGCAGGTCGGTGCCGTAGAGCTCGCGGTACGCGTCGTTCACCGGCCCGCAGGGCAGGCAGATGTCGGCGACCCACACGCAGACGATCGCCGACGCGGGGACCGGGGCGACCGACACGGTGGCCGCCGCGGTCAGCGCGGCGGCGGCGAGCAGCCGCCGCATCAGGCGCAGGCCAGGTGCTCGCCGGTCGCCGCGTGGTACACGACGTCCGCGGTGAGGCAGACGCTGACACAGATCTTTTTGTACTCGACCTCGCAGTGCGTGGCGGACGCGGGCGTGGTCGTCGCGAAGCCGGCCGCGACGAGCGTGGCGGCGAGCAGCAGACGGCGCATGGGGTGCTCCTTCGGGTAGGGGTTACGGGCAGCCGGCCACGCCGGTGCGCGGCCAGGGAGGTAGCGGCCGGTCGGTCATGCCCGACAGCTCGCGGTAACGCCAGGCGACCCAGCCGCAGTACGTGTGGCAGTTCGGGAACCGGTTGGGGTCGCACGCTTCCGCCGGGGACAGCGGCAGCGAGAGCGAGGCCGTGACTACGGCGGCGGCGGCCAGCCCGACGAGGCGACGGGTGCCCACGTCAGCAGACCGGCAGCTCGGACCAGTGCGGCAGCAGGATGTCCTGCCGGTACGCCTGGTACCAGACGGTGCGGTACACGTCCTCGCTGACCGAGCACACGGTCATGCAGTACGGCGGGCGGTTCGGGTCGCACGCCGACGCGGTGGTCGGCGTGAGGAACAGGCCGCCGGCCACTGACAGGCCGGCGATCGCGATCAGGCGACGCATGGGCGGGTCCTTCCGGTAGGGGCACGGCGCGGTGTCGCGCCGGTCAGAGCGGTCGCCTCGCGGGCGCGTGCAGGGGCAGCGCCCGCGAGGCGGGTCAGCGGCCGGGCGGACCGCCCCTGGTCAGAGCGTGCACTCGACGGTCAGCGGTAACGGCGGCAGCTCGCCGCCGAGCGCCCGGTCGGCGTCGCGGTAGATCGCCGCGGGACAGGTCTCCACGCAGCCCACGCCCTCGACGTACAGGCACTGCGCGGCCGCGGGCGCGACCGGCAGGACGGCGACGCCGGCGAGCAGGCCGGCGAGGACGAGCTTCGTACGCATGGTGCTCCTCTGCGGTAGGGGGCGGCCCGGCCCGGGCAGCGCGCGACACGCCGGGTGCGGGCGACGGGTCGTCGAGCGCTCCTTCGGTAGGGGGCCGAAGGGCGGTCGGCGGGCGTTACGCCAGGCAGTGGAGGTCGGTGAGCCCGAGGCCGAACTTCTCGGCGAGCCGGTCGACGCGGTTGTAGCCGTAGGCGACGGTGTTGCAGGGGCTGCACTGGCCGGTGAGCTCGTAGTACCAGTCGATGCAGACGGCGTTGGCGGGGGCGGCCGGGCCGAACGACGCGACGAGGGCGGCGCCGGCGGCGGCGAGGGCGAGCTTCTTGCGCATCGCGCTCCTTGAGGGGGTGGTGGTGCGAAGGAGGTTGCCCGGCAGAGTAGGCCAATCGGCGGCACCTGCCTAGAGAGCGCGGCCACCCTCGTCCGCGGCGAGAACGACGTCAACGGCACGGTCGGCGTAGCGCGGGACGGCACGAGCTCGCCCTCGCGGCCGGCGGCCCCGCGGCACGGATCCGACCGGCGTACGCGGCGCCGAGGCACTCCGGACCGAGCCGGAGCGAAACGCTGTGCCCGGCAGCCGGTTGTCTTCTTTGTCCGCTATTGACCTATTTCTCCCCCAGGCCTACCGTCGGGCGCCCTCGGCGCCCCCTACGCGCCGCTACGCAACAGAGGAACCGCCATGAGAAGGACCGCGCTGCTCTCGCTCGCCGCGATCGCCTGCACGCTCGCCGCGCCACCCGCCTCGGCGGCTCCGCCCAACGACGCCCAGTACGCCGGCGGTTGCCACGCGTACGCGTACGACGACGCGGGCCCCGGCCTCAACCTCGTCGTGGGGGCGCTGGCGGTCGCCTACTCGCCGACGCCCGGCCACAACGACGTGACCATCACGAGCCTGACGTGCACGATCAAGATCAACAGCGTCGTCCTGCCCCCACCGTACGTCGCGACCACAGTCGGACCGGTTGCGGTGCTGCCGCCGACGACGAAGCCGATTCCGGCCACGATGACCGACATCATCGAGGTCTGCGAGGCCGCGACGACGGTGGACGCGCACTTCCAGTCGAAGTCGTTCCAGGTGTGCCGCTACGCCTCGACGCTTTCCGTACCTCCGCAGGAGGTGAAGCACCTGGTCGACCCGCCGCTCTGCGCTTTCCTCGCGATGTTCGCGCCGATCCAGTTCGGGACGTACCTCCTGATCGACACCCAGGGTGATGTCTACGTCAACGGCACGCTGGTCTACGACTGCCCGCCGTACGTGTAGAGGGTCCGGACGGCTCCTCGCGCGCGGGCCGGTGGGCGTCGCTCGCGGTCGCCGCTCCGTCGCGGGGCACCCGGCACGGCGGGTTCGACGTCGCCGCGAGCTGCCGGGCGCGCCCCCGTCGGACAGGGCGCGCGTTACCAGTGCCCGGCTCGGAGGTAGGTTCGGGGGGACTGGACCGAGCGCGGCGAGGAGACCTCAGTGCCGAAGTACGTCTACGCCTTCTCGGAAGGCAACAAGGACCTCAAGGACCTGCTCGGCGGAAAGGGCGCGAATCTCGCCGAGATGACGAAGCTCGGCCTGCCGGTGCCCCCCGGGTTCACGATCACGACCGAGGCCTGCAAGGTCTACCTCAACAGCGGGGCGGAGCCGGCCGAGCTCGCCGCCGAGGTCACGGAGCACCTGGCCGCGCTCGAGCAGGCGATGGGCCGCGGCCTCGGCGACCCGGAGAACCCGCTCCTCGTCTCGGTCCGGTCGGGAGCGAAGTTCTCGATGCCGGGGATGATGGACACCGTTCTCAACATCGGCCTCAACGACGAGTCGGTCGACGGGCTCCAGAAGCAGACCGGCAACGAGCGATTCGCGTGGGACTCGTACCGCCGGCTCGTGCAGATGTTCGGCAAGACCGTGCTGGACGTCGAGGGCGAGCTGTTCGAGCACGAGATCGACCGCATCAAGGCCGACCGCGGCGTCACCAACGACCTGGAGCTCGACGCGGGCGACTTGCGGCAGCTCGTCGCGACGTTCAAGGGCATCGTCCGCTCTGCCACAGGGCGTGAGTTCCCCACCGACCCGCGCGAGCAGATGGACCTCGCGATCCGCGCGGTCTTCGACTCGTGGAACGGCGAGCGCGCCCGCCTGTACCGCCGGCAGGAACGCATCCCGGCCGACCTCGGCACGGCGGTCAACGTGCAGACGATGGTGTTCGGCAACCTCGGGATGGACTCCGGCACCGGCGTGGCGTTCACCCGCGACCCCGGCACCGGCGCGACCGGCGTCTACGGCGACTACCTGGAGAACGCGCAGGGCGAGGACGTCGTCGCGGGCATCCGCAACACCCGCCCGCTGGAGGAGCTGGAGCAGATCGACCCGCCGGCGTTCCAGGCGCTGATGGCGAACATGACGGCGCTGGAGAACCATTACCGCGACCTGTGCGACATCGAGTTCACCATCGAGCGCAACAAGCTCTGGATGCTCCAGACGCGGGTCGGGAAGCGCACGGCGGCGGCGGCGTTCATCATCGCCAGCCAGCTCGTGGACGAGGGGATGATCGACCTCGACGAGGCGCTGACCCGGGTGTCCGGCGCGCAGCTCGCGCAGCTGATGTTCCCGCGCTTCGGGTCGGCTCGGGCGCAGAACCGGATCGGCAAGGGCATGAACGCCTCGCCCGGCGCGGCCGTCGGCGTCGCGGTGTTCGACTCCGACCGTGCCGAGGAGCGGGCCAAGACCGAGCCGGTCATCCTCGTCCGCCGCGAGACCAACCCCGACGACCTCAACGGCATGATCGCCGCGCAGGGCATCCTCACCTCGCGCGGCGGCAAGACCTCGCACGCCGCCGTCGTCGCCCGCGGCATGGGCAAGACCTGCGTCTGCGGCGCCGAGGAGCTGGAGATGGACCTCGAGGGCCGGCGCTTCACCGCGCCCGGCGGCGTCGTCGTCAACGAGGGCGACGTCGTCTCGATCGACGGGACCTCCGGCGCCGTGTACCTCGGCGAGGTCGAGGTCGTCCCGTCGCCGGTCGTGGAGTACTTCGAGGGCAACCTCGCGCCCGACGCCGACCCGCTCGTCACGGCCGTGCACCGGCTGCTCGGGCACGCGGACTCGCTGCGCCGGATGGCGGTGCGCGCCAACGCCGACACGCCGGAGGACGCCGAGCGCGGCCGGCGGTTCGGCGCGCAGGGCATCGGGCTGTGCCGGACCGAGCACATGTTCCTCGGCGACCGGCGCCAGCTCGTCGAGGACCTGATCCTCGCGGGTGACGACGACGCCGCGCGCGAGGCTGCGCTACAGGCGCTGCTGCCGATGCAGCGCGAGGACTTCGTCGGCATCTTCGCCGCGATGGACGGGCTGCCGGTGACGGTGCGGCTGCTCGACCCGCCGTTGCACGAGTTCCTCCCGTCGCTGGAGGAGCTGGCTGTCCGCGTCGCCGTCGGCGACGCCACGGGCCAGGACGTGACGAAGGAGCGCACGCTGCTCGACGCCGTACGCCGGCTGCACGAGCAGAACCCGATGCTCGGCCTGCGCGGCGTCCGGCTCGGCCTCGTGATCCCCGGCCTGTTCGCGCTGCAGGTGCGCGCGATCGCCGAGGCGGCGAAGATCCGGCGCGAGGCGGGCGGCGACCCGCGGGTCGAGATCATGGTGCCGCTGGTGGGCGCCGTCCAGGAGCTGGAGGTCATCCGCGAGGAGACCGAACGCGTGCTCGCCGAGGTCGGCGTCTCCGACATGCTGATCGGCACGATGATCGAGGTGCCGCGCGCGGCGCTGACCGCCGGCCAGATCGCGGAGGCCGCGGACTTCTTCTCGTTCGGCACCAACGACCTCACGCAGATGGGCTGGGGCTTCTCGCGCGACGACGTGGAGGCGGCGTTCTTCTCGCGCTACCTCGACCTCGGCATCTTCGGGGTGTCGCCGTTCGAGACCCTCGACCGCGACGGCATCGGCCGGCTGGTACGGATCGCCTGCGAGGAGGGCCGCGCGGTGAAGCCGGACCTCAAGCTCGGCATCTGCGGCGAGCACGGCGGCGACCCCGACTCCGTCCACTTCTGCCACGAGGTCGGCCTCGACTACGTCTCCTGCTCGCCGTTCCGCGTGCCGGTCGCGCGGCTGGAGGCCGGGCGGGCGTCGGTCGAGACGAGCGGCAGCGACACGCGGTGACGTACGCCACCCGGGTCCCGGGCCGCGCCCGGCGGTCCGGGTGAGACGGCCGTTCCGGTTTCTGGTGCGGGCCGTGACGGCGCTGGTCGTCGTCGCGCTGCTGGTGGCCGGGTTCGTCGCGGTGCGGGTCTGGCAGGTCGCCCGGCTGGACACGCGCGAGCGGGTCGACGCGATCGTGGTGCTCGGGGCCGCGCAGTTCGACGGGCGGCCGTCGGAGATCTTCGAGGCACGGCTGCGGCACGCCCGCTCGCTCTACGCCGACGGCGTCGCGCCCGTCGTCGTGACTGTCGGCGGCAACCAGGAGGGCGACCGGTTCACCGAGGCGTCGGCCGGTGGCCGGTACCTGCGCGGCCAGGGGGTGCCGGGGGAGGCCGTCGTCGAGGTCGGCGAGGGCGGCGACACGTACACCAGCCTGGCCGCGGTGGCGACGCTCGCGGAGCGGCGTTCGTGGGACCGGGTGGTGCTCGTCACCGACCCGTGGCACTCGTACCGCGCCCGCGCGATGGCCGGCGACGTCGGGCTGGCCGCCCGCACCTCACCGGCCCGCAGCGGGCCGGTGGTGCAGGGGCGGGCGCGCCAGGTCCGCTACATCCTGCGCGAGACCGCGGCGTACCTGTACTGGCGGCTCGGCCTGACGTCCGACCGCCGCGCGCCCAACGCGGTCTGACCGCGTCGGGCGGCGGTCAGCGGGTCAGACGATGCACGTGACGAGGGTGACCACCTGGCCGGCCTCCTGACCCGCGATGAACGCGGCCAGGCCGACCGGCGTCCACGGGTTCACGGTGATCGAGCCGTCCGGGTTGACGTGGACCGTGTAGTAGATGAACGCGTCGAGGTCGATGGCGTAGCCGCCGCCGCCGTTGAGGTAGTCGGTGACGCAGCCGTCGGGCGCGGCTGCGTCGGCGCTCGCCGGGGCGGCCAGCGCGGCGACGGCGAGCGATGTCGCGGCCATGAGGGTGGCCGCGCGCGTGATGGTGCGCATGAGGGGCTCCTGTCGTAGGGGTGCGACCCCGGGGGTGGGGCCATCGGTCCCCTATGCCCCGCGGACGCGCGTTGGAACTTGTCACACCCCCCGTCGAGGATGGCGCCATGTCCACCGAACGAGCGCTCGCCTGGGTCGCCACCACACACCGCGTGGCCGGCCCGGGTGGCGTCGTGACCCCGCACGCCGCCGGCGGGCCGACGATCGGGCCGGGGTGGCCGGCGTTCGACCGGGCGGCGCGCGAGGAGCTGGCGGACCGCCTGCTGGCTCCCGGCGCGACCCGCGCGCACGGTGCCGGTGCGCGCGCCCGGCCGGAGGAGCCCGACCCGGAGCGCACCTGCTTCGAGCGCGACCGCGACCGCATCCTGCACTGCAGCGCGTTCCGGCGGCTGGCAGGCAAGACGCAGGTGTTCGTGTTCCCGGCCGACCACCAGCGGACCCGGCTGACCCACGCGCTGGAGGTCGCGCAGGTCGCCACCAGCGTCGCGCGGGCCGTCGGGCTCAACGTCGCGCTCACCGAGGCCATCGCGCTCGGCCACGACTGCGGCCACGGGCCGGGCGGGCACGCGAGCGAGGACGCGTTCGCGGCGTTCCTGCCCGAGGGGTACGACCACGCGCCGTGGGGCGCCGACGTGACGCTCGCGCCCTTGAACCTCTGCGCCGAGACGCTCGACGGCATCCGCAACCACTCCTGGTCCCGGCCGCCGCCCGCCACGCCGGAGGCGGCGGTGGTGTCGTGGGCGGACCGCTGCGCGTACACCGCGCACGACTTGGAGGACGCGGTGCGCGCGGGCATCGTGACCGCGGACGACGTGCCGGCGGAGGTCGCCGCGGTGGCCGGGCGGACCCGGCGGGATCAGCTGCGGGTGTGGATCGCGGCGCTGGTGGACTGCATCCGCGAGACCGGCGTCGTGGGCATGCGGCCGGAGCCGGCGGCGGCGCTGGCCGCGCTGCGGGCGTTCGACTACGAGCGCATCTACACCAGGCCGGCGTCGGTGCGGCAGGCCGAGCAGGTGGTGTCTGTGCTGCGCGCGCTGGTGGAGCACTTCGCCGAGCAGTTCGCCGGGCACCCGCCGTCGGGAGCACCCGGCCCCGGAGCGGACGGGCCCGGCCAGGCCGGCCCCGGCGCGCCTCCGGAGGACCCCGTGCGGGCGGCGGTGGCGTACGTGGGCGGGATGACCGACCGGTTCGCGTTCGACACGGCGGTGGCCGTGCTGGGCTGGGACCGCGACCGGCTGCCGAGGGGGGTGTCTTGACAGGGTAGGGGTCGTCGTTACAATTGTAAGGACGGCCCGCCCGAGTAGGCGGGCCTCGCCGTGTCACCCCGTCCCCCGCGGCGCGGTCTGCGCGCACGGGATCGAGGGAGGTGCACCCCACCGCATGGCCAGGATTCCCGACGAGGACGTCGCGCGGGTGCGCGAGGCGTCCCCGATCGAGTCCGTGGTCGGCGACTACGTGCAGCTCCGCTCCGCCGGTGGTGGCGAGTTGAAGGGCCTCTGCCCGTTCCACGAGGAGAAGAGCCCTTCGTTCCACCTCACGCCGGCCCGCGGGCTGTACCACTGCTTCGGCTGCGGCGTGGGCGGCGACACCATCGACTTCGTCATGCGGATCGAGCACCTGTCGTTCGCCGAGGCCGTCGAACGCCTCGCCCAGCGGGCCGGCATCGAGATCCGCTACGAGCAGGGCGGCGCGACCGCCCGCGGCGCGCAGGGCGGGCAGCGCACCCGGTTGGTCGGGGCGCACCGCGCGGCGGTCGAGTTCTTCACGGCGCGGCTCGCCGAGGACCCGGCGGCGAAGCCGGCGCGGGCGTTCCTGGCCGAGCGCGGCTTCGACGACGCGGCGGCGGCGGCGTACGGCGTCGGCTACTCGCCCGACTCGTGGGACGTGCTGACCAAGCACCTCGCGGCGAAGGGCTTCAGCCGCGAGGAGTGCCTCGCCGCCGGCCTGGTGTCGCAGGGCCAGCGCGGGGTCGTGGACCGGTTCCGCGGGCGGCTGATGTTCCCGATCCGCGACAACACCGGCGACCCGATCGGCTTCGGCGCGCGCGCCCTCAAGGAAGGCGACCAGCCGAAGTACCTCAACACGCCGGAGACGCCGATCTACAAGAAGAGCCACGTCCTCTACGGCCTCGACAAGGCCCGGCTGGAGATCGGCCGGCGCGCCCAGGCCGTCGTCGTCGAGGGCTACACCGACGTCATGGCCTGCCACCTGGCCGGCGTGCCCACCGCGGTCGCCACCTGCGGCACCAGCCTGACCGCCGACCACATCTCGATGCTGCGCCGGCTGCTCATGGACCAGGACGAGTTCCGCGGCGAGGTCGTGTTCACGTTCGACGGCGACAACGCCGGGCAGCGCGCCGCGCTCAAGGTGTTCGAGGAGGACGCGCGGTTCGTCACGCAGACGTTCGTCGCGGTCGAGCCGACCGGGATGGACCCCTGCGAGCTGCGGCTGGCCAAGGGCGACGCCGCCGTCCGCGACCTCGTCGCGCGCCGCATCCCGCTGTTCGAGTTCAAGCTGCGGGCCGAGCTCGACAAGTACGACCTGGAGACCGCCGAGGGACGCGTGCGCGGGCTGGCGGCGTGCGCGCCGATCGTCGCCTCCATCCGCGACCGCTCGCTGCGCCCCGAGTACGCCCGGCGGCTGGCCGGCTGGCTCGGCCTGCCCGTGGACGACGTCCTGGCGCGGGTCGCCGAGGCGGCCGCCGCGCCGCCTGCGCGCACCGGCTCCGCCACCGCGCGTTCCGCCGGCGCGCCGGGGGACACTTCGACGGCGCCGCCGCAGGCGGCCGCCGGTTCCGCGGACGCGCCGTCGCAGGCGGTGCGTCCGGCGCCGAACGACGCGGAGCTGCGGGCCGAGCGGGAGTCGTTGAAGTCGGTCGTCCAGAGCCCCGGGCTGGTCGGCCCGGTGTGGGACACGCTGGACCCCGACCTGTTCACGCACCCCGCCTACCGCGCCTGCCACGAGGCCGTGAAGGACGCCGGAGGGGTGCGCTCGTTCGGTGTCGGCAGTGGAGGTGTGCAAGGCTTCGTCGGTCGCGTCCGCGACGCCGCCCGCGACGACGACGTCCGCTCCCTGCTCACCGAGCTGGCCGTCGAGTCCCTCAAGACGGACGACGCCAGCCGCCCCGCGTACGTACGGCAGCAGGTGGCGCGCCTACAGGAGATGGGCCTGACGCGCCGAATCACGGAAACGAAATCGCGGCTCCAACGGTTGAACCCTGTGGAGCAGCCGGAGAAGTACAACGCGCTGTTCAGCGAACTGGTCGACATGCAGGCGCGGCAGCGTGCCCTGCGCGAGCAGGCCATGAACCCGGGACCCGGGACGTAGGCAGGCGATCCCCCGCCCGCCGACACACGACAGAAGGACACGATGAGCCCCACCGCATTGCCCAAGGAAGCCCAGATCGACGAGGTCAAGGACCTCATCACGCGTGGCAAGGAACAGGGCTTCCTCACGAGCGAGGAGATCGGTGCCGCGCTCGTCCAGGCCGAGCTGCCTCCCGAGTCGATGGACGCCGTCCTCCAGGTCTTCAACGACGAGGGCATCGAGATCGTCGAGCCCTCCGAGGAGGACGAGGACCCGAACCGCGCCGCCCTGCTGCGCCGCGAGGAGGAGCTGGCGCTCAAGGCGCCGACCAACGACCCCGTCCGGATGTACCTCAAGGAGATCGGCAAGGTCCCGCTCCTCACCGCCGAGGAGGAGGTCGACCTCGCCAAGCGGATCGAGGCCGGCCTGTTCGCGTCGGAGAAGCTGGCGACCGGCCGCAAGCTGGCCGACCGCACCCGCAAGGACCTCGAGGCCATCGAGCGCGACGGCCAGCTCGCGAAGAAGAAGCTGGTCGAGGCCAACCTTCGCCTGGTCGTCTCGATCGCCAAGCGCTACGTCGGCCGCGGCATGCTCTTCCTCGACCTGATCCAGGAGGGCAACCTCGGCCTGATCCGCGCGGTCGAGAAGTTCGACTACACCAAGGGCTACAAGTTCTCGACGTACGCCACCTGGTGGATCCGGCAGGCCATCACGCGCGCCATCGCCGACCAGGCGCGCACCATCCGCATCCCGGTGCACATGGTCGAGACGATCAACAAGCTGATCCGCATCCAGCGCCAGCTGCTCCAGGACCTGGGCCGCGAGCCCACCCCGGAGGAGATCGCCAAGGAGATGGACCTCACGCCCGACAAGGTGCGCGAGATCCTCAAGGTGTCGCAGGAGCCGGTGTCGCTGGAGACGCCGATCGGTGAGGAGGAGGACTCCCACCTCGGCGACTTCATCGAGGACTCCGACGCGGTCGTGCCGGTGGACGCGGCGTCGTTCATCCTGCTGCAGGAGCAGCTCGACTCGGTCCTGCACACGCTCTCCGAGCGCGAGAAGAAGGTCATCCAGCTCCGCTTCGGCCTCACCGACGGCCACCCGCGGACGCTGGAGGAGGTCGGCCGCGAGTTCGGGGTCACCCGCGAGCGGATCCGCCAGATCGAGTCGAAGACGCTGTCCAAGCTGCGCCACCCCAGCCGGTCGCAGAAGCTGCGCGACTACCTCGAGTAGGCCGCCCGCAAAACGCGGTGCGGTGCGTTCCGCGCGGTGGGAGAGTGGCGCCTCGTGAGCACTGACGCACTCCGCGCCGAGGGCCTGGTCAAGGACTACCGGCGCTCCCGCGCCGTGGACGGGGTCAGCCTCCGCGTCCGCCCCGGCGAGCGGGTCGCGCTGCTCGGCCCGAACGGCGCCGGCAAGACCACGACCCTGCTCATGCTGCTCGGCGTCGTGACGCCGGACCAGGGCCGGGTCGAGATCATGGGCCACCCGCTCCCCAAGCAGCGCCGGCAGGCGCTGGCGCACGTCGGCTTCGCGGCCGGTTACCTGCCACTGCCGGAGAAGCTCCGGGTGCGCGAGTTCCTCACCATGTACGGCGACCTCTACGGCCTGCGCGACTCGCTCGGCGCGGCGCGGGCGGCGCTGGCGCGGTTCCGCATCCCCGAGCTGGAGGCGGCGATGGGCACCGAGCTGTCCAGCGGCCAGAAGACGCTCGTCGGCATCGCGAAGGCGACCATGCACGTCCCGAAGCTGCTCGTCCTGGACGAGCCGACCGCCTCGCTCGATCCGGACGTGGCGCTGCGGGTGCGCACCGGCTTGCAGTCACTGTCCGACGAGCACGGCACCGCGCTGCTGGTCACCAGCCACAACATGGTCGAGGTCGAACGCCTCTGCGAGCGCGTCGTGTTCCTCGCCTCCGGCCGGATCGTCGCGGACGGCTCCGCGGCCGAGGTCGCCGCGCGGTTCGGGCAGGGCGACCTCGAGGAGGTCTTCATCCACCTCGCCGCCGAACGCGCCGCCGGGCGGCTCGTCGACGCGGCGGAGACGGGAGCGCAGTCGTGAGGTGGCGGGCCATCCGCGCGGTCGGCGTGCGCCAGGCGATCGTCCTCAGGCGCAGCCCGCAGCGGTTCTTCGACATCACTATCTGGCCGATCGTGGACACGCTGCTGTTCGGGTCGATCGCGGTCTTCTTCGAGCAGGCGGGCGGCAGTGCGGGCGCGACCGGGGCGGCGTACCTCATCTGCGGCGTGCTGCTCTGGCACGTCGTCTACCAGTCGCAGATCGCGCTCGCCACGGGCTTCCTCGAGGAGACCTGGTCCCGCAACCTGCTCTCGCTCATGTGCACCCCGATGTCCGAGGCCGAGTGGGTCGCGGGAGTGGTGGCGTTCGGGCTGGTGAAGCTGGTCATGGGCGTCGGCGCGGTGGCCGTCATGGTGGCCGTGCTGTACCCGTTCGACCTCACGTCGCTCGGGTTCGCGCTGCTGCCGATCGTCGCGGTGCTGCTCGCGTCGGGGCTGGCGGTGGCGATGTTCGTCATCGCGATGGTGCTGCGGTTCGGCAGCGGGGCCGAGGCGCTGGCGTGGGGCATCCTCTTCGTCGTCATGCCGCTGTCGGGCACGTTCTACCCGGTCGAGGCGCTGCCGGGGGCGCTGCAGCCGGTGGCGCTCGCGTTGCCGACCACGCACGCGTTCGCGGCCGCGCGCACCGTCATCGACGGCAACGGCATCCCGTGGGGCACGCTCGGCTGGGCCGGGCTGACGACGGTGCTGGCGCTGGCCGCGTCGGTGGCGTTCGTGCGGTACATGCTCGCGACGTTCCGCCGCCGCGGCTACATCACCCGCTACTCCTAGACCGCCAGCGGTAGCGCCGCCTCCGGCGCCTCCTCCAGCAGGTCGAGGACGGCCCACTCGATCTCGCCCTGCGTGCCGAGGTGGCCCTCCTGCGCGTCGGCGCCGAGCCGCTCCAGCGCGGGGGCGACGGTGACGCCGGCGAGGTAGCGGTCCACGATCCGCGGGTCCACGTACGACGACCGGCAGACCGCGGGCGTGTTGCCCAGGTAGTGCGCGACCTCCTGGTACATGCGGGCGACGGCGCGCTTGCGCGCGGTCGGGCTGGCGGCCTCCGCGGACACCGCGACGGCCACCGCGGCGAGCACGGTGGCGGACCAGGTGCGGAAGTCCTTCGCGCTGTAGTCACCGCCGGTGACGTCCTTGATGTAGGCGTTGATGTCGGCGGACTTCACGTCGCACCACACGCCGTCGCGCTGGTACGCGAGCAGCTCGGGCCCGCCCGAACGGCGCCGCTTCAGCGTGCTGACGACCTCGACGACGTCGGGGTCCACGATCGACTGGATGCGCTGCTTGCCCGACTTGGCGACGTAGTCGAACTCCAGCACGGTGCCGTTGATCCGCACGTGCGCCTTGCGGATCGTGGCGAGGCCGTAGGTCTGGTTCTGCTCGGCGTAGCCCTCGGTGCCGATACGGAAGAAGCCGAGGTCGAGCAGGCGGGTCGCGCAGGCGAGCACCCGCTCGCGGCCGAGGCCGTCGGCGCCGAGGTCGGCGGCGATGCGTTCGCGCAGCGTGGGGAGCGCGCGGCCGAACTCGACCATGTGGTCGAACTTCTCCCGGTCCCGCCGCTGCCGCCACACGTCGTGGTAGCGGTACTGGCGGCGGCCGGCGGCGTCGACGCCGGTGGCCTGGATGTGGCCGTTCGGGAGCGGGCAGATCCACACGTCCTGCCAGGCCGGCGGCAGCACCAGCGCCTCGATGCGGCGCAACGTCTCGGGGTCGGTGATGCGGTTGCCGTTCTGGTCCACGTAGCCGAAGCCGCGGCCCGCCCGGCGGCGGCGGTAGCCCGGTGCCGAGCAGTCGACGCGGCGCAGGCGTGGCATGGCGGCGTTACGCCTCGAAGGTGTGCATCGCCGCTTCCTCGGCGCTGCGCAGTCCCTCGTCCCGGCCGACGTCCGTCGCGATGTTCTCCTTGACGTCGTCGGTCCGCGCGCCCTCGTCGGGCTCGACCAGCCGGCCGGCGGGGGCGTCGCCGATCCCCTCGGCCTCGGACAGGTAAGGCACGTCCACCTCGAGCGCCGGGTCCGGCACCTCGCGCTGGAGGCGGCCCTCGAGCGACTCGCCGTCGCGCTGCTCGTTCGCGGTCGTACCGAAGTCGTCGACCGCGACGGGGCGGTCCATGGGGCTGTGCTCGCGGTCGAGGATCTCGCCCGCGGTCATCGACTCGTCCACGGTCACGTCGATGCCGCTGACCCCGGCGTCGGCCTGGGTCGCCACCGGCGTCTGGTCCTCACGCATCGGGGTCTCCTCTGCTGGGGCGGCGGAGCGCTCCGTTCCCGGAGGCCCCGCCGCGTCAGGTTCAGCTACGCGCCGGTGGACGCGCCCTGCTCGATCGTCTGCTTGAACGCCGCGAGCGCGCGCTCGACCTTGTCCTGCGGGTCGGCGAACATCTTGGCGACGGCCTCGCCGACGGCGCCCGCCGGCGGGTCGTACTCGAGGCTCACCTCGACACCCGTGGTGCCGCCGTGGTCGTCGAACCGGACGGCGCCCGAGGTCGTGACGTCGTTGTCCTCGCCGGGGACGCTGGTCCAGGCGATCTTGCTGTTCGGGACGTCCTCGATGATCCGGGCGTCCCACTCGACGGTCTTGCCCAGCGGGCCGTGCACCTTCCAGTGCGTCAGCGCGGTCCCGCCGGAGACGGGCTCGACGCTCTCGACGTCGGGCATGATCGTCGGCAGGTTCGTCAGCCCGCGCCACCAGGCGTACGCCTGCTCGGCGGGGACATCGACCTCTACGTAGTGCGACACAGTGCCCATGCGGTGGTTCCCTTCGGGTCAGGCGGGAGGGGCCGGCATGGGATACCTGCCCGTCAGACCCGGACCGACACGTCGGGGCTGGTGCCGTTGTGCTGCTTGTCGGCCATGTCCTTGCCGGCGAACGTGTCGGTGACGACGCGCTTCGCGGTGCCGAGCAGGTCACTCGTCTCCTGCTTCACGGTCTCCGCGGCCTGCTGCACCTCGGGCTTGCCGATCATCGTCCGCCACGACTTCATGATCGCCTCGTAGCGGGCGCGGCCGGCCTTGGCGCCGAGCACGTAGCCGGCGGCGAAGCCGGTGAGGAACGTCGTCTTGCGCATCGGATGCCTCCACGTCGGTCCCGGCCGGGGCCGGGGTCGGGTCGCGTTCTCTGCCGCCCGGCGTACCCGGTGGCACCCCCCGACAACCGCGTCGAGCGGGTGCCCGGCGGCTGGTAGGCTCGGCCCTCGCCGATCCCGCGTAGCTCAATTGGCAGAGCATGCGACTGTTAATCGCAGGGTTGCTGGTTCAAGTCCAGCCGCGGGAGCCCCGTTCGTCCTCCCGGGGGCAGTAGCTCAGCTGGTCAGAGCAGGGGACTCATAATCCCTGGGTCGCAGGTTCGAGCCCTGCCTGCCCCACTGGCATGTCTCAACTCGAACCGACTCGTGAGAGTCAGGCTGGGTGGAGCCGATCCACCCGAACTTGGTCCTGTGGCGTCGCGGGTCGGTCGGTCCGAACCAGCGAGTTGAGGGAACCTTGCAACGCAGCGTCGTGGCCGTGAGCCGCGTCGCCCGGTCGCTACTTTCCGAGACCGGTGCCGGGGTCATACGGGCCGCTGCATCCCATGTCGCGCGACTGCGGCGTGCCGTCCGGATCGGTCCACGTGATCGAGGTGCACTGGTAGAGGTCGTCGGCCATGCCGGCGGCGAAGCTCACCGAAGTCGGGGCCACGAACGCGACGCCTGTCCCGGGCTCGCTGGCCAAAGTGACGACCTGCGTGCTGTTCACCCTCCAGGCACAGTGGATGATGATGTCCGTCCCCGGCACTCCCGCGTAGAATCCGGTGCCGACGACGGCGTGCGGGTCCGACCACGCGACCGCAAAGATCTTGTTCGGGTTCGGGTCCACGAGAACGTGCGGGTTGCGGATCGGCTGGATCGCACATCCGCCTTCCGCCACCTGCGAGTCGCCTGCGGTCGCCGCGGGTCCGGCGAACAACGAGATCGCGGCGATGCCCGCGACAAGCCAACGCATCGGTGCCATCTGTCTCGACGCTCCTTCAGGTGGTGGCGATTCCATCTCCACCTACACGTCTGGGAGCGATCCGTGATTACACCGCGACGGCGAATCGGCACATCGAGCCGCCAGGTTGCCGGGTTCGCCGTTGTCAAGTCACTCCGTAGTTAGTGCTTCGGGTCTTACGGGTAAGGACGACATCCGCGGGCTCGGGTCGGTGTAAGGCACCTGTTTGGCCGGCACGGAGGCCGCGATTGCCTTCGCCCGAGTGAGGTCGATCGGCGTTCCTTCCACAAGCGTGACCCGGTTCGGGTTGTCACCTTCCAGGCCCACTGGCAACGTCGCAGAGCTGCCGAGCGACGGCTCCGAGGCCGACATCCGACCGCGACGCGAGCAGGCCCGCGACGCCGGTGTCGAGGAGCCTTCGCGACGACAAGGGCCGTCCGGCGGAGTGGATCGGACGCGGCGATCCATCGGGAGCGGGGGATGCGACCGCGTACTCGTTCGCGGTGGCGACCGCCAGCGCCTTCGCGTCAGCGGCCCGTGCGCTGCCCAACGACGACGATGCGTCGGCGCGCACCCGGGGCGGCGCCCAACCGGAACCGCCCCGCGCGCGGGGACTGCGATTACTTGCAGACGAGGATGACCTCACGGCCGTAGACGTAGACGACGAGGTACGGCCTGGTCGGGTAGGGGCATTGCGTGATGGCGATTGAGTCGATGATGTCCTCGATCGGGTCGGCGTGCGCCGTACCTGCCGGGACGAACACCATCGCCGCGGTCGCGACGGCCAAGCCGAGGCCGGTGATCCTGCGCTTCATGGTTCCTCCTTGCGGTCGCGCCGGGACATTCCCGGCGTCACCGACTACACGCGGGGAAAGTCCAGTCCTTACATGGAAACCGAAACCCTCCGCCGCTCCAAGCCTTCGTCCTCCAGACGCCGGACGTGTGGGCGGCATGCGTCGCGGAGCACCCGGATGTTGGTTACGTCGACCTCGGTTCGGCGACATCCGCGCGTACCCGCCGGCAACGCACTCCGGTGTCGTCGTCCTGCGCCTCGCCGACCAGCGACCGGATGTGGTGGCTGACGTACTGCGCCGGTTCGTAGCCGACTACGACCTCGACACGCTTTCTGGTCACCTGATCGTGGTCACCGACAGCCAGGTGCGGCTGCGCCGCGCGTAGACGGAGGAGCGGCGTGTGGCCGGAGATTCCCGTCAACCGTCGAGAGCGCGTGCTGGCGGAGGTCACGATTGGACGCGGCGGAGCGGCACGTACCTGACAAGTAGCCGCTTGGTGCCTACCTGCGGGAAGTCGACGGTTACTTCCGCGCCGTGCCCGGTGCCACCGGCGACTCCACTTGAGGAGCGGCGACTTCCCTCGCATCGGAGACACGGTGCGCGGGCGGGATGACTGTCCCGCCCGCACACCATGTCTCACGGCTTACCTGGCCGAACGCACCCAGCACCGTGGCATCGACTCAGCACAGCAGCGACGAGGGGCCTGGCGAACCGTCGGTCCCGCGCGTGCCCGCACCACCGGCCGCGCCCACCGATCCGGGGGTCCTGGAGGACGGAGCGCCGGGTTGAGTAATCGTCCCCGTGACGCCGACGAACCCGCCGGCGCCGCCGTTGCGACCGATACCGCCCGCGCCACCCAAACCTGGCGTCAGGCCGCAACCGCCATTCCCACCGCGACCGCCATTGCCGCCGTTACCGCCGTTGCCGCCATTGCCGCCCAGGGCGTGCGCAGCGCCACCTGCCGCCTTCGCGCCTCCGCAGAGGCTGTTGCCGCCCGAGCCGCCGTTAGCCCAAGCGTCGCCTCCGTCACCTCCGCTGCCGCCGGCTTCGCCCCAGCCGCCGTTGCCGCCGCGACCGCCGTTGAGCAGCCCGCTGCCGCCGATCCCACCCCGGCCGCCGGCGCCACCGCTGCCGCCGCGGCCGCCGTCGCCGGACCACGAAGTGGCGGACCCGCCGGCACCGGGTGGGCAGCCGTTGCCGCCGTTGCCGCCGGTTGCGGTCGCCGTGCCGGCATGCCCACCGTCGCCGCCCGTGCACCCGTCACCACCATTGGCGCCACTACCGCCTGCGAGAGCGTCGTCTCCGCCGTCTCCGCCGTTGAAGCCGGATGAGCCCGATCCGCCCGCGCCGCCGAACCCGCCGCTGCCGAGGTTGCTCGCGCTGCTACCGGCGCCCCCGGCGGAGGTCGAACTTCCCGGCGATCCATTGCTACCGGTCACCGTGGGGTTGCCACCGTTCGTGCCGGTTGCGCCGCCGCAGTGCGAATACGGCGCTGCCGTGGTCACGGACCGACCTGCTTCCCCGTACGCCTCGGCAGCGCCGCCGGCGCCTCCACGTGCGGGAAGAGTGCCGATGACGGCCATGATGTCCGGTGCGATCACCCGACCGGCGTCGCCTCCTGCGCCGCCGATGGCAAACGCCGAGCGACCCTGGGGCGCCGAACCGACCGGCGGTCGCGATACCGCGATGCCACCGGCCCCTCCATCGCCTGGTCGAAGCGAGCCCGCGATCTCGTAGGCGTGGGCCTGCAAGACGATGTTGCCGCCGTTGCCGCCGATCCCGCCAACGGCGCGGGGGAAGGCGGTCGCCGCCAGACCTGCGCCACCGTCACCAGCCCGAATCGTGGCGCCCTTGGCGACGACGATGCGCGCGGCCGTCAAGGCGATCGGAATGCCAGGGAGCCCTGCTCGCGCAGGTTCCGCGACCACGGCTCCGGTGACTGTGATCGTCCCGCTGCTCCGAATGGTGAGCGACGCGCCGTCCGACAGCCGCAACATCCCCCGAATCACGACGTCCGTTGCGGCGTCGATCACCATGGGCGCATCGACGTACCTGACGTCCCCCGCGGGGACGACGACCTGTGCGCTGAGCGCGTGCGACGAGGCCCCTGGCCACACTGCCATGGCCGTCGCGACGAGCGTTACAATCCGAAACGTCGGTCTCGTGGGCTGACGGACGGTCTTCATCGGTTCCCTTCTCCCTAGCTGGTAGTCGTTGCCTCGGCGGGTGGTGTTCCGGCGCGGCACGCGCCGGGGGTCGCCGGGTCTAGGTGGGACGGTGGGTCGCCGGCGTCGGCAGAGCATCGTTCGCAAAGGCCGCTTCGCGGCTCTTCGCGGTGCCATTGCCAGAAGGCCTAGAAGTCGTGTTCGGGGCTGCCGTTTCGACAGTGCGGGATCGCGTTGTACGAGCTCGACCTCTGGGCCGCCATCCCACGCAGTGACACTCGGGCCGTTAGACCGGACGGGCTCGACGGCCGGCAGATCACGCGGGTGCGCGTGACGCCGTTGAGAGGTCGTTCTGCCGGCCGACGACCCCTGTGCTAAGGCTGCGGCGTGCAGACGAGACCGGGAGCGTCAAGGGTCCAGATCAACTCGCCCGGGACGTACGTGCCGTTCGCGTAGATCGTCGAGCGGCCCCAGGTCGAGTTCGTGTCGACCTCGAGGTAGATCCCGGTGTTCCAGGTCTGGTCGAGGTCCACGAGGGCGAAGGTGTTCGTCGCCGTGCCGGGCTGCAGCAGCGCGTACTCGAAGTGGAACTCCGCCTCGAACCAGCCGAACGCGCTGCAGTTGAACCTCGAAATGGTGGCGCCGTTGAGGGTGAGCGCGAACGTCGCGCCGGTGCCCGTGCAGCCGTAGGCGCTGCCTTCGATTGTCAGCGTCGCCTTCTTGGCCAGCGGGTCCTTCACGAGCGGACCGTCGAGAGTCTTCCGCGCGATGTCGTCGACGTAGTCGAAGTCGGCGCTTTGGTTCGACCGGTTGTCGTGGTAGCGGCTGACGCAGGCGTCGGCCGCACCGGCGAGCAGCATGAGGAATGCACCGGCGAGCGGCACGACGACCGTGCGTCGGATGGCCTGGGCGAGCATGGAGTCTCTCCTGACGTCGATGGCCCGCGGCGCGGGCCGTTGTCAGGTACACGGACGGGAGCACGAGAGTGTTATGCGGTCTCGCGGCCGGCGTCCGGTCGGTGTCGACGTGCTCCCCGGGTCCGCAGAGCGCAGACTGGGCATGCGCGCCGCGCGTGAACGTCGCACGCCGGTTCGGGTAATGGCGGCGAGCTACTTCCCGACGGGGATGCAGGCCTTCTTGCCGAGTGTGTAGCGGATCTCACCGCGGCCGGTGTCGACGATCTGGGTCAAGCCCATCACGACGTCGGTGGGGACGTGCCGACCGGCCTCGCCCCACAGCCGGCGCACCCGCATGCCGCTGCGAATCTCGATCTCGCGGGGCGCGAATGCCTTGTAGGGCACCCACACGCGGATCGACGCGCCCGCGACCTTGCCCTTGGCGGGCACCGCCCAGAGCATCGCGGCGTTGTCCGACTCCGGATTGCGGAACTCCCCGGCAAAGAACGTGGCGTTGCCGAGCGGGTCAAGGGTGGCGACGAACCCGACGAACGGCCCCTCGACCAGGGAACCGGTTCCGATGTCGGCGATGACCGAGTAGCCGCGGCCGGTCGGCGCCAGCGGGTCGGTGTTCGCCAGCGACGTGAGCGTGATCTGAGCCGTGAGCGTTGTCTTGTTGCCGGCGATGTCACCCCGCCGTACGTCGAGCTGGTCGTCCGGGATGCCGGCGTATGGCCACAGGTCGTAGACGTCCCCCGCCCGATCCGCGAACGCCGGGCATACCACCGCCGCCGCGTGCGCCCCGGCGCACGGAACCACCAGCAGCGCGGTCGCGACGGCCGCGCGCGCTGCCCTCATATCTCCCTCGCTTCCCCCTCGGATCCTTGGGTGTGTACCTTTCGAGACCGCGCGTCGCGGCCCTGCGTAACAGGTGAAGGTCCTCTCCGTGTTACGGAACGAAGGCTCGACGCGAAGGACGGAGGCGGGGGCATGGGGGAATTGTGCCGCGGCGGTGATTACGCCGCGTTCGACCGGACGTACCGGACGCGGGTACGCGGCCTCGCCGTGCGTCTCGTCGGCGACGCGGAGGCCGACGACCTCACGCAGGAGGTGATGCTGCGGGCCGCGCGGCAGCTCGCGGAGAACGGGTACGACAGCGAGCCGTGGTCGTGGCTCGCGATCGTCTGCCGCCGGTTGGCGATCGACCACGTCCGGCGAACGGCGCGGACGATGGTCGTCGCGGACGAGGAGCTGGCGGACGCGGTCGGCGCCGCCCCCGACGACCCGTCGGACGCCGCCATCCGGGCCGATGCCCGGCGCCGTCTCTCCGGCGCGTTGCAGCGGCTACCGGCGACTGACCGGACCATCCTCGTCCGGCACGAGGTCGACGGCGCGACCGCGGCATCGCTCGCCGCGTCGCTCGGCGTCTCCGGGAACGCGATGCGGCAACGGCTCTTTCGCGCCCGCCGCTCGCTCGCCGCGCACTACCAGCAGCTCGGCGGCCACAGCCTCGGGGTCGTCGTGGGCCGGATGCGGTCCGCGGTCGTGGAACGGGTGCCGCGGCGGCTGCTCGACGGACCGGTGCTGGAGGGTCGCGGTCGCGGTGTCATCGCCACGCTGGCCGTCGTCGGCTCGATGTCGATCGGCGTCGCGCCGTCCGCACCGTCCGCACCGGACACCCCTGCGCCCCGGCCCGCCGCGAGCCGGCCCTCCCCACCGCCGCGTGAGCGGCCGCTACGCGCGGCCGAGCAGGCGCTCGCCGGCGTGACCAGGTTGGTGCCGGTGCCGTCGGCGGTGCCCGCTCCGACCGTGCCGGCCGAACCGCTGCGCTGGACCCGGCACTCCGGCCCGGCGCCCGAGCCCCGGTACTGGGCGGCCGCTGCCAACGACGCCGGCCAGCAGGAGACCGTGCTGTTCGGCGGCCGGGACGACGCCGGCGTGTTCGGCGACACCTGGGTCTGGGACGGCGCGAGGTGGACCAGGCGAACGCCCGAACGTAGCCCGTCGGCGCGGCACGGGGCCACGATGGCGTACGACCGGGCGCGCGGGGAGATCGTGCTGTTCGGTGGACGCGCGGCCGCCGGTCAGTTCCTCAACGACACGTGGGTGTGGGATGGCGAGACGTGGACGCAACGGCTGCCGATCGTCGCGCCGCGGCCCCGCGCGCGGGCCACGATGGGTTACGACCCAGTCGCCGGGACAGTGCTGCTGTTCGGCGGTGAGGACAACGGTGCCTTCTCCGACACCTGGACCTGGAACGGCACGACGTGGTCCCAAGTCACCACCGCCACCGGACCGCTGGGCCGGTTCGGCGCCATGCTCGCGTACGACCCCGCCGCGGGACAGCTCCTGCTCAGTGGCGGTCAAGATGCCTGGCAGTACTACGACGCCTGGTCGTGGACCGGGACCGGATGGCGGCCGCTGCTTCCGAACGTCCCGCCGGACGATCTCCGCCCGCACCTGCACGTCGCGCCACTCGCCGATGCCGTGGTCACGTTCGACGGGCCGCGGGCTTGGGTGTGGACCGGCGCGCTGTGGCGGCCCGCGCCGGCCAGTGGCGGGCCGCAGCCCCGCCCGTACGCCGTTGCCGCCTACGACGTCGCCCGGTCCGAGATCGTGTTCTTCGGCGGCTGGGGTGGAAACGGCGCTCACGGCGACACGTGGACGGCGACGTTCGGCCGCCGGATCTCCCGCGAGCGCGACGACCGCAGCGTTCCGGTGTCCGTCTTCACGACGGAAGGCGGGGCGCGACTGTCACCGGGCGAGGTGCTGCGCGGCCGGACCAACGACGCCGGCCGCGGCGTCGCCGTGGTGTACGTCGTGTTCACCCCGATCCTCGGTAACTCGGCGGTGGCGGGCGGCGCGGTCACGGTCATGGCAACGCTGACCTGCGCCCGTCCCACGACGTGTACGTGGACCGTCGCCCCGCCGGACCGCGTGGGTACCTACCTCGCGACCGCGAGGGCGACCGACCGGGCGGGCCACACCGAGGCGCACGGCCCGGCCATCCGCTTCACCCGCAACGCGATCTGACCGTGTGACACCGGGTCGCGTCGACTCGCGTTCCGTGCCGCCGCACATCACGGGAGAGAGCAACTCTTCCTGCGTCTGTGGTCGGTGTGCGCGCTCGCGCGTGCAGCAGTCTCGTGGCAGGCCGCGGCCGGACATGCCGCCGGTGGCGTGGGCGCCGGGTGGCCCGACCCTGGAACCTGCTCTTCCGTCGCTACGACCTCGCACCGGCTGCGCCGCAAGTAGCGACACTGCTCGCGGAGATCGACCGATCCGACTTGTATCTTCTGGGGGTAACGGGCCGGGGGTGCCCCACAACCCGTCGGCGCGTACTTCCGATGACCCGCGGAGACGCGACTCGACGTCAGCAGCCGGCATCGGCTCGGCCGGGTTGATAAGCCCTGGGTCGCAGGTTCGTGCCCTGCCTGCCCCACCGCCCGCTGGACCGCTCTGGTGGAGCGCCGCGCGGGCGAGGGCAGACAGGCGGCGCGGCGGCCTGCTAGGGTCAGCGACGTTGCTTACCAGTGTCCTCGCACGTTCTTGAACGCCCGCGGAATTGGTCGCGGGCGTTTCTCGTTTTCCGGCACCAGGCCGGGGGCGAGGTGCGACCACGGCGGCAACATCCGGCCCGCACAGTGCGGCGCCGGACCCGTCCTTAGGAGGACGCAGCATGGCGCAAGGCTCTGTCAAGTGGTTCAACGCCGAGAAGGGCTTCGGTTTCATCGCGCAGGATGGCGGCGGTCCCGACGTCTTCGTGCACTTCTCGGCCATCGCGGCTGACGGCTACCGCTCGCTGGACGAGAACCAGCGCGTGGAGTTCGACGTCACGCAGGGCCAGAAGGGCCCGCAGGCGGAGAACGTCCGCCCGATCTGAACCCTCACGACCTGGAAGGCCCCGGCGATCTCGCCGGGGCCTTCGTCGTGTCCGCCCTGCCGGCCGAAGGGGCGCTGCGTGTCCATGGCCGGGTAATCCCCCGACACCGCGCGCGGCCCGCTGCGAGACTGGCGGAATGACCGAGATGCGGGTGACGGGCGTCGACGTCGACGGCCTGCTCGAGCTGCTCGGCCGCCACCTCTACACGACGCCCGCCGTGGCCCTGCGCGAGCTGGTGCAGAACGCGCACGACTCGATCGTCCGTCGCCGGCTGGCGGACCCGGCGTTTCCCTGCGGGCGCATCGACATCGAGACCGACGTTGCACGCGGCACGCTGACGGTCACCGACGACGGCGCGGGGATGACCGACGCTGAGGTCGTCGACCTGCTCGCCACGATAGGCGCCGGGGCCACCCGCCTCGCGCGCGAGGAGAGCGGCGACGAGGACCTGATCGGCCTGTTCGGCGTCGGGTTCCTGTCGGCGTTCGTCATCGGCCGGCGGGTGCTGGTCCACACCACGCCGATGAGCGACCCCGTGACCGGCTGGCTCTACGCGAGCGCGGGCGGGCGGCAGTACACGCTGACCGCAACGGAGCCGCGACCGGTCGGCGCGCGGGTGACGGTGGAGCTGCAGCCGGACGCGCGCCGGCTCGGCGACGCCGAGGTCGTGTCCGGCCTCGCCACGCGGTACTTCGCGCTGCTCGGCGTACCCGTCCACCTCAACGGCGCCCCGGAACCGGTCAACGACCTGGCGCCGCCGTGGCGCACGGAGCCGGGTGCGCCGGTCGAGCACCCGGTCGCGGCGACGCGGCGCCGGCTGGAGTTCGCGGCGCGTTTCGAGCGGCGGTTCGAGCCGCTGTGCACGGTGGACGTCGAGCCGGACGAGGACAGCGACGTGACGGGCCTGCTGTGGGTGCAGAGCGGCGCGACGTACGGCTCGTCGGACAACCGCAACGTCGCCGTCTTCGTCCGCGGCATGCTGCTCGACGACGACGCGCGCGAGCTGCTGCCGCGCTGGGCCGGGTTCTGCGGCGGCGTGCTGGAGTCGCGCCGGCTGACGCCGACCGCGAGCCGCGAGGACCTGCAGCGCGACGACCACTGGTACGCCGCGCAGCGTGCGCTGAGCGTGCGGCTCGTCTCCGGCCTCGCCGCGATCGCGAAGGAGCAGCCGGATGTCTGGCGCACGGTGCTGCGCCGGCACAACGAGGCGTTGCTCGGCGCCGCACTGGCCGACCCGGTGCTGTTCGACCTGCTCGCCGACTCGCTGCAGGTGCCGACGTCGGAGGGCGACCTGACCGCGCGCGAGGTGGCGCGCCGCGGCGGCGGGCGCGTGCACGTCTCCCTCGGGGAGGGCGGCGGCTTCGAGGAGACGGTGTTCCGCGCGATGAAGGTGCCGATCGCGATCGGGACGCGGTACGGCGTCGCGCCGTTCCTGCGCGAGTGGGGGCAGCGAGCCGGCGCCGCTGTCGTGGAGCTCGGCACCGCGGCCGGCGACCGGCAGGTGTTCGTTCGCGCCGGGCTACCGCCGGACGACCGCGCGTGGCTGGTATCGGTGCTCGGCGACCCCGGCGAAGAGGTGGTGCCCGCGCGGTTCGCGCCGGGCAGCATCCCGCTCGTCGTCGTGCCCGACAGGGACGTGGCGTTGAAGCGGCGGATCGAGGCGGACGAGGCCGACCGGCGGATCGGCCGGGCCGCGCTCGCGCTCGCCCGCGCGCACACCGCGACGATCGACGGCCGGGTCGAACGCCGCGTCTACGTGAACCTCGACAGCCCGGTCATGCAGCGGCTGCTAGCCGACCCCGACAGGGACGCGCGCCCGGCGGTGCTCGCGCTGCTGCGCGCGTTGAAGGGGCTCACCGCCGGCACGCGCGGCGGCGCGGGCGTGGATCTCGACGCGTCGCTGTCGCTGTTCTCCGACACGTTGCTGACGCTGCTGGACGGGAGCTGACATGGACGTCTGGGCGTGGGTGTACGACGCGTACCACCAGCTGCGCGAGGACGGGCACGACCGGCTCGCGGACGTGATCAGGGACATCCCGGGCGCCGCGCTCTCCGGCGACTCCGCGCGGACCGAGGCGCTGTGCGCCGACGCGCTCGCGCTCTCCGCCGGGCTCGACGTGCCGTGGCTGCCGGTGTTCGTGCGCCACTGGCGGCTGCAGCACCGGACGGCGGTCCGCGGCGAGGGCGCGGTCGTGCTGACCGAGGCTGTCGAGGCGCTGGAGGCGGCGCACGCGCCGGAGACGGCCGGCTGCCCGCAGGCGGTCTGCACGGTGCAGGACCTGTCGATCTGCTACGGCCGCACGGACGGCCCGGGGTGGGCGGACGAACGGATCGACGTCGTCGTGGAGACGCTCGGCCGGATCGACCCGTCGTGGCCGTGCTGGCGCTGCCTGCACGACGAGTGGGCGCTCGCGCTGGTACACCAGGGGCGGCCGGAGGAGGCGTTGACGAAGGTCGTGGCGGACCCGGACCAGGACAACATCGCGGTGCTGCTGACCGCGCTGGTCGCGGCGGGCCGCGACATCGACGCCGCCGAGGCGGGCGAGCGCTACCTCACGCGCACCGACGTCAACGTGACCGCGCCGCGCCGCGCGGAGGTCGCGACACTGGTGGCGCTGGCGTACGCGCGGGCGGGGCAGCACGAGGCCGCGGTGGCGGCGTTGCCGGCCGCGGCGGAGACGAACCTCGACGACCACGCGTCGTGGGTGCGCGCGGTGGAGTCGCTGGTCGCCGCGGGCGCCGCTCCCAACACCCACCACCTCGGCGCCGCGGTGTGGCGGATGGTGGAGGCGCAGCGCGCGGCGGGCTGCTGGTTCGACACGGTGCTCTGCGCGCTGGCGTACGTGCGGCTCGCGGTCGCGCGCGGCCGGACGTGGCCGGCCCGGCGCGGCGTCGAGGTGCTGCAGGAGGTGCTGCCGTCGCTGCGCGACCCGCGGCCGGTGGCCGACGAGGTCGCCGAGCTGGCGGCCGCGGTCACGTCGGCGCCGCCGGCGCCGGTCGCGCTGCCGGACGACCCGGAGGAGCTGCTCGCGGTGCCGGACGAGCCCGCCGATGGCGAGCCCGACCCGGAGGAGGCGCTGGACCGGTGGGAGGCGGCGCACCGGCGCTGGCCGGACCACGGCGGCGTAGTCAGGGCGTACGCCGGCGCGCTGCTCGCGTCGGGGCACCGCGAGGTGGCCAGGGCGGCGCTCGACGAGCACGTCCGGCGGCACCCTGAGGACGACCGCGCGGTGTCGTTGCTGGTCGAGGTGCTGCTCGAACCGGTCACGCCGGACGCGGCCGCGGTCACCGCGCTGGCCGAGGCCGTGCGTCCGGCGTCGCCCGCGGTGGCGGCGTGGGCGCTGGCCCGGCTGGCCCACCGCACCGGCGACTGGGCCGGCTGCGTCGACCACTGCAGGCAGGTCGTTGCCGCGATCCCCGAGGCGATGAACGCGCGCCGTCTGCTCGCCGACGCCGCGACCCGGGTCGGCGAGCACGACGCCGCTGTCAGCGCGCTGGACGAGGTGCGGCAGTCCGGCCGCTGGTCGCCCTCCGACGAGTGGGACTTCATGGTCGCCGCGACGCTGGCCGAGCGGTGGGACCGGGTGCGGGAGTCGGCCGCCCGGCTGGAGTTCATGATCGAGCCAGGGGAGGGGCCGATCGACGAGGAGTGGCACCACCTCGCGATCCGCTACGACGACGGGCGCGAGCTCCTCGCGTTGCGCACCGGCCCGGTGACGGCGCGGGTCGTGGGGATCGACGACGAGGAGCCGCTGCGCTACGGCGACCGGGTCGTCTTCACGCCGACACCGATCGAGGTGCCGGGCGAGGACGACGACCGGCTGCTGGTGTTCCCGCACCTCGCCACCGTGCGAGCCGGCGGCTGCCGCGGCTACGAGGTCGCCGGGCGCGACCTCGACCCCGAGGCCGTACGCGACCTCGTCGCCGCGGTGGCCGAGCTGGGCGGCCGGCTGCGGGTGTTCGACCCGATGGAGCCGGACGAGCCGACGATGTTCGGGGTGCTCGCGGTGCCGCCGGACGTCGCGCCCGCCGACGTGCACCGGCTGCTGTTGGAGCGGACCGCGGGGTGGCCGGGGCCGGTGTCGTGGGCCGCACTCGCCGCGGCGGCGGGCGACCCCGAGACGGCGGCGCGGCACGAGGCGTTGCAGCCGGAGGTCTGGGACGACTGACGCGTGGCCGTCGCGGGGGGGCGCGGTCACTTCGCGTTGGTCGTGCTCCCGCTGCTCGTCGACCCCCCTGGTCGCTGCGTCGCGTCGTCGTCGGGTTTCGCGGAGCGTGCGGCGCGGCTGCGAGTTTGCGTCCGTTCCGGTAGCGAGCGACGTTCGGCGCCTGTGCGGCCGCTGGTCGGCGCCGGCTGGTAGAAGTCGAGGACCGCGTCGTCGCCGCCGTAGTGGTCTGTCCTGCGGTACGGCTCGTTTCCCGGATCCTCCAGCTCGGTCGACGTCTGGACGTATCTGCGGACCTTGGTCTTGTACGGCGTGCCGGTGTGGGTCTGGTTGCGGCGCGTCTCGACTTCGTATGGCTCGCGCACTGCGTCGAACACCATCTCCCCGACGAGCGGAAACAGCGCGAGCGTCGCGTCGCGGATCCTTTTCGCCGACTCCGTGATGTGCCCGCGGTGCGTCGGCAGGTCCATACCGTGTTTCGCATCCGTGTTGGCCGGGCTGTCGCCGAACCGCATGATGTTCGGCGACTTGGCAAGTATGTCCTCGAGCGCTTTGGACGAGCCGCGTCGCTTTGCGCGAGCGAGCGCTTTCGGCAGCTCGGCGAGCGCGGGGGCCGCGGCGTCGTCGCTGCCCATCAGCGCGATGATCCAGGCGCGCAGAGGCTCGATCCGCTCAGGCTCCTTCCCGGACTCCGGGACGCTCGTGATCCCCTCGCGGGACAGCGTGAGCAGCGCCTCCTTCAGCAGGATCGAGATCCACGAGTTCGCTAGAACGTGGTTGCGGCTGACGTCGAGCGGCTTGAGCTTGACCTGTTCCGGCGCCTTCCGCTTTCCCTTCCTCTTCCCCTTCTCGACGTCGGCGGTGGCCTCCGCGCTCGACTCCGCCGCTTTCCGCTCGGCCAGCCCCGCCGCGAACGCGACCTCCATGGCCTCGCGCGTGTTACTGCCGACCTGTTTCGTGCGCGCGTCGAGTAGCTGCCGGGTTACGTCCGGCCCCATGTTCGCGTGCTTGTAGTTGCCGCGGTCCGGCTGAGGGGCCGTGTGAACCTTCGCGGAACCGTGCGGCCGCTGCTTGTTCGACGCGCGCTTCGTCGTCATGGCGGTCATCGCCTTGACCGCCTCGTCTTTCGCCTGCCGCGGCCGGAGCTCCCGACTGTCAGTCGCGGCATCGGCCACCGGCGGCCGGAACGTCGCCGGCTGCGGTGTCGGGCCGAGCGTGGCGCCGGTCATCGGGTCGCGCGCCGGCTGCACATCGCTGGCCGTCTTCTTCTTCTTCTTCTTCTCCGGCATCATCGCTGCCTCCCCCGTGTTGCGGCCGAGGATAGGGGGACACCGGAGAGCCCGCGGGCGTTCGCGGAAAGTCGTCAGCCGGCGGAGAGCAGCCCGGGCACCGGGAGCCGGCGGCCGAGCTTGCGGTACTCGCGGACGACCCCGCGCACGACGTGCCGCATCCCCAACGGGACGCCCTCGGCGACGGCGGCGTGCGCCGCGGCCAGCACGGCGTTGCGGATGTCTCCGCCGGAGACCTCGACGGTCTCGGCGAGCCGGTCGAGGTCGACCGGGTCCGCGGGGTCGAGGTCGCCGAACGGCGCGAGGTGCGTCTCCCACAGCCGGCGCCTGGTCGGCGCGTCCGGGTCGGGGAAGTGCACGACGAAGTGCAGGCGGCGGGTGAACGCCGCGTCGAGGTTGCCGCGCAGGTTCGTCGCGAGCACGGCGATGCCGTCGAACTGCTCCATCCGCTGGAGCAGGTACGCGATCTCCTGGTTGGCGTAGCGGTCGCGCGCGTCGCGCACCTCCGACCGGTTGCCGAACAGCGCGTCGGCCTCGTCGAAGAACAGCAGGACGTTGTGGCGCTCGGCCTCGGCGAAGGCCCGTTCGAGGTTCTTCTCGGTCTCGCCGATGTACTTGTCCACGACGGCGGACAGGTCGACGGTGCGCAGGTCCAGGCCGAGCTCGGCCGCGACCACCTCGGCGGCCAGGGTCTTGCCGGTGCCGGGGTTGCCGGTGAACAGCGCCGTGACACCGCGCGCGTTGCCGGAGGGGACGAGGTCGCGGTGGGCCGCCCAGCCGACCAGCTCGCGCACGGCCTCCAGCGTGGCCGGCGGGAGGACGAGGTCGGCGAACGTCCGCACCGCGGCGCGTGGCCGCGCGGTGTCCGCGACGAGCCGGCGGGCCGCCTCCCGCGCCCCGGCGACCGACACGTCCTCCTGCCGCGTCGCGGCGACCACCCCGGCGTACGCCGCCGTCCGCACGATGTCCTCGGGCGTCAGCCGCAGGCTCACCAGCTCGGCCCAGCCGGGCTGGTCCGCCGCGTCGCCGAGCAGCTCCCGCCACAGCTCGTCGCGGACGCTCGCGGTGACGGGCGGCGCGTCCACCGCGAACGGCAGCGCGCGCAGCCAGGCCGGGCCCCACGGGCGGTCGGCCACGGCGACGACGGGGACCGGTGCCTGGTCGAGCAGCTCAAGCAGCCAGACGTTGGCGGGCTCGGCGAGCACCGCGGCCCCGGTCACGACGAGACCGGACCGCAGCAGCGCGCTCTCCCGCGTGGCCGCGCGCACGGCGTTCTCCACCGGCTCGCCCCCGGGGCAGCGGCCGAGGTCCACGGCGAGGTGCGCGATGCCGACGGTGTCGAACGCCGCCGCCGCCAGCCCCAGCGCGACCGAGCCAGGGGCGGCGCGCACCCAGACGAGCGGCACGCCGGCCTCGATCGCGCGCGCGGCGGCGACCGCTTCGGGCACGGGGACCGCGACCGGGTCCACGGTCATGGTCGCCACCAGCGGGTCGGGGGTGTCGTCGCCCGCGAGGTGCGCGACCAGGCGGTCCGGCACGCGCAGCGTCCGGTGCGGGAACGGCTCGTCGCCCGGCAGCGTGAGCAGGTCGTGCTGCCGCAAGGGCGCGCCGGCGGCGAGCCGCGACCGCTCGGGCGCCAGCCAGGGCACGTCGCAGAGCTCCAGCGCGAGCGCGGCACCCGGGCGGACCCGCGCGGGGTCGCCCTGCAGCAGCGCGTAGGCGAGCCCGAAGTTCGCGTCGAGCTCCGGCGCGCAGGCGGCGACGAGCAGGTCGACGTCGAGGGCGTCCAAGCCGTACACGTCGCGGATGCCGGCCAGCCGGTCGTCGAACGCGTCCGGCGCGGCGTGCGCGTCGTAGGGGTGGTCGGCCTCGAGCACGGCGAGGACGGCGACCAGCGCGTCGTTCGCCGGGCGGCGGTCGCGCGCGGCGCGGACCTGCCGGACGAGGGTGGCGAGCCGTTGCACGCGGGCCATTGTGGGGACGCGGGCGGCGGGGCGGACCGATATCGGGGAATTTTCGTGATTTCGCCGCGCGCGGGTGATTCCGCGCCTATGGTCGCCCCCACGGCGGCGCGGGCGGGAGCCCGCGGCCGCTACGGGGGAGGGGGTTCGCTGTCGTGATCGGCGTGATCGACCGCGCCCTGGAAGCGCTGCTACGCGCGCGGCTGCCGTTGCCGGACGACGTCGGGGACGTGTCGTTCGACGTGCCGGACCGCGAGTGGGGCGCCCGGCTGAGCCGGGTCACCGTCAACGTGTACTTGTTCGACGTCGCACCGAGCGCGCGGCCTCCGGGGCCGGCCGACAAGCGGGTGCGGCCGGACGGGCGCGTCGAGGTGCGGGCCCAGCTCCCCGTCGTGCGGCTCGGCTACCTGGTGTCCGCGTGGGCAGGCACGACGCGCGACGAGCACGAGCTGCTCAGCGAGGTGCTCACGACGGTCGTGAGCCATCAGACGATCCCCGAGGAGCACCTGCCCGCGTCGTCGCACGGCGCCGTCCAGCTCGCCCTGGCGCAACGCGACGGCCGGCAGCCCGGCGACCTCTGGAGCGGGCTCGACGGGCGGATGAAGCCGGCGCTCGAGGTCGAGGTGACGGTCCCCCTCGGCCCGCAGCCGTGGCTGGTCGCCGCGCCGTCGGTCGAACGCATCGCCGCGCTCGTAGCGCCGCGGCCCGCCCCCACGCCGGCGCCGCGGCCGGCGCCGGTCCCGGACGCTCCGACCAGCGTCCGGCGGCTGCCGGACGGGCGCCTGGAACGCGTCGTCATCGCGGTCGACCGGCCGGTGCGGGAGTAGGCCGTGCGGGTCCACAGCGAGACCACGACGCTGGCCGCCGCGCCGGGCGACGACGTCCACGTGGACGTCGTCGTCACGAACACCGGCGACGTCATCGACGGCGTCACCGTCGTGGTCCACGGCATCGACGCGGCGCACGTCACCAGCACCCCGGCGGTGCTGCCGCTGTTCCCCGGCGAGTCCGGCCGGGTCGCGCTGCGGGTCGCGGTGCCCGCGTCGTTCCCGGCCGGCCGGCACGTGCTCGACGCGGAGGTGCGGTCGAGCGCACCCAATGCCCGCGCGGAGCACCTCGACGTCGAGCTCGCGGTCGCCGCGCGGCCGCGGCTGGCGCTCACCGTGCACCCGCCGGTGCAGCGGCGGCGCGGCCACTCGCGGCACCGGGTCGAGTGCCACAACGGCGGCAACGTCCCGCTGTCCGTGGTCCTCGGTGCGAACGACCCCGACAGCGCCGTGCAGGCGGCGGTGGACCGGCCGGCGCTGACCGTCGCGCCGGGGCGCACGGCGACGGCGATGCTGACGATCCGCGCCGCGCGGCGGCTGCTCGGCAACGACGTCGACAGGCCGGTGAACGTGCACGCGACGGCGACCGCGACGGGGTACGCCGGCGGCGGGCTCGTGTCCGGCCGCGGCCCGGCGGTGGTCGAGGAGGACGCGCCGGCCGTGCTGCGGCACCGCCCGGTCGTCGCGCGCGGGGTGCTCACGGCGGGCGTGCTGCTGCTCATCGTCGGGCTGTGGGCGGCGGCGTTCCTCGTCGGGCTTGAAACGGTGTTCGCCCGGGACCGGCTGACGAAGACGGCGCCGCCGTCGTTCTTCCTCGCCGCGGCCGGGGAGGCCGCCCCGCGGGACGCGCGGGCTCGCATCGCGGCGGTGCCGGCCGGGCTGCGCGGCGAGATCGCGGGCACCGTACGGGCGCGCAGAAGCCGCGCGCCGGTCGGGCGGGTCGTGGTGACGGCACGGCTGCGGCACGGCGCGGGCTTCGCCGCGACCGCCGCCACGCAGGCGGACGGCTCGTACGTCGTCACCGCGCTGCCGCTCGGGACGTACTGCGTCGACTTCGCCGCGCCCGGCTTCGCACCGAAGGCGGCGTCCTGCGTGGCCGTCGCGCCGCAGCAGGCGACCCGGCTCGACGCGGAGGTGGACGGGCGGGCGGCGACCGTCAGCGGCTCCGTCGACACCGGCGGGCCGGCGCCGTTCCCCGTGACGACCGTCGAGGTGCGCGCGGCGGCCGGCGGCGCGCCGGTCGCGACGGTGCGGACCGACCGGCGCGGGCGGTACCGGCTCACGGGGCTGCCGGCGCCGGCGCGGTACCTGCTGCGGTTCCGCGCGCCGGGGTACCGCCCGGCGACGCTGGCGGTGACCGCCGAGGCGGGGGGGCGGCACACCGAGCCCGCTGTCCGGCTGTCCGCGGGCGAGGGCACGATCGCCGGGACGGTCGTCGACGCGACGGCCGGCACGCCGCTCGGCGGCGTCACGGTGTCGACGTCGCGGACCGGCGAGGTGCTCGCGACGGAGACACCGACGCTCGGCCGCCCCGGCCGGTTCGCGCTGCGCGGGCTCGCGACGCCGGGCACGTACCTCGTGACGTTCACCAAGCCCGGCTACGGCGCGGGCACGCTGGTCGTCCGGCTCGGTCCAGGCGGGTCGGCGACGCGGACGGTACGGCTGCGCAGCGGCGCGGGCGCGGTGACCGGGATGGTCACCGACGCCGCGGGCGCCCCGCTCGGCGGCGTCACCGTGACGGCTGGCGGGAGCGCCGTTCCGGCGCGGACCACGACGCTGACGGACGGCGACGGCAAGGGCGGCTACGCCCTCGCCGGGCTGCCGGTGCCGGGGTCGTACACGGTGACGTTCCGGCTGCCCGGCTACGCGGACCGGACGGTCCCCGTCGTGCTCGACCGCGCGACGCCGAGCGCGACGGTCTCCGCGGTGCTCGCGCCGGACGTCGGCGGCATCGACGGCACCGTCGAGGAGTGCTCGGGCAAGGCGGTGGCCGGAGCGACGGTGTCGGTCACGGACGGGCGCACGGCGCGGACGGCGGTGTCGGCCGCGGACGGGACGTTCGGCGTGGGCGGCCTGCGGCCGGCGACGTACACGGTGACGGTGTCGCGTGAGGGGCGGGGCTCGCGGACGACGCTGGTCGAGGTGCGGGCCGGGCGGCGGACGCCGGTCACCGTCGGGTGGGGGTCCCGGTGCGGGTAGCGGTCTCGCCGGGCGCGGTCGCGGTCACGCCGGGACTGCCCGCCGTCCTGACGGTGGCGGTCACGAACACCGGCGACGTCATCAACGGCTACCGCGTCAAGGTGCTCGGCGTCCACCGCGCGTGGGTCGAGCTGTCGGAGGAGCGGCTGTCGCTGTTCCCGGACGCGACCGGCGTCAGCGTGCTGACGCTGACGCTACCGGCGGCGTTGCTGGCCGGGCGGCGGCGGCTCAGCGTGCACGTCAGCGACGAGCGCGGCGACGGGCCCTCGGAGGTCGTCGACGTCGACCTGAACGTGCCCGAGGTGCGCACGGTCGACGCGCGGCTGGAGCCGGGGACCGTGACGGCCGGGAGCCGGGCGGCGTTCACGATGGTCCTCCGCAACACCGGCAACGTCCTCGTCGCCGGTGACGTGACCGGAGCCGACGACGAGGAACGGGTGCGGTTCCGCTGCGCGCCGCCGCGGGTCGCGTTGGGGCCCGGCGAGCACGAGGTCGTGGAGGTCGGGCTGCGCGCGCGGCGCCGGGTCGTCGGCGCGCTCGCGGTGCGCCAGGTCCAGGTGGCGCTGGTGCCGCCCGGCCGCCCGGCGGCGGAGGCGTACGCCGTGGCGCGCGGGACGTTCGTGCAGAAGCCGCTCGTCAGCCGCGGCGCGCTGTCGCTCGCCGGGCTGCTCGCCGCGGTCACGGTCTTCGCGCTCGTCATCACGCACGCGCTGGGCGGCGTCGTCGGCCGGTCGGCGGCCGACCGCGACCTCGCGCTGCGCGTCGCGCTGGCGCGGGCCGAGGCGACCGGCGCCGGCACCGCGACGGTGACCGGCGCGGTGCGGCAGCTCGGCGCGGGCGGGCCGTTGTCCGGCGTCGGCGTGGAGCTGCTGCCGGCGAGTGGGTCGGGCGTCGTGCGGTCGGCGGCGACGGCGCGGGACGGGACGTACGCGCTGGGCCTGGTCCCGGCGGGGCGGTACAAGGTGCGCTTCCGCGGCGCCGGCTTCGCGGAGCTCTGGTACCCGGCCGCGCGCGGCGACGCCGACGCCGGCACCGTCGAGGTCGCGGCCGGCGCGGCGCGGGCGCTGGACGACGTGCTGCTCGGGGGCCGCCCGGTGACGATCGCCGGCACGGTCTCCGGCGGCGAGCCCGCCGGGGCGCACGTGACGCTCCGCGTCGCCGCGGCGGGCCGCCGCCCCGCCGCCGTGGTGCGGACCGTGCGGGCGGGGCCGGACGGCGCGTTCGCGCTCGACGCGGTGCCGAGCCCGGCGGCGTACGAGGTCGCGGTCGCGAAGCCCGGCTACGCCGCGCGCGCGGTGACCGTGCACGTCGCGCCCGGCCAGGACCGGACCGGGCTGCACGTGCCGCTGGTCAAGGCGGACGGCGCCGTCTCGGGGGCGGTGACGGATGCGGACGGGCGCCCGGTCGCGGGCGCGTCGGTGTCGGCGCGGTACGGCACCGGCGCGGTGGCCGCGACGACGCTGACGGACCCCGGCGGCGCGTTCCGGCTGCGCGGGCTGCCCACGCCGCAGGAGATCGTGCTCGCGGTCGCCGCCGACGGCTACGCGACGCAGTCGCTCGCGCTGACGCTGCGGGCCGGCCAGCGGCTGCCGGGCGTGACGGTCGTCCTGCCGCGCGGCGCGGCGACGCTGTCCGGCGTCGTCAGCGTGCTGGGGGACGACGGGAGCGTGGCGCCCGCGCCAGGGGTCTCGGTCGTCGTGACCGACGGCGTCCTGACGCTGCCCGCGGTGACGGCCGGCGAGGACGAGCCAGGGGCGTGGACGGTGACCGGGCTGCCGATGCCGGGGACGTACACGGTGACGTTCGCCCGCGACGACCTCACGACGCAGACCCGCGCGGTGTCGCTCGACGCGCACGGCCGGGTCGCCGGCGACGGGGTGTCGGGCGTGACGCTGCGGCCGTCCGGGGCGGACGTGCTGGGCAGCGTGGTCTACGAGTGCCCGCCCGACGACCCTGGCGGCCGGACGACACCGGCCGGCGAGGTGACTGTGACGCTGGCGTCGGACACCGCGACGTTCACGGTGACGACGGCGTCGGCGCCCGCGGAGCTGGTCGGCGAGTGGCGGGTGGACGACGTGCCGCCGGGGACGTACACGGTCACCGCCGTGGCCGACGGCAGCCCGCCGGTGTCACGCGTCGTGGAGGTGACGCTCGGCCGGCAGGAGCCGATCGAGCTGGTGCTCGCGCACCCACGCAGGGGCGGTGACGGATGACCGGCGTCGCGATCGGTGGCGTCCGCGTGACCGGCGCCGCGCGCGCCGTCGCCGGACGCACCGCGTCGGTGCCGGTCGAGGTCACCAACGGCGCCGGGGCCGGCGCCGAGGTGGTCGTGCGCGCCGTGGGGCTGGACCCGGCGTGGGCCTGCCGCCCGGTGCGGTGCGGGCCGCTCGCGGCGTCGGAGGTCGCGGCGGTACGGCTCGCGGTCACGCTGCCGCAGTGGGCGCCGGCGGGGGAGTTCCCGTTCGTCGTCGCGACCGCGGGGCTGCCCGACGGCGCGGCGACGGAGGCCGACGCGCTGCTGGTCGTCGAGTGCGAGCCGGGGCTGCGGGTCGCGCTGGAACCGCGGGTGCCTCGCGGCGTGCGGCGCGCGCGGTTCGCGATCGCCGTGGAGAACCCGGCGCGCCACGACGTCGTCGCGACGATCACGGCTGACGGGGTGCGGGGGCTGCGGCTGCGGCACCGGGTGCGCGAGGTGACGGTCGCGCCCGGCGCGCGGGTACGGGTGCGGGCCCGGGCGCGCGTGACCGGGCGGCTCGGTGGCGGCGAGCGGCGGCTGCCGTTCGCGGTCACCGCCGACGGCGGCGCGGGGCCGGCGCGCGCGGACGGGGTGTTCGTCGCCGAGCCGTGGACGGCGACGTTGCTCGCGCGGGCGGCGTTGGTGCTCGTGATCGTCGGCGTGTGGCTCGGCGTGACGCTGCTCGTCGTCGGCATCGTTGCCGACCGCGCGCACCGGCCGGCGAAGGGTCTCGTGCCCAGCGCGGGCGACGAGTGAGGGGGACGTCGTGGCAGGAGAGAGCATGCACCGCGGGCGCGAGGCCACGCCGGCCGGACCCGCCGCGGCGCCGGGCGCCGCCAGGGTGGGAACTGCCGCAGCGCGGTCGTTCCCGGCACCCGTCGGTGGCGTGAGCGGAGCGATCGTCGTGGGGCGTGCGAACGACCCGGCCGAGGTCGTGGCCGACGCGGCGGCGGCACGCGCACTGCGGGCGCTCGACGTCTCCGGCGGAGTGCTGCGGCGGTCTGCGTCACCCGGCCCTGACACGCTCGGCGGCACGCCCGTTCGCGGCCCCGTGCTCGACGTGCTGCGCCGTCGGCGCGGCGGCGGGTCACCGTTGCCGCGCGACGTCGCCTCGTCCATGGGTGCGGCGTTCGGCGGGCGCGACTTCAGCCGCGTCCGCATCCACACCGACGGGGAAGCGGACCGCGTTGCCCGGTCGCTCGATGCCGCGGCGTTCACTCATGGCAAAGACGTGTACTTCACCCGCGGCAGCTACGAGCCCGGTACCGAGGCGGGCCGACACGTCCTCGCGCACGAGCTCACGCACACGTTGCAGCCGGGCGGCCGCGTGATCCGGCGCAATCGGTTGGCGACAGCCCTCCTGGGCGTTGCGAGATCGATGTTCGGCCGCCGGCCCGTCCAGGCTCCCTCAACCTCACTGCCCGGGTCGGGTGCGAGCGGTCGGGTCGCGATGACCATGCCCATGACTCCCTCGCCCGTTGGCGCGCCGCTTCGGCTGCCCGCGCTCGCGCTGGGACGCTCGTTCAGCAGCAGTACCTTGACTCGCGCGCCGGCCCCGGCCCCGGCCCCGGCCCCGGCCTCGGCCCCGGCCTCCGCCTCCGCCTCGGCCCCGGCCTCGGCCCCGGCCTCCGCCTCCGCCTCGGCCCCGGCCCCGGCGCTCGGCATCGATCCCGCCTGGCTCGCGGGAGCGGCAGCGCAAAGCCCGGGCTGGATCTTCACGGTCGAAGCTCTCAGAAAGAACGAGAGCAACAACGGGCACGTGACGGACCACGTGGGGCTCACGAACGCGCAACTTGTCGCGAACGCCGCACGGCGCGGAAAGCGTCACTCGTCCTTCCGCGACGTGGCGACGGCTGCGGACGTGATCGACCTTGCGCTGCGCCGCTACGCCGCCACGGTTCGCGCCGTCGCCTCGAGGACGCTGCCGCGCGCGACCCTCAGGGTGAAGATGCCGCGATGCGGGATGGTCGCGGACGAGTACGGCAACGTGCAAGTCGCAGACGAGGCCCTCGTGTGCATCGACTGGAATGCGCGTGGGCACCTGATCGTCGCAACGGCGTATCCGATCGCGCCGTTGCCATCTTCGGCGGCCCCGAGCCCCCCGACACCGACCGCCGCGGACGCCGCGACCGCGCCCGGCGCGCCTACCGGCGGAGCAGCAGGACCGTGACGTCGGCCGTGGCGACCACGGCGGCGAGCGCGACCAGCGCCCACCACAGCGCCCACCACGTCCGCCACCACGGCGCCGGGGCCGGCGGCGCGACGGGTGCCGGCGGCGGCGGTGGCGGTGCGACGACGGCGACCGGACGCAACGCCGCGCCGCAGCGCGCGCAGTCGTCGCGCTCGGGGTCGTTCGGCTCGCGGCAGGCCGGGCACGGCAGCCCCGCCACCCAGGCCCGCCCGGCGGTGCCCGGCTGACGCCGGAGGCTCGCCTCGCCCACGTCGTCCGGCTCGGCCGCCGCGGCCGCGGCCGGCCACCGGTCCACCGCCCAGAACAGCGGGAAGTCGCACGGCGCCTCGCCGCCAGGGCAGAAGTCGCCGGACTCGCGGCGCGCCGGGTCCACGACGGACCTGACGCCGCACCACGGGCAGGTGACCTCGACCACGGTGCTCATGCCGGCGGCCAGACCTGCCGGTCGCCGACGAGCACGGTCGCGGCGACGTGGACGGGGACGTGGTCGCGGACCAGCGCGACGAAGTCGGCCTCGCTGAGCGCGCCGGTCGTCTCGACCCGCACGGTCAGCGCGGGGCGGTCGGCGGCCGGGCAGGCGCCCGTGCGGTAGACGCCGCCGCTGTCGCTGACGGCGGGGGCGGCGTTCCCCATCACCGCGAGCAGGCCGAGCAGGCCGGGCCGCGTCCCCCGCGCGCCGTGCGTCCGCGCGCCGGCGAGGACGGTGCCGCGCTGTACGGGGACCGGCAGGGCCGGGTCGATCGCGTCGAGCCCGATCCACGACGCGAGCCAGCGCACCATCGGCTCGGGCGCGACCGCGGGGTCGGCCATGTGCTCGACGTTGTCGGCGCCGTCGACGAGGGTCGTGGCGACGGTCTGAAAGATCGAGACGAAGCCGCGGAAGAACCGGTCCGCGACCATGGCCTGGGGCAGCTGCGCGAGCAGCCAGTCGTCGCGCCTCATTGGTCCACCATCCGCGTGTCTACGGTGATCAGCGGCGTGGACGTCTGAGGCTTCTGTTCGAATCGTCGGCTACCGGCACGCCACCGCCTGAGTCGCTTGTCCTTCGAGGACCAGCGTGAGATCTGCGGGGCCCGCCGGGCCGGAGAGCCAAGACCGGCGCTAGGGATACGCGGGTTGGACCGCCACGCAATGAGCATCCGGGCCGGCTCTCCGACACCGACGGTGCCCGCATCGTCGCAGGAGGGAGAACCGAGGTGAAGGACCGCAACGGCACGACCCTGTTCGCCGGGGTGGACTGGGCGAGCAAGACCCACGCGATCTGCGTGGTCGACGACCACGGCAGCGTCGTTGTTCGGTTCGAGATCCCGAACACCGGCAAGAGCTTCACCGGACTGGTGCGCCGACTCCGCAAGCTCGGTGTCAGTGGCGTCGCGATCGAACGGTGCGACGGGCCGCTGGTTGAAGCCCTCCTCGACGCCGACCACCGCGTGGTGGTGATCACTCCTCGTCAGGTCAAGGGCTTGCGCAGCCGCTACACGGCAACCGGCGCGAAGAGCGACAGCAGCGACGCCTACCTCCTCGCCGATGTGCTGCGCACCGACGGTCACCGCCTCCGGGCACTCACCGCGGACAGCGAGGAGACCCGGGTGTTGCGCGCGCTCGGTCGCACCCGCAAGCAACTCGTTGAGGCCCGCGTCGGCCTCCTCAACCAGCTCCGGGCCGAACTCGAGCGGGTGTTCCCTGGCGCGCTGGGCCTCTTCGCCCGTCTCGACAGCGACGTCGCGATCGCCTTCCTCAAGCGCTACCCGACCCACCACTCGGCCAGCCGGCTCACCGAGGCCCGCTTCGCGGCGTTCCTGCGCCGCATCGCCTACTGCGGACGCAAACCCGTCACCGAGCTGTTCGCCCGCGTGCACGACGCCCCAGCCGCCGGCATCAGCCCCGGCGAAGCAGACGGTCGCGCGATCTGCGTGCACGCCCTGATCCGCAGCATCGAACGCGTCCGACGTGAAGACCGCGAACTCGAAGCGGAGATCATCGAACGCCTCGACGCCCACGCCGACGCGCACATCTTCACGAGCCTGCCCAGAGCCGGCCACGGCGTCCGCGCCGCCGCGCTGCTCGCCGAGATCGGCGACGACCGCAGCCGCTTCCCCGACGACGAAGCCCTCGCCGCCCTCGCCGGCGTCGCCCCCGTCACCCGCGCGAGCGGCAAGCAACACTCCGTCGGCTTCCGCTGGGCCGCCGACAAGAAACTCCGCAACGCCCTCATCGACTTCGCCGACGACAGCCGCCACGCCAGCCCCTGGGCCGCCAAGATCTACAACGACGCCATCCACCGCGGCAAACGACACCCGCACGCCGTCCGCATCCTCGCCCGCGCCTGGGTCCGCGTGATCTGGCGCTGCTGGCAAGACCACCAGGCCTACAACCCCACCCGACACGGAGGCGCCATGCGACTCAACGCAGCCTGAGGTTGACCTAGGGAATCTCATGCCTCAGCCACCTCGCGGTCGAGCGGCGCCGCGGTCCGCAGCCGGGACATCGCCGCCTTGCGCTGCTCGTGGAACGACAGGATCTGCAGCTCGATCGACAGGTCCACCTTGCGCAGGTCGACGCCCGGCGGGACGGCGAGGACGACGGGGGCGAAGTTGAGGATGCTCGTCACGCCGGCCTGCACCAGCCGGTCGCAGACCTCCTGGGCGGCGTACGCCGGGGTGGCGATGACGCCGATCGAGGCGCGGCTCTCGCGGACGATCGCGTCCAGCTCGTCGATGTGCCGGACGCGCAGCCCCGCCAGCTCCTCGCCGACCCGGCGCTTGTCCGCGTCGAGCAGCGCCGCGATGCGGAAGCCGCGTTCGGCGAACCCGCCGTAGTTGGCGAGCGCGTGGCCGAGGTTGCCGACGCCGACGATGACGACCGCCCAGTCCTGGGTCAGCCCGAGCTCGCGGGAGATCTGGTGGACGAGGTACTGCACGTCGTAGCCGACGCCGCGGGTGCCGTACGAGCCGAGGTGCGACAGGTCCTTGCGGACCTTGGCGGAGTTCACGCCGGCCGCCCCGGCGAGGGAGTCGGAGGAGACCGTCTCGTGCCCGCCGTCGGCCAAGCCGACCAGGGCGCGGAGGTAGACGGGGAGCCGGGCGACGGTGGCGTCGGGTATGCCTCGCGAGCCCTTCACACCCGCCCCCAGGCTCGCGTACGCACGGCACTCCCTCGCAATGCGAGCCCCTGGTACCGGCGCACAGGTCGAGTCCGGTCCGCTCGCTTGTGCCTTTGAGAATACGCCTTGTGAACGCCTGCACAAACTCGGCGTGCGCCCCCGCCCTAGGCCGTGAGGTCGCGGCGCAGCCGGGCCTCGTCCACGGACCAGTAGCCGTGCTCCCTGCCGTCGAGCAGCACGACGGGTATCCGGTCGCCGTACTCGGCGTACAGCTCGTCGTCCGTGGTCACGTCGCGTTCCTCCCACGGCACGCCGAGGTCGGCGGCGACCCGCGCGAGCACCTCGCGCGCGTCGTCGCAGAGGTGGCACCCTGGCTTGCCGAGCAGGGTCAGGTGGTGGTCGGCCGGCGGCACGGCAGCAGTGTCACACGAACGCCGAAGGCGCCCCCGGCCTGGTGGCCGGGGGCGCCTTCGGGGTCGTGCTCAGCTGCTGGCTAGCGGGTCGAGTCCCAGCCGGCCGGCCGCGGGTCGATCGTGCCGATGCCGAAGAGCCCGCCGTACGCCGGGAGCACCGTTGCCGTGGTGGCGGCACCGACCTTGTTCGTCACCGTGATGACGACCGAGTCGATCTTGTAGCGGTCGATCGCCGTACCCGTGCGGTACGTCTCGCCGCTCACCCGCGGGATCGCCGCGGTGTTCGCCAGGATGGCGTTCGCCGCGTTGAACCCGAGGCTGTTGAACGTCTGCGTGTTCGCGAACATCCGCAGCGAGCCACGGGCGATCACGCCGAACGTCGGGTTCGTCGTGCCGAACCGCAGCATGACGCCATCGCGGTAGCCGATCAGCCAGTTGTTGTCGATCGGCACGTGGTTGTCGGCGAGGTTCGCGGCGTACACGTGCGTCGACGGGACCCGGGTGCGCAGCGCGGAGTAGCTCGCCAGCTTGCGGCGGACCGAGACACCCTGCGCGTTCTTGACGATCTGGTAGATCCGGCCGTCGTTGTACTTGATCCACGTGCCGTCGGCGTGCCGGGTGCTGCCGATCAGCTTGCCGGTCGGGATGGACCTGAGCTCCGTTGCCGACACCGCGTACGCGGTGGTCGTCGAGATCCGCCAGTACTTCAGGCGGGCCGCGCTGACCGGCCGCTTCACGCCACGCTCGACGTAGTAGAGCGCGCCGGTCGACGCCTTGAGGATGGCGCCGTCGCGGTAGCCGAGGTTCGCCTGTCGCGGCAGGGCCGAGACGAGCGCCCGCGGCACCGTGACCACGGAGGCGTCGGAGATCATCCAGCTCCGCCGCGCGGCGTTCGAGATGAAGTGCCGGCGCGCGACGGTGCCGTTGGGGCCGTCCACGATGAGCGCTCCGGGGTCGGTGCTCGTGAACTTGACGACCGAGCCGACCGGGTACCGCGTGGTGCGCCGCACCGAGGCCGACGGGAACACCATCTGCCGGCCCGGCGTCTCCGTGGCGATCGTCGAGTCGCAACGGATCGGCGCGCGCTTGGTGTCGGCCGGGTTGGCGGTCACGCCCCGCAGGTTGATCGCCATGTGGTCGGCGAGGCAGCCACCGCCGGTGGCGGCACTGCCCTCGGCCCACTCGGCCGCGTCCGCACCGAACGCGTCGGCCGTGATCTTGAGCACGTCACCGTCGCGGACCGTGTTGATGCGCGACCACTGGTTCGACTTCGTGGCGGCGCTGTTGCTGTTCGCCATCTTCACGCTGCCGGTCGGGATCCGCGGCGGGGTGAGGACCGTCATCTTGTCGGTCGCCTCGGGGTTGCTGAGGCGGCCGAACTTGTCGATGCCGGACAGGAACAGCGTGTGCGTGCCCTCGACCAGCGTGATCACGCCGGGCTTCGTCGAGACGTAGTCCGACGGCTCGACCAGCGCACCGCGGGCGGTGTTCTTGAGCCGCCAGCCGATGACCGACGCCGAGCTCTCGATGCCGGTGTTGACCGTCGTGCTGGAGCAGAACTCCGGGTCGTCGGTCTCGACGGAGCACTCGAGCTCCATCGTGGCCACCGGGCCACCGAGGCCGGTCACCGTGCCGGTCTGCTTGTTCTTGACCGCCGGCGTCGCCATGTCGTCGACCTTGTCCGCACCCGAGAACTTCACGACGAAGTCCTCGGTGGCGTTGATCGCGTTCAGGGCGAACGAGAGCGTGAACGAGCTGGCCGCGCTGTTGACCGCGCCGATCGGGGTGACGCCGGTCACCGGCTTCGCGACGCTCTGCTCGACCGCGAAGTCACCGGACTCCACCGTCGTGGTCGCGACCGGCTCGGACAGGAAGACGTTGATCTTCGTGCCGTCGTCGGTGGCCGCCGCGTCGTCGACCGGGCAGCTGCCGTTGATGCCGGTCGCCCACTGGGCGCAGGCACCGACGATCGCGGGGCCGGCACCATCGGTCGTCTGGACCGGCGCGGTTTCCGGGGCGAGCGGGTTGTTGACGAGGTCGGTCACGCCGCCCAGGTACTGGACGGTGGGCCGGCTCGACGTGTCACCCGTGGTGTCGGTCGCCTCGGCGATGACCAGGCGGACACCGGTGGTACCCAGGTCCTCCTGGCGCACGATGTTCCGGCCGGTGACCGTGAACTGCGCACCGACGGCCCGGGTGGGCAGCGACTCACTGAACACGATGTCCACCGCGTCGACGAGACCGTTGAGGTTCGCGTCCGCCGTGGTCCGGCTGACGATGAACGGCGCGGCGCCGTCCGCCGGCGTGACATGGAAGCGCTCGAGGCCGTCGACCACAGTCGTCAACCAGACGTTACCCGCGGCGTCCTTCGGGGCACGGGCCGGCGAGCCCAGCTGCGTGAACTTGGTGAAGTTCACCATCGGGGTGACGCCGGTGTCGTACGGGGCCGACTCCGGCGGCGCCAGCGTGATCGTCTTCGTCGGGGTCTGGTCCGTCGAGCCGTTGCCGGGCGTCACCTCGTTGTACTTGCGGTTCGGGTTGACCGGGTCCTGGCCCTCGTACCCGGTGACGTCGTAGGCCTTCGCCGTCAGGTTCGTCTCGGCCGGGTTGTTGTCCGCGCTGTGGACGATGCCCTCGCTGTAGGTCAACACGATCCGGTCGAGCTTCCCGTCCGGCTTGCCCGTCGTCGCGTCGGCGTCGACCGTCACCGCACGGACCGGGACCGGGAACGCCTTGTCGCGCGGCGCGAGGCTGTTGAACTCGGCGACGAAGTCGCCATTGACGTCCTTGAGCGCGGTGTTGGCGGCGCCAGGAGCCTTCACGAGACGGATCGACGGCGTCTGGTCGGTGCCGAAGTCGCTGGCGAAGTGGAACCGGTAGGTCGGCTTCTCCTCGATCGACGTCACGAGCGTGACGCCGGTGATCGGCACGGTCTGCGTGGCGCCCACCGCACTGAGGTTGCTCTTCGCGGCCTCGACGGTTGACAGGTTGAGGCCGGTCGTGAACGAGACGTCGACCGCGTCGAGCTTCCCGTCCCGGTTGTTGTCGCGCGTCTCGCCGACGAGCGGCCGCGCCGACGGGAGCGTGATCGTCGTGTAGTGCGGCGCCAGGCCGAGGCCGCTGATCTGGTTCTCGTTGACGTCGCGGATCTGCGTACCGAACGCCACGTAGTCACCGAGCGACGGCAGGCTCATCGGCATCCCGTCCGCGCCCAGGCGCAGCGCGGGGTCGCCCAGCGTGAGCGTCGCCGTCGAGTTGCCGGCGTGCCAGGTGAAGCAGAAGTTCATGCCCCAGGTGCGGTCGGTGCCGTCCGGCGTCCGCACGTCGAGCTTCTGCTCCGCCGACCAGCCGCGGCTCGTGCTCTCCGAGCACGCGACGTTGGTGCTCTCGATGTCAGCGATGATCATCGGCTCGCTGAACGACATCCGGACCGGCTCGCCCTTGGCGAGGGTCGGGTCGTCCACCTGGACGGCCAGCGTCGGCGCGGTGATGTCCTTCGTGTACGGCGTGAGCGAGGTCTTCGGGACCGAAGCGTTGTCGTACCGGTCCTTCGCGACCGCGACCACCGTGGCGATCTTCTGCCCCTCCTGGATGCCGCGGGGCACCGTCTCCGAGGCGATCGTGTCGATGCCCGTCCCGTCGTCCTTGTGGAAAGTCACGATGGCGGCCGTGCTGGTGGCGCTGCTCTGCGGCGCCGGCTTGGAGCTCAGTGCGGTGGTGTGCGCGGAGTCGACGCCGCCGGCCGGCAGCACCTGCGCGATCATCGCGGTGATGGTGGCCGCCCGGGAGTACTTGTCGGCGTTCGTGTTCGCGTTGGCCGCGGCGGTGCCGGTGCGGCTGGTACGCGGCTTCGTCGAGTTGATCTCGGGGTTGATCTCGAGGGGGACCGCGCGGTGGTGGCTGAGGTTGATCGCCACGATGTCCGTGGTGTTCTCCGCCATCTCCGCACGGATCGGGGTCGCCGGGGCGACGACCGGGTTGCCGCGGGCGGTCTCGCAGAGCGCCTCGTTGGTCTGGTTCGGGACCTGGAAGCAGTCGGAGAGGATCGCCGGCACGGACAGGTTGCCGACGGAGTCGGCCACGCGGGCGTAGACGGCGTTGTTGATCTGGTTGTTCTTCGCGAGGATCGCCTGGTCCGGCAGCACGCCGGTGCCGTCGCCGATCTTCACCGTCTTCTCGGTCGCGGCGCCGTTCACGATGCTGTCCAGCGCCAGGTGCTCGATCTGCGCGTCCGGAACGACCGCCGGGTTGAAGCCCGGGCGGCGCAGGACGGCGGTCGACGCCGTGTTCTGCTCGTGGTTGAAGAAGAGGATCTTCGCATTCGCGTCGCCCGCGGCGGCCGCGACGGAGACGTCGTAGTAGTCCTCCGTGCCGGCCGGCTGCGGCTTCGCCGTGAAGTGCGAACGCGCGGGCTCGGCCGGCGCCGCGGAGTCGACGCGCATGCGCGGGTCGGCGGCGTCGGTCTTCGGCGGCGTGCTCACGGCCTGCACCGGCGCGTTGCCGTTGCTCGTGGCGATGCCGCCCGGCTCGACCCGGAACGTGAAGCGGCGCCCGGAGGTGACCGGGTTCGACTTCGGGTGGATCGCGAGGAAGTAGGTGGTCGCGCCGCTCGCCGGGGTCGCGAAGGAGAGCTTGAGGGAGACCTCGGTCTCGGTGGGCGTCCGCGCGAGGCCGTAGCCGCTGGCCTTGTTACCGGCGGCCTTGTCGGCGGCGTCGAACGTGCCCGAGGTGTTCGCGTCGGCGTACAGCGCGAGGCCGTCGGCCGCGTCGAGCTCGGACTGGTACTGCCACGAGAACGCGTTGTCGATCTGCGTCAACGTGAGCTCGACCGAGCTGATCGTCGAGGTCGTGTCCGGCGCGGTGACCTTGAACATCGCCGTCGAGCCGGTCTGCCCGATGCCGAGGCCGAGGTAGCCGGCGTTGGGACCGACGACCTGCCCTTCCTGGATCAGGTTGGACACGACGAACGGATCGGCCGCGACGGCTGGGGTGACCAGCGGTCCGGCCGCGACAAAGACGGGAATCACCGCGACGAGCGCGGCGACGCGCGTACGGGCGCGAGACGACGACATGAACTCTCCTCGCCAGCCATGCGGCTTGGCTCGACAGGGTTTGGATTGTGCTTCGACTTTTCGGAACCCGCCCCTGAAACGGCTAACCAAGGTCTCGCTTCGACGCGTCGTAGCGCGTCTCCTGCTGGGCTGGCCAACCCGTAGCGATCTTGGTCTCGTGCTCAGGGGGAGGTGTTCCTACGGTGTAAGGACGTTTGTGTCCCAATCGTTCCCAGGTAAGGCGACTGTCGCCGCAAGGTTTGCTTAGGACGTTGCCGAGGGGGCCGCTGTAACGGCAAGGTGACGTTCGGCGCACTCGCCTCGGCGCGCCGGGACGAACGGGGGAGGCCCTGATGGCCGACGACGCCGCCGTGGCGTTCGGGCAGCTCTACGCCCGCTACCACCGCCGCCTGCGCGGGCTCGCGACACACCTGTACGGAGCGGCCGACGCCGAGGACATCGCGCAGGAGGCGATGGCGCGCGCTTACGCGTCGTACGCCACGCTGGACCCCGACCGCGACCCCTGGCCGTGGCTGGTGGCGATCGCCCGCAACGTCGCGCGGGACCGCTACGCCCGGCCGCGGCCGGTGGCGCTCGCCGACGTGCCCGTGGCGGCGCCGGACGCAACGGCCGGTGTCGAGGAACGGCTGGTGGTGTCCGCCGCACTCGGCCGGCTGTCGGCAGAGGACCGCGGCGTGCTGGTGCTGCGGGAGTGGCACGAGCTGTCGTTCGCCGAGCTGGGCCGGCTGCTCGGCCGCAGCCCGAACGCCCTGCGGCAGCAGGTGTTCCGGGCCCGCCGGCGGCTGGCGGCCGCGTACACGGACCTCGGCGGGCGGGCGGTCGCGCTGGCGGCGTGGCCGCGCTGGCGGGCGCCGGGGGCCGCGCAGGTAGC
>DATLNJ010000034.1:0-39627 GCA_035536815.1 Frankiaceae bacterium
CGCATACAGCGCGGCGAGCACGACGAGCGTGATGCCGATCGCGCCCAGCTCGTGCGGCGACATGAACCGGCCGAGCGCCATCTCCTTCGGGACTGGACTCGGGAACGACTTGATGGTGTAGGTGTAGATCCAGCCCGTGAGGCTGTTCAGGATCACGAGCAGCGCGATGAACACCACGACGACCGCGAGCACCGGCGCGCGCTCGACAGGCCGGATGACGATGCGCTCGATCAGCACGCCGAGCACGAACGCGATCACCACCGTGCCGAGGAAAGCGAGCCAGTAGGGCACCCCCGCGTTGATCAGGCTCCAGGCGACGTAGGTCGAGGCCATGGCGAGCTCGCCTTGCGCGAAGTTCACCAGGTGCGTGGCCTGGTAGATCATCACCAGAGCGAGCGCCAGGCTGGCATAAATTCCGCCGGTGGCAAGGCCCGCCAGCACCTGTTGCAGGAACGCTGCCATCAATACCCCAGGTAGGAGCGACGCACCGAATCGTCGCGTTTCAGTTCGGCGGTGGTGCCGGAAATCACTACGCGCCCGGTCTCGATGAGATAGGCCGAGTCGGCGAGATCGAGCGCCATCGCGGCGTTCTGCTCCACCAGCAGCATGCTCACGCCCTCGCGGGCGCGGATCTCGCCCAGGATGCCGAAAAGCTCGCGCACCAGCAGCGGCGCGAGGCCGAACGAGGGCTCGTCGAGCAGCATCAGGCGCGGCCGCAGCATCATGGCGCGGCCGACCGCGAGCATCTGCTGCTCGCCGCCCGACATCGTCCCCGCCGCCTGGTGCGCGCGCTCCTTGAGCCGAGGGAACAGGTCGAACACCTGCCCCGCCCGCTCGTCGAACTCGCCGCGATTGCGCCGGCGCGACCAGTGGCCGAGCCGGAGGTTCTCGGTGACGGTCAGGTCGGCGAACAGCTCGCGGCCCTGCGCGAGGTGCGCGACGCCGGCGGTGACGACCTTGTGCGGGGGCAGCGTCTTGACCTCGACGCCGCCGACCGTGATCGAGCCGGTCTTGTACGGCAGCAGCCCGGACACCGCGCGCAGCGTGGTCGTCTTGCCGGCGCCGTTCGCGCCGAGCAACGCCACCATCTCGCCGTCGCCGACGGTGATGCTCAGCCCGCGCAGCGCTTGGACCGGGCCGTAGTACACGTCGATGCCGTCGATCACCAGCACGGCTACGCCTCCACCATCTCGTGACCGGCGTTCCCAGCGGGATCCTCGGGGTCGGCCGGGCCGGGCGCGGGCGGCGGGATCAGCGTGACGTACTCGTCCGCGAGCGGCTCGGCGGGCGGCGGTACCGCGTCGGCAACGGCGTCGGTCGTCGTGCCGAGGTACGCCGCCAGCACCTGCGGGTTCGTGGACACCGCCTCCGGCGGGCCCTCGGCGATCATCTCGCCGCGATCCAGCACGTACACGTAGTCGCACGCGGCGTTGACCATCCGGATGTCGTGCTCGATGAGCAGCACGGAGACCCCGAGGTTGCGGACCAGCCCGATGACGTCGATGAGCCGGTCGGTCTCGTGGTCGTTGAGGCCGGAGGCGGCCTCGTCGAGCAGCAGGAGGTTCGCGCCGGTGACCAGCGCGCGGCCGAGCTCGACCATGCGCAGGATGCCGAACGGCAGCCCGCTCACCGAGCGGTCCGCGACGTCCTCCAGGTCGAGCAGCCGCAGCACCTCGCGCACCCGGTCGCGGCACGCCTGCTCGTCGCGGACGGTGCGCTCGCTGGCGACCAGGTTGCCGAGCGGCGTGCTGTGGTTGTGCTGGTGCGTGGCGACCAGCAGGTTGTCGAAGACGGTCAAGCCGCGGAACAGCTGCAGGACCTGGAACGTCCGCGCCACGCCCATCGCGGCGCGCTCGTGTGCCTTCGCCTTGGTGGCGTCGTTGCCGTAGAGCATGACGACGCCCTGCTGCGGCTCGTTGAGGCCGAGGATCGCGTTGAAGAGGGTGGTCTTGCCGGCGCCGTTCGGGCCGATCAGCCCGACGACCTCGGCCTCGCGCACCTCGAGGCTGGCGGAGCTGACGGCGGTCAGGCCGCCGAAGCGGACCGTGACGTCGCGCGCCTCCAGCCGGATCGCGGCGTCGAGGTCGCGCTCCCGCCGGTACGTCGTCACCTGGCGCGGCGCCGTTGCGACCTCGTCCTCCACGGGCGCGTCGGCACTGGCCGCTTCGAGCAGCTCGGCCGGCGTGTCCGGCACCTCTGGCAGCTCGGTGCCCCGCGCCGCCATCCAGTCCTCGGGACCCTCGACCGGCTGGTCGGGGCGTCGGGTCAGCGCGGCGCGGGCGCGCCCGACCACGATGTCCTTCGCCCGCAGGGCGAGGTCGTCGATCGCGTCCGCGACGAAGAAGTACGGCGCGGCGGCCTTGGCCAGCAGGCCGGACAGGCCGCTCGGGTAGAGCAGCAGGACCGCCGCGAGCAGCAGCGCCGAGACCATCGGCAGCCAGCCGTCGAGGAACGGCACGAGGAAGAAGATCTCGCGCAGCGCTGCGAACAGGACGCCGGCGGCCACGGCGCCGCCGAGGCTGGCCAGGCCGCCGACGACGGCGATGGCGAGGAACTGCAGCGACACCGTGTAGAAGAACTGGTCGGGTACGACCGCGCGCTGCTCCGCCATGAGCAGGCCGCCGCCGATGCCGGCGAGGACCCCGCTCGCGGCGAACGCGACGAGCTTGTAGCGCACGACGTCGATGCCGAGCGACGCGGCCGCCGCCTCGGAGCCGCGGATCGCCGCGAACGCCCGGCCGGTACGCGCGTCGCGCAGGTTCGACAGGCAGACGTAGCAGGTGACGACGACCACGAGGAACACCAGGTACAGCACCCGGCGGCTGGTCAGGTCGAGGGAGCCGAGTGCCTGCGGGCGGCCGATGGTCTGGTTCGGCTTGGTCGACGTGCCACCGGACATGCCGAGGTAGGGCGACGTGAACAGGTACGCGTCGCCCATCCACGCGAAGATCAGCGTCGCGACGGCGAGGTAGAGCCCGCGGACCCGCAGCGCGACCGCGCCGAGGACGACCGCCGCGAAACCGGCCGTCAGCGCGCCGACCGCGAGGTCGAACGGGAACCCGAGCCCGGTCTCGCGCGCGACCATCGCGGTGAGCAGCGCGCCGATGCCCACGAACGTCGCCTGCGCCAGCGAGATCTGCCCGACCCAGCCGGTGAGGATCACCAGCGAGAACGCGATGACGGCGTACTCCAGAGCGATCAGGCTGGAGCCGAGCATCGAGAACTTCGCCACGAACGGCCACAGCAGCAGCAGCGCGAGGACCAGGACCGACGACGGGCTGAACCCCTTGCGCCGGCGCCCTTCGGCAGTCGCGGTCTTCTCGACCGCGAGGCCGGCTTCGTCGCGCTCCGCACCGGAGATCCGCTTGCCGCGGACGGCGAGCAGCACCAGCGTGAGGACGGTCAGCACGAGCTGGGGCGCGCCGGCCTGGCTGGCCACCTGGCCGACGACCGGCCACGTCGACATCAACGGCACCAGGCCGAAGACGAGCCCGACGACGAACGCGCCGATGATCGCGCCGACCAGCGCCTCCAGCCCGCCGAGCAGCGCCGCGACGAACGCCGGCAGCACCTCCAGCGACAGCGTGTACGGGTTGAGGTTGGTGGCCGCGGCGAGCAGCACGCCGGCCAGCGCGGCGAGGCCGCCGCCCATGGCCCAGGCCGCCGACGCGGCGACCTGCGGGTTGACGCCGACCAGCGTGGCGGCGGTGCGGTTCTGCGCGGCGCCGCGCAGCGCGAGGCCGAACTGCGTGAACTTGAAGAACGCCAGCGTGACGCCCGCGACGACCAGGCCGACGGCGAGGATGCCGAGGTCGGCGTAGCGCACGTTGCCGCCGGCCAGCGAGACGTCGCCCTTGGGGAAGATCGAAGGCACCTGGAGCGCGGCGGTGCCGTACACCTTGCCGACCAGCGCGATGAGCAGGCCGGTCACCGCGACGGTGCCGACGGTCTGGGCGGTGGCACCCTGCGGCCGCAGCCGCCGGACGAACGTCGCCTCGACGCCGACGCCGAGCAGCGCGCCGAACACGACCGCGAGCAGCAGCGCAGGAAGTGCCGGCAGGCCGATCTCGGTGAGCGTGTAGTACGCGTACGCCGGCGTCATGGCCATGGCGCCGTGCGCGAGGTTGAGCACCCGCGACGACCGGTAGATCACGACGATCCCGATCGCGAACATCGTGTACGCGCCGATCAGCGGGATCGACAGGAACGAGAAGACGAGCAGGTTGCTCACGTCAGCGGACCCCGATCCCCGGCCGCGGGTCCTTCACGATCGGGCCGAGGCGCCAGCCGCCAGGCGTGCCCTTGTACTGCATGGTGAACGCCTGCATGGTCGTGTTCGCGAACCGCGAGGTCGGCGTGAACGCCAGCCGGCCCTGCAGCGTCAGCGAGTTGTCGTACGTCATGTGGTCGAGCACCGCCTTGAGGCGCAGCCTGGTCAGCTCGGGCCCGACCTTGCGCAGCGCGGCGACGAGGAACTGCATGCCGACGTACGCGCTCTGCGTGAACTGGTTGTACTCGTCCGCCTGGCGGTACTTGCCCTTGAGCGCGCGGACGTAGGCGCCGACGCCGGGGTCGTTGCGGTACTTCTCGACGTTCGGCTTGAAGCCCGACCACACGACCATCTGGTCGCACTTGTCGCCGCACTGCGACTCGAACTGGTAGGTGAACAGCGGCTGCGCACCGCCATAGCCGTACTTGAACTCGCCGCTGTTGGCGGCCGGCGTGTTCGAGTCCTGCATCCAGGTGAGCGCGGTCTCCGGCTCGAGGAAGAGCGCGACGAAGTCAGGCTTCGACTGGCGGAACGGCAGCGTGTTGCCGCTGTAGCTGTTCTGGCCGGCCGGGATGCCGCAGTACCGCTGCTGGCAGGTGTTGTTGCTGTTGTAGCCGCGCACCGGGCTGCCGGTCAGTCGCTCGACCTCGGCGCTGAACGCCGCGGCGGCCTCCTTGCCGAAGTGGTAGTCGCGGTCGAAGACGACGCCGAACTCGCGGGCGCCGCGGCGGTGCGCCTCGTTCGCCATGATCCGGGCCTCGGAGACGGTCGCCGTGGCGATCGGCCACACCCACTCCTGCGGCTTGCCGTCCTTGGTGAGGTACTGGTTGATCGCGAGGCCGTCGCTGCCGACCACCGGGAACTGCGCGCGGTCGAGGTCGCCGCTGTCGATGACGACGCCGAGGCCCTCCGACGACGCGCCGACGGGCACGCCGAACTTGTTCTTGTCCTCGATGTAGTTGCGCAGGTACTGCGACCCGGTCGAGGCGTCCCAGCCGTCGTCGCGCGTCTCGATGAGCAGCTTGCGGCCGCAGATGCCGCCCTCGCGGTTGACCTGATCGGCGACCGCCTCGATCGCGTACTTCATCTCGCCCAGGAACGACGAGCCGATGCCGGAGGCGACGATGGTCGTCGAGAGGCTGATGGAGTTCGCGGTCACGCCGCGGTCGGTGGCGCCGCCGTTGGCGCCCGCGCGGCACTCGTGCCTCGACGGCGGCAGCGCGACGCCGCCGGTAGGAACGCCGACGCCCGGCTGCGCGACCGGCCCGGTCGGCTGCGCGCCCGGCTTTCCGGCGACCGGCTTGCCGGCGCCGGTGCCCGGCGCGGTCGTCTGGCCGGGCTGCACCGGAGCGTTCGGGTCGGTGACGACGTTCTGCTGCGTGCCGTTCGCGCTGGCGGTGGGCAAGCGGTCCGCGGGCACGACCTCCACGGCGGCGAGGACGCCGACCAGGGCGCCGGCGACGAAGACGGAGACGACGGTCGGCAGCGATGCCGAACCGGCGTCACCGGTGGAGAGGCGGCGGATCACAGAGCTTCCTTCCGGGGAACGGTGACGAGGACGTCGACGAGGCGGCGGCGCCGCGCGGTGGTGCCCGCGCCGCCGATGAGCAGGCCGGCGAGCAGGATGAGCAGCGTGATGTCCTGCACGCTGCGGCGCATGAACAGGAACCCGCGGACCTGCTCGAACACCGTCGGCGTGGTCGCCGGGCCGGGCGCGGTTTGCGGCGGGATCGGCGTCGTCGGGATGTCGCCGCTGCCGGTGTCCTTGCCCTGGATCGGCGGCGCGTCGACCGTGCTGGGGCCGCCCGTGACCGGCGGCTCGGTGAACGACGGTCCCGGGTCGACCGGGGCCACGTAGCCGTCCTCGAACGGCGGGTTGACCTGGAAGACGGCGTTCGACTGCGTCGCCGCGAAGACCGTGACCGTGCGCGACCGCTCGGTGGTGTCGTTGTAGACCTCGGTCACCAGCGCGGGCGCGGGGCGCAGGCCGACCGAGTCGCCCCGGTAGACGACGCCCTGGTCGTTGACGACAAGTTGCTGGAAGTACTGCGACTCGGTCTGCTCGACGGCGGCGAACGCGCCCTTCGGCGTCGCGGTCACGTCGGGGACGGGGAACGACACGCGCAGCCGGGTCGGCACCAGCGTGTTGATCGCGGTGCCGAGGTCGCCGCAGGTGTCGTTGACGACCGGCTTGCCGCCGGTGGCCTCCACTTTGGATGCGCAGCCCGCGGCGGTGTAGATGGTCATGCCGTTCGGGTCGGTGACGCGGACGCCGTCGACCTCGCGCGTCCAGACGGCGCGCGCGGTGCCCGGGCGGCCGTGGGCGGACGACTGCGACGTCGCCGCGACCCGCCCGAGCCGCAGCGTGTAGCCGCCGGCGATGTCGAGCCGGACGCCGCTGGCGATCGCGTCGGTGCGGACGACCCCGCCATCCTTGCGGTCGCGGGTCGCGGTGACCGCGTACGACGTGTCGGCGATGTGCCCGCCCGGGCCGGTCGAGCTCATCCGCACGACCGATGTCGCGACGTTCTTCGTAACGTCGCACTGGATCGTCCACGACGCGTCGGTGCGACCGCTCTCGTCCTTCCACGTCTGGTTGACCGGGCGGCCGCCGGCGTCGAGGCAGGCGCCGACCGGGTACGGCCACTGGTCCTTCTTGCCGTCGGCGTCGCGGTCCTCGGCCTCGTACTCCTGCAACGTGTTCAGGTCGGCCATCGCCGACTGCGCGGACGCCGCGGCGCCGCCGGCGCGCAGGTCGATCGCGCCGACTCGGGCGGCCATCAGCGCGCGGGTGCCGCCGTTGACAGGGATGTCCGGCTGAGCGCCGGTCATCGTGCCCGGCGCGCCGGCGCCGCCGACCTGCACGGCCTGCGCCGCGTAACCGGTCGCGCCGAGCGCGTAGAACACCTCGGCGTCCTCGGTGTCCGGGGTGTCCGACGTGTCGGCGTCGTAGTCGAGCTGCTCGCGACCGCGGTAGACCGGCAGCGTGTCCTCGAGGACGAGGTAAGGCTGGCGCGAGTCGAGCGGGCGGACGAACAGCCGGTTCGACTTCGCGTCGGCGACGATGAGACCGCTGGTCAGGATCTGCTGGAACTCGCCCGCGGGCACTGGCGTCTGCCGCACGTCCGCGACCAGCAGCCCGTCCGTCGGCTCGACGTCGCCGCCGCGCGCGGTGCCCATGTAGAGGTGGCCGAGTCCCTCGTTCAGGCCGATGTAGTAGTTCGCGTTGCTCGGCGACGACACGAACCCGACCCACGCGGTCAGCTCCCCGTCGAAAACCCAGGCACCTGGCGTGCGGTTCGAGATGCTCTGGGCGTAGAAGCGCTCGGTGCGGGAGTCGAACGTCGTGACGCCGGTTGCCTGTCCGCCGCTGTAGTAGCTGCCGGAGATCGGGAAGAACTCGGTGGGCTGGTGGAGCTGGTCCGCGCTGGTGCCGCGCGGCGCGATCGCCTGCCGGACCAGCCCCGACTGGCCGGGGTAGGTCTGGCCCATCGGTGAGCCGCTGCTGACGCACATGAAGTACAGCGCCGGGCGGGTCCGGCTGCTGCGCGCGACGTTCGCGCCGATCGACTTCGAGAACAGCACCGTCTGGCACTCGGGCACGACCCGGAGCCAGCCGAGGGCGCCCGAGTCCGGGTCGAACGCGGCGACGCCGGGCCCCGGCGCGACCGGACGGCCGCCGCCGGTCACCGTCGAGTCTGCGACGTAGAGGTCGGCGGTGAAGTCACCCACCGCGTAGTACCGGTCGTCGGCGCGGGAGTACGTCACGCCCATCGGGTAGAACCCCGCGACGCGGTCGTTGACCCGCCAGCGCGTGACGACGGCGTTGGTGCGGACGCTGTAGACGACGAACGTCGCGAGACCCGCCGCCCGCGGGTCGGGCGAACCCTCGACCGAGTTGTCCACGAACAGCAGCTGGTCTCGCTTGCTGTCGAACGCGACCGAGTACGGGCTCACTACGCCGAAGCTGATCTCCGGGCCGAGCCGGCCGCCGGCGATCTGCTTCGGGATGCGCGGGCGCAGGTCGTACGTCGCGAGGTGGAGGACCGCGTCGCGGTCGGGATAGACGAAGAAGAGGCGCCGGCTCTCGGCGTCGACGTGCACGACTGTCCCGGAGCGATTGCCGTCCTTGGCCGGCACCGGCTCGGGGAGCGCGCCGATCGTACGCAGCGGCCCCGCCACCGGCGCCCCGGCCGCGTCCGGCTGCGGCGCGGCGACAGTCAGCGTCGACGCGGCGAACGCCGTGAGGAACGCCGTTGCTACGACATGGCGCAGGCGGCGGCGTACGTCCATCGGGGGTCGGGCTCCACTTCGCTCGGGTCTGACGGATGGATCTGCAGGGACAGCCGTGGCGCGGGTCGATGCCCCCGACCCGCGCCACGGCGCCCGTCTGTTCGATCGCGGACTAGGCGCCCGCGACCGAGCCGGCGAACGTCGCCTTGACGCCGACGGCGCCGCACGGGAGGGCCGCGTCGGCCTTGAACGCCGCCGAGCCACCGCCGTTGATGTGCCCAGCGGTCGTGATGACCGCGGTGGCACCGACGCGCGTCCAGTTGAACGTCACCGTGAAGCCGGCGCCCGAGACCGAGCCGCTCGCGCTACCGGTGGCCGGGCAGGTCGCGCTCGGCTCGTTGACGCTGAAGCCGGCCGTCGCGTTCCAGCTGCCGTGGGTGGCAACCTGGGTGGTGCCGTTGACCGTGCCGGTGACGGCGAGATTCGCCGAGCCGCTGCTCGGGCCACAGCCGAAGCAGTTGATGGTCGCCTCACCCGTGAACGCGACCGCACCGGCGGCGTTCGCGGGAGCGGTGGTCATCGCCAGAGCCGTGGCGGCGGTCGCGGCGAGAACCGCACTGCGCAGGATTGCCTTCACTTGTTTCTCCTCATTGAGATGTGTGAAGACCGAGGTTTCGGTCTCCCTCTATGACGGCGGCGCCTTCGCCCGGTCTGCAGCCCGAGCTCGGTGTCGCCGTGACTGGCGCGTCCGTAGGGAACGCGCCAGGTCCCCCGCTTCAGATCAGGTGCCGCAGCCGCCGGCCTCCCTCGCGCCGACGGAGAACGGCACCTCGACAGAGCGCTGCTTCTGCTTGGCGCCGACCACCACGACCACGTGGCCCGCGCCCTCGGGCGCCGTAGGCGAGATGACCCAGGTCACCTTCCATTGCCCGCGGAAGTCGGCCTTGCCGGCCTCGTTGCCGCCGTAGCCGGCTCCGAACGGCGGGGCGGCGCCGTTCTTGCCGTCCGAGTAGACGGCGACGTAGGCGGTGTCCGCCTTCTCGACCGTCTGCACCTGGAGGGTCGCCGTGCCGCCGAGCGGCACGCACGAGGGCGTCACCGTGGCGACGATCGGGATCTCATCAGGGGTCGCGGCGAGTCCCGGGTCGATGACGTCGGACTCCGACGGCGTGGGTGTGGCAGGGCGCTTCGGTGACGTTCCGGTACCTCGCGTCGTCCCCGGCGCCGCGGTCACGCCCGGAACGGGCGACGCGGTGTCCGCGCGCGGCGCGGCCGTCGAGCCCGCTCCGCTCGGCTTGGTCGCGGTCACCGCGGGCGAGGTGGTCGGGGCGCTCTGGGTAGCCGGCGCCGCGGCGGGTCGCGAGGACCCGCACGCGGCGAGGACGGCGACGGCGAGCGCCGCGACGGCGGCGGTCAGGGAGTGGCTGCGCATCGTCAGACGGTGCCCACCGCGATGCACGACCGCTGGCCGGCGAGGTACGGCTTCACGGCGTCGCCGTGGTCAACCTTCCCGAACATGTCGTTCATGACGTAACGCCACGACGAGGCACGGATCTCCGTGATCTTGTCGCCCGGCTTGAACGGCGTGCTCAGCTTGGCGATCGGGACCATGACGCGAACCTCGTTCTTCGCCGCGTCGACCTTGCCCGTGCCGTTGCCGTCGGCCCACTTCGTCGCCGACGGGCTGACGTAACTCCGGACGACGAGCGACTGGCCCTTGACCGTGAACGACAGGTCCCAGCCGCGACCGACGGGCGCCGTGGTAGGCGTCGCCTCGACCGCGGCCATCCGGAAGACGACGTTGAGCGTGGTGGCGTTGCTCGCGATGTCGGCGCCGAGGATGTCGAGGGTCGGCTCGTTTTGCCCGTCCATGCTGGTGCCGGTGCCCTTGGCGTCGTCCTTGCCGTCGACGACGAGGTGGCACACCGGCGGCGGGGGCGGCGGGCGCTTCTTCTTCTTCGTCGCAGCCTCCGCGGTGGTGACTCCGACGAGCAATGGCAGCACCAGTGCGGCGGCGGCGATCTGACGAGACCTCATGTGCATCCTTCGGTTCGGGTTAGCGGGTACGAGCCCGGTGCTGGGTGGCCAGGCTCGGGAGGTTGAGGCGGACGCTGAACGACGTCTCGTTGGCGTCGAAGTCGGCGGTGCCGCCGATCTCGCGGACCCACGGGCCGACCAGGTCGGCGCAGCCGTGCTCGCCGGCCACGGCGGCGGGGTCGCGGAGGAGGCCGTTCGACGAGAGCTGGCACTCGACGCCGTCCGGCGTGAACGACAGGCGCACGGCGAGGATCCGGCCGCGCGACTCGCGGACGAGGTTGGCGAACCGCAGTGCCGTCCGCAGGCACGCGATCTCGGCGTCCGGCGCGACCGCGCGCGGCGTGCCGTGGGTGGTCCAGGACAGCTCGTAGGTCCGCGCGGGGACCGAGTCGAGCAACGACTTGAGCGTCGTCGCCAGCGCCGGGCTGGTCGACTGCGCGGCCAGCACCTGGCGGACCTCCTCGAGGTCCTCCAGCGCGCGGCGCGCGTGGTTGGCCGAGGAGACCGAGAACAGCGTCGGGCCGCCGTTGGCGTAGCCGACGCCGCGGAACGTGCGCAGCGCCCGGCCGATGGCCTGGCGGGCGACCGTGAGCCGCACCGCGGCGTGCTCGGTGTCGGCGGCCACGGCGGCCGCGCGGTCGGCGGCAGCCACCTGCTCGATGGTCGCGGCGAACCGGTCGGCGACCTCGTGCACGAGGTCGAGGCGCTTCGCGGCGCTGCCGTGCGAGCGCAGCACCAAGACTCCGACCAGCCCGGACAGCCCGCGCAGCGGGACGAGCAGCCGGCCGTCCGAGGACACCGCCTGGTCGGCGCCGTTGCGGAGCTGGCGCACCGCGTCCGGGTCGGACGCGGTGGTGGTCGCCACGCGCATGGACTTCGCGAGGCCGCTCTTGGCCAGGCTCGCGCCGATCAGCTCGAACCCGCTCGCGCCGAGCAGGAACGGCGCCACGCCGTCCACCGCCTCGGCCAGGTCCAGGGTCGAGTGCAACCGCGTCGCCGACTCGCGGAGGGCCGTACGCAGGGCGGCCTCCGCCGCGGCGACCGCGGCGCACTCGGTGGCCGAGATCGCCGTGGTGGCGAGCGCGGCCAGCTCGGCGAGCGTCCGGACGTCCTTCGGCCCGAACTCGTGACGGCGCTCCCCGTTGTCGACGACGAGCGCGCCCCACGGGCGGCCGTCGACGTGCAGGGGGACGGCGGCCAGCGAGGTCAGCGTGAACGCCGCCCGCCAGTCGGCCGGGACGAGCGGCGACTTGCCGGCGTCGGGGATCACGACGACCGCCTCGCGGCGCAGCGCGGCGGCCGCCTCGGAGCTCAGCTCGACGGCGACCGGCCGGACGGCACGGAACCGCTGCCAGAGCTCGTCGTGCTCCTCGCGGGCCACCGAGATGACCGGGACCAGCGCGTTCGGCCCGTCGAAGACGAGGATCGTCGCCCGGCTGACACCGAGGACGTCGCGCACGACCCGGCACAGCCGGCCGAGCACCGCGTCGGTCTGCACAGCGTTCGACGAGCGCGCCCCGAGCTCCGTCTCGAGCGCAGGAACGCGTTCGGCGACAGCCGTGGCTGACGCTCCCGCCCCATGCGACATCATCGGACTCCTCTGCTCGAACGTCCCTCAAGAAGTACGGCCGAAGGGGCGGGATCGGGACACAAGTTGTCGAATCGCTTGTCAACGGGGCGCTGGTGCCCCACGATTCGAGTCATCCGCGCGCGTCCCCCGCGCCTGTAACGCGAAGGCCACAAGCCGTGACGATCGCTGCACTTGCGCCGATTCCCGCGCAGCCCGCACCTCGATCGGGCGACGACGAGTTCGCCGCGCTGTACAAGCAGTACCAGCCGCAGCTGGTCCGCTACGTCACGCACCACTTCGGCCCGCGAGACGCCGACGAGGTCACGCAGGAGGCGCTCACCCGCGCGCTCCGCGCCCTCGACCGCGGCCGGTCCGACGCCGAGACCTGGGCCTGGCTGATCCGCGTGGCCCGCAACGTCGCCCACGACATCGCGCGCTCCCGCCGGATCTGCGACACCACCGACGACGACGCGGTGCTGGCCGAGGAGTTCCCTGAGGACGCCGTTCTCCCCGAGCCGGCCGCCCTGCTGGACGAGCGTCGCCGCCTCGTGCGGAGCGCGTTGAAGTCCCTCCCGGCCACGCAGCGCCGCATCCTCGTCCTCTACGAGGTGGACGAGCTGCCGTGCCCGGCGATCGCCCGCCTGGTGGGCTCGAACGAGTACGCCGTCCGCAAGGCCCTGCAGCGGGCCCGCTCCCGGTTCGCGGCGGAGTTCCGCGCGCTGGGCGGGGCGTCGTTCGGCTCGGTGGCGTTCTGGTTCCGCGGCCTCGGCCGCCGCGCGTGGAAGGCGGCGCCCGCGACCTCGGCGTCGACCGCCCTCGCCGCGCTCGCCGCCGGCACCCTGGCGATCGGCGTCGGCGTGCAGGCCGGACCGGCCGTGGACCTCTCGCCGCGCCTCGTCGCGCCGGTCGCGGTCTCCAGCCCCGAGGACGCGGCTGTCCGCCGGGCTCCCGTCGCCGTCAAGGTCGCCCCCGAGCGCGCCAGCCGTTCCGCCGCGCGTCCCGCGCCCCCCGGTACGGCGGGTGCCGGCCTGGCGCCCGCCGACCTGCCGCCCGTCCCGGTCCCGGACATCATGAAGCCCGGCTACCGCGACAAGCAGAAGATCCGGATCACGACGCCGGTGTACACCGTCCAGGTCGAGCGTGAGGCGTACAACCAGGGTGAGACGGGCGTGGTGTGCTCGCTGCATGAGGTGGAGTGCGACTACGAGAACGACTGACGCCGCACGGCACGTGACGCAAAGAAGCGCGGGACCGCTGAGGTCCCGCGCTTCTTCGTGGGTGCGCTAGTCGCGGGTCGGGATCGGAACACAGACCGCGACGCCGACCGTCACCGGGTCGTCGTTGCCGAACTTGAGAACCTCGCAGTGCGTGGCGTAGTCGCTGGGGAAGCAACGGCCCAGCGGGACGTTCGCGGCGCCGGAAACCCACACCTTCGCGCACATCAGCGGCGGGTCCTCCGCCTCGGCGGCGGGCATTACGAGTGCGGCACCGATCGCAGCGGTGCATAGCAGAACCCTACGAAGCATCAAGGCCACCTTGGTCGCTGGGAACGATGGAGAGCCTGGCACAGGACGTACGGGGTCGTACCGGAAACGGGGACATGCAGGGGGCCGGATTCCCCTAGGACACCTGCACAAACGATCGGCCGGCGGCGTACGTAACGAGCCGACTGCATTGCGCGGCGCCCCGGGCGATCCCGGGAATGCGAGCGGACCGGCCGGGGAGCGGGCTCCCCGGCCGGCGCGCGCCGATCCGGCTGTAGGGGGACCGAATCGGAAACTCCGGTGGAGGACCGAGCGGGGGGTAGGGGTCCCTGACGGGGCCCCCAGTCGGCGTCCACATGAAGTACGGACGAGGACACCCGATCGGGACACCCCGGCGACGGAAAATTTGACACGGGGTCAGTGGAAGTCCCTCGACGCGGTCGCGACCGCCAGCGACAGGGGCTCGATCCGGTCCGCGACGACGTTGGCGACGCCCTCGACGTTCTCCAGCCGCCCCCGCACCAGCAGGCCGGGGGCGCTGGTCGCCACCCGCCGGAACCGCCGCCAGACGCCCGGCGAGCAGATGACGTTGATGTGCCCGGTCTCGTCCTCGAGGTTCACGAACGTCGTCCCGCCGGCCGTCGCGGGGCGCTGGCGGTGGATCACCGCGCCGCCCACCCACACGCGGGTCTTGTCCGGCAACGCGCGCAGCCGCGCGGCGGTCACGGCGCCCGCTTCGTCCAGGTACGGCCGCACGAACGACACCACGTGGCGTTCCGCGGCCACCCCGGTCGCCCAGACGTCGGCAATGGTCTCCTCCAACGCCGTCATGGCCGGCAGCGGCGGCGCGTCGGCGCCGACGACGGCGTCCAGCCGGTCGGCGGTGGCCGTCGCCACCGCCCCCGCGGCCCACAGCGCGGCCCGGCGGTCCAGCCCGAAGCAGCCGAACGCGCCCGCCGTCGCCAGCGCTTCCAGCTGGGCGGCCGGGAGCGGCACCCGCCGGACCAGGTCGGCCATCGAGGCGTACGGCCGCCCCGCCTCGATCCGGGCCGCGACAGCGGCCGACAGCGAGCGTACGTACGACAGCCCGAGCCGCACGGCGCCGTCCGGCTCGATGTCGGCGTCGGCGCGGGAGGCGTTGACGTCCACGCCGCGCACGACGACGCCGTGCCGCTGCGCGTCCGCGACCAGCGACTGCGGCGAGTAGAAGCCCATCGGCTGGGAGTTCAGCAACGCCGCCAGAAACGCCGCCGGGTAGCGCAGCTTGAGCCACGCGCTGGCATAGACGAGGTACGCGAAAGAAACCGAATGCGATTCTGGGAAGCCGTAGTTCGCGAACGCCACCAGCTTGGCGTAGATCTGCTCGGCGATATCGGGGCTCACGCCACGCTCGGCCATCCCCTCCATGAGCCGTTGGCGGAGGCGTTCCATGCGGGCCTTGGAGCGTTTCGCGCCCATCGCCATCCGCAGCTCGTCGGCGTCGGCGGGCGAGAAGCCCGCCACGTCCACCGCGATCTGCATGAGCTGCTCCTGAAAGAGGGGCACCCCCAGGGTCTTCTCCAGCGCCGGCTTCATCAGCGGGTGCAGGTACGTCACCGGCTCCTTGCCGTGCCGGCGGCGGATGTACGGGTGCACGCTGCCACCCTGGATCGGCCCGGGCCGGATCAGCGCCACCTCGATGACGAGGTCGAAGAACTCCTTCGGCCGCAGCCGCGGCAACGTCGCCATCTGCGCCCGCGACTCGACCTGGAACACGCCGACCGAGTCGGCGCGGCTGAGCATCTCGTAGACCTCGGGGTCCTCCTGCGGGATCGACGCGAGGTCCAGGTCGACGCCGTGGTGCGCCCGTAGCAGGTCGAACGTCTTGTGCAGCGCCGTGAGCATCCCGAGCCCGAGCAGGTCGAACTTCACCAGCCCGGTCGCCGCGCAGTCGTCCTTGTCCCACTGCAGCACGGTCCGGCCCGGCATCCGCGCCCACTCCACCGGACAGACCTCGAGGATCGGCCGGTCGCAGACGACCATGCCGCCGGAGTGGATGCCGAGGTGCCGCGGCGCCTGCTGCAACGCCATCGCCTGCTCCAGCACCGGCGCCGGCACGTCGTTGTCGTGCTGCTCCCGGAGCTCCGGCAGCCGGCCCCAGTGGTCGAGCTGCTTGCTCCACACGTCCAGCCGCCCCTCGGGGAAGCCGAACGCGCGCCCCACCTCGCGCACCGCCGAGCGCGAGCGGTAGGTGATGACGTTGCAGACCTGGGCGGCGCGGTCCCGGCCGTAGCGGTTGTAGACGTACTGGATGACCTCCTCGCGGCGGCCGTTCTCGATGTCGAGGTCGATGTCCGGCGGGCCGTCGCGGTGCGGCGACAGGAAGCGCTCGAACAGCAGCTTGAGCCGAACGGCGTCCACGGCGGTGATGCCGAGGACGTAGCAGACCGCACTGTTCGCGGCCGAGCCGCGGCCCTGGCAGAAGATGTCCTCCCGCCGGCAGAACTCCACGATGTCCCTGACGATGAGGAAGTAGCCGGCGAAGCCCATCTCCTCGACGACCGCCAGCTCCTTGTCCAGCGTCGCGTACGCGCCGGGCGCGGTCTCCGCGTCGCGGGTGCCGTACGGCCGCACCGCCCCGCGCATGGTCAGCTCGCGCAGCCACGACATCTCCGTGTGCCCCTCGGGGACGTCGCAGTCCGGCAGCCTCGGGGCGACCAGCGCCAGGTCGAACGCGCACTCGCGGGCGATGGCGACGGAGCGCTCGACCGCGCCGGGCCAGCGGGCGAAGCGGCGGGCCTGCTCCTCGCCTGAGCGCAGGTGCGCGGCGCCGCCGGCCGGCAGCCACCCGTCCGCCTCGTCCAGCGAACGCCGGGCGCGGACGGCCGCGACGACGGTGGCGAGCCGGTGGCCGGCCGGGGTGGCGTGGTGGACGTTGTTGGTCGCCACGCAGGGCAGCCCGAACCGGCGGGCCAGCTCGGCGAGGGCGTCGTTGCGCTCGGTGTCGAGCGGGCCGGCGCGGTCCCACAGCTCGACGGCGACGTTGTCCGGCCCGAACGCCTCCACCAGCCGGATCAGCTCGCGCGCGGCGGCGTCGCGGCCGCCGGTGGCGAGCGCGCGCGGCACCGCGCCCTTGCGGCAGCCGGTGAGGACCTGCCAACGACCCGCGCCGCCGCCCGAGCCGTGCAGCTCGGCGAGTCGGTCCCAGTCGTAGACCGGCCGGCCCTTCTCGGCGCCGGCCAGCTGCGCCTCGCTGATGGCGCGGGCGAGAGCGGCGTAGCCGTCCAGGCCGCGGGCCAGGACGAGCAGGTGGGTGCCCTCCGGGTCGGGCACGCCGTTCTGCGGCCGGCCGAGGCCGAGCGACAGCTCCGCGCCGAACACCGTCGGCAGGCCGACCGCCCGCGCCGCCTCGGCGAAGCGGACAACGCCGTAGAACCCGTCGTGGTCGGTCAGCGCCAGCGCTTCGAGGCCGAGCCGGGCGGCCTCCTCGGCCAGCTCCTCCGGCGAGGATGCGCCGTCGAGGAACGAGAAGTTCGAGTGGCAGTGCAGCTCGGCGTACGGCGTCGTGCCGGGCACCCGCGTGACCGGGGGGACGTACGGCTCCCGCTTGCGCGACCAGGCCGGGCTGTCGCCGCCGTCGGCGCCGTCGGGCCGGTCGGAGAGGCGGCGTTCCAGCTCCGCCCACGGCATGGGCGGGTTGTCGAAGCCCATCAGTCGTACGCCGCCTCGACCCACCACAGGTCGAGGGTGCGGGCCAGGAGACGGGCGGCGCCGTCGTCGGTGACGACCTGCACACGGGCGCAGGACCGGGCCGCCGCCGGGTCCCACCAGCGCTCGTCCACCGGCCAGGGGCCGGCCCAGTCGACGACGTTCGCGGCGCCGCCGCGCACGACCGACACGCGGGCCGGCGGCGCGGACAGCGCGCCGCGATCGTCCACCGCGACGTCGTTGCCGGACCGGTCCACCACGGTCGCCGGGATCGGGTCGGCGAACACCAGCGACGGCGACGGCGCGGGCAGCCGGCCCGGCCACGGCGGGGTGCCGTCGTACGCCTTCCCGCGCGGCTCGCCCCACGGCACCAGCCGCACGGTCTCGGCGGGCGCCCGCCCGCCGGCCGGCACGGCGACGCGTACCGCCTCGAACCCGAGCAGGCCCTGCAGCCGGGCGAGGACGGCGGAGGCGCGTTCGTCGGCGTCGGTGGGGCCGCCCCACAGCGGCAGCTGGTGCCCGGAGTCGCGGTGCACCTCGTCGGGAACGAGCCGCAGCAGCGTGATCCCCGCCGTCGGCCGGTCCCGCGCCGGGCCGTCCAGCCAGCCGGCCAGCTGCCAGCGGACCCGCTGCGCGATCGCGGCGGCGCCGAGGACGCCGTTGTGCCGCCACAGCCGGCCGCGCCGCTCGCCGTTCTCCGACTCCGCCTCGACCAGCACGCGGGTGCAGACCAGCCCGCGCTCCTCCAGGGCGTCGCGCAACGTGTCCGCCAGCGTCTTGGCGACGAACGCCAGCGGCTCGACCTGCTCGGCCGGCGGGTCCAGCTCGGTCTGCACCGCAAGGTTCGGGACCGGAACGCGCGCGGACAGCGGCCGCTCGTCCAGGCCGCGGGCCAGCCGGTGCGCGAGCAGCCCGTCGGCGCCGAACCGCGACGCCACGCTCGACGCCGGCAGCGCCGCGAACGCTCCCATCGTCTTGATCCCGAGCCGGACCAGCAGGTCGACCAGGTCAGGCCGGTCGAGCAGCGCGATCGGGTACGGCGCGAGGAACGCCGCGCTCGACCCGGCCGGCACGATCCCGCTCTCCCGCGCCGCCAGCCGGGCGGCGAAGATGCCGTCCGCCACGCCCACCTGGCAGGGCGCCTGCGGCACGACGCCGGGCAGCGCCGCCACGATGTCGTCCACCTGCCCGGCGGCCAGCCCGGCCAGCGCGGCGTCGCCTCCGAAGTACCGCGACGGCCCTTTGGTGCCGAACACGGCGGTGCCCGGCCGGACCACCTCGATGCGCGGGCACAGGTCCTCCAGCGCCGCCGCCACCGGCTCGAACGCCCGCGCCTCGCCCTGCTCGTCGCGGGGCAGCACCCGGAGCGTCGGGCTGCGGCGCAGCGCCTCGCGGCGGCGCAGGCCGCGGCGGACGCCGTCGGCGCGCGCGGCCGCCGTGCACGCGACGACCTCCTCGCCGTCGAACACCGCGGCGGCCACGTCCGGCGGGATCGCCGCCGCCGCGAGCGGCCAGTCCGGGCACCAGACGGTGAGGGTGCGGACGGCGCTCATGGCGCGGCCGGGGGCGGCGCGGCGCTCATGCCGGCGGCCGCGCTCATGCCGTGGCGACGGCGGGGCGGCGCAACGGCACCGGGCCGAGCTCGGGCAGCGTCGCGGCGACGCGGCGTTCGCGGGCGGCGGCGCCGCGGCCCTGCGCCGCGATGTTCGCGAGGCGGGCGGCGATCCGGCCGTAGCCGGCGTGCAGCCCGGCCCACTCGGCGTCCACGACCCGCAGCCGGGTGTCCACGGCGTCCGGCCACGACCCGATCGCCACGATGACGCCGCGGCGTTCGCGGGCCCGCGCAGCCAGCCGGCGCGCCTCCCCCGCCTTGAGCTGCGCGGTCGGCCGCACGATCACGACGTCGAAGCCGTCCAGCAACGCCGCCACCGTCGTCGCCCACTGCTGCCCCGGCGAGGGGACGAGCACGAGGCGTTCGAGGTCGATGCCGACCTCCTCGGCGGCGGCCGCGCCGAGCGTCGGCAGCCCGACGACCGCGCACCACGACCCGGCCGCGCTGGCCCCGGCGGCGAGCGCCAGCGCCAGCCAGACGGAGCCCTCGACCGCGACCACGCTGCCGCGCGAGAGCCCGCCGCGCGGGAACAACCCGTCCAGCGGCGGCGGCACGGGCAGCGGCTCGACCGGGGCGAACGCTCCGGGTGGCGGAGCGAGCCGTTCGCGGAGATCCTCGACGGCGGCGGGCATGCCTCACATGGTGTTCGAACATACGTTCGAACGTCAAGTGGCCGCTACGCCACCGTTACGAAGCCCAGGGCCCGACGCCGCCGTAGCGCTCCGGCGCGATCCGCAGCACGTAGCCGGGCGGCGGGTCCGGGAACGGCGGGAACGTCACGCCGGGCCCGACGTAGCCGTACGCCAGCCGCTGCAGCAGCTCCGGCGCGCCGCCCTCGGTGACCCGGCCGCGGCCGTGCACGATCAGGTGCTCGCGCAGCCCGATGTCGTTGCTGCCCGGCCCCTCGAACGACACGACCACCCGCGGGTCCCGCTCGACGTTGCGCAGCTTCTGCCGCGCGCCGATCGACCCGATCACCAGCTCGCCGTCCTCGACGCCGACCCAGACGATGCTCACCTGCGGCGAGCCGTCGGCGTTGACGGTGACGAGGTGCCCGAGCGGGCTGGTCGCCAGCAGGTCGGCGACGGAGGCGGGGATGTCGGCCACGACGCGAGAGGCTACGCGCATGCTGTTCGAGACCGAACGCCTCGTCGTGCGCGACCTCACCGACGACGACGCGCCCGCGCTGTACGAGATGCACCGCCGCGACGAGGTCATGCGCTGGCTGGACCGCACGCTGTCCACCGGCGTCGCCGACGAGCTGGCCCGCCTGGAACGCTGGCGCGCGGTGCGCCGCGACGGCTTCGGCTGGTTCGCGATCACGCTGCGCGAGACGGGCGCGCTCGTCGGGGTGCAGGTGTTCAAGCCGTTCGACGACCTGCCGCACGTCGACCTCGGCTGGCGGCTGCACCCGGACCACTGGGGCAACGGCTACGCCACCGAGGCGGCCCGCGGCGCGATCGCGTACGGCTTCGGCACGCTCGGCCTCGACGAGATCGCGGCGACGACGCTGCCCGGCAACGCCCGCTCCCGCGCCGTCATGGAACGCCTCGGCATGACCTACGCCGGCGACGTGATCCACGCCGGGCTCCCGCACGTCCTCTACCTGCTCCGGCGCCCGGCGTGACGGCCGGCTACTCGGGCACCCCGCTCGCCACCAAGCTCGGCATCAAGCCCGCGTCGGACGTCCGGCTGGTCGCCGCGCCGGAGTCGTTCGAGGCGCTGCTGGAGCCGCTGCCGGAGGGCGCCCGCGTCCGCCGGCGCGGCCCGCTGCGCGCGGACGTCGTCGTCTTCTTCGCGACCGCGCGGGGCGAGCTGGCACGGCGGGTGGCCGGGCTGGGGCGGGCGGTGTTCCCGGCCGGAGGGCTCTGGGTCGTCTGGCCGAAACGGGCGTCCGGCGTCGCGACCGACGTCACGGAGGACGTCGTACGGGAGGTCGCCTTGCCGCTCGGCCTCGTGGACAACAAGGTGTGCGCGGTGGACGAGACGTGGTCCGGCCTGCGGCTGGTGTGGCGGAAGGAGCGGCGATGACCGACGTCGTCGTGGTCGGCGCCGGGCACAACGCGCTCGTCGCCGCGACGCTGCTCGCCCGCGCCGGCCTGTCCGTCGTCGTCTGCGAGGCGGCCGATGTCGTGGGTGGCGCGGCCAAGACCGAGCGGCCGTTCCCGAACGTGCCCGGGCTGCGGCAGAGCACCGGCGCGTACCTGCTGGGGCTGATGCCGCCGGAGCTGGTCGCGACGCTCGGGATCGACCTGCCGCTGCTGCGCCGCGACCCGCACTACTTCCTGCCGACGACGGGGTCGTCGTATTTGCTGATGGGGTCCGACCGCGCGGCCGTACGCCGCAACTACGAGGCGTTCTTCTCCCCCGCCGACTGGCGCGCGGACGAGGCGCTGCAGGCCGAGCTGGCGGCGTTGCGGGAGGACCTGGCGCCGGCCTGGCTGGCCGAGGTGGGCAGCGTCGAGGACGTGGCCGAACGCTACGTGCGCGCGGCGCTGCGCGAGACGTTCGTCGCGCTGTGCCGCGGCTCGGTCGCCGGCTACCTCGCGCGGTTCGGCTTCGAGTCGGACCTCGTCGTCGCGATGTACGCCGTCACCGACGGACTCTCCGGCCTGCACGCCGGCCCGGACACGCCGGGCTCGGGCCACAACTTCCTGGTGCACAACATGTGCCGGCTCCCCGACGCGGCCGGCACCTGGATGATCGTGCGCGGCGGCATGGGCACCGTGACCGCCACGCTGGCCGGCGCCGCTCGCGCGGCCGGCGCGGACGTCAGGACCGGCACTGCCGTAGCGCGGGTCGTCGTCGAGAACGGCGCCGTCGCCGGCGTCGCGCTCGCCTCCGGCGAGGAGGTGCGGGCGCCGGTCGTCGTCGGCGGCTGCGACCCGTACCGGCTGATGGAGCTCGCCGGCGAAGCGTTCCCTGCGCCGCTGCGGGAGCGGATGGACGCGGTCCGGCTCCCGGGCTCGACGCTCAAGGTCAACCTCGCGCTGCGCTCGCTCCCCCGGTTCGCCTGCCTGCCGGACGGGGCGCCGAGCCCGTTCGGCGCGACCATCCACCTGCTCCCCGACGGTGGGCTCGACGCGGTACGCGCGCAGTGGGCGGACGTGCTCGCCGGGCGGCTGCCGGACTTCCCGACGATCGAGTGGTACGTCCACACGACCGTGGACCCGTCGCTGCGCGACGAGGCAGGCCACCACAGCGCGGCGCTGTTCGTGCAGTCGGTGCCGTACGGCGTCGAGGACGACGGCTACGTCGCCCACCTGCTCGCGATCTGCGACCGGTTCGCGCCGGGGACGAGCGACCTCGTGGCCGACACGTTCCCGCTCTGGCCGGCCGGCATCGAACGCCACTTCGGCATCACCGGCGGCCACATCCACCACGTCGACAACGCCGTGGCGTTCGCCGACCGGATGCCGTACGCCACGGGCCTCGACGGCCTGTACGCGTGCAGCGCCGGCTGCCACCCGGCCGGCTCGGTCATCGGCGCGGCCGGCCACAACGCCGCCCGCCGCGTGCTGGAGGACATGGCCGTCCGGCGGTGAAGTCTGCACGCATGGTCCGAGCCCTCGCGGTCGCGGCCGCCCTCGCCGGCGGCGTCCTCGTCGCGCCCGCCGACGCCGCCCCGCCGGCCAAGGCGTGCCGGCTGGTCCGCGACGCTGTGGGCGACACCGACTCGCCGATGCCGGACGCCGACCTCGACCGGCAGCTCGACATCACCTCAGCCGACGTCGCGACCGGCGCGAAGAACCTCACCGTCGTGCTGCGCCTCGCCGCGCTGACCGCCGCCGACCCGGCGAACCCGCAGGGGCGCGTGTACGAGTTCGACTTCACCGCCGTCGAGAAGAACTTCATCGTCATGGGCTCGCTGCTGCCCGGCGGCAACTCGTTCTCGGTGTTCATCAGCGAGACGCGCCTGGAGGAGAACGAGTCGGGCGCCCGCGCGGCCACCGGCATCGGCTCGGCGGTCGGCGTCGTGGACGTGGCGAAGAAGGAGATCCGGATGACCGCGCCGCTGTCGGTGTTCGCGCCGCACGCGCCGATCGGCCGGAAGACGCCGCTGGTGCACCTCGCGGCGTTCACCTACCGGGCCAACGGCTACTCCGCGCAGCCCGCGCACGAGATGCTGCCGGTCGAGGTCGAGATCACCGGCGACGTCGGCCTCGGCGTGGACCAGGCGTGGGGGCGGATGGCGTACTACCGGGCCGGCACGCCGAGCTGCGTACGCGCCGGCTGACGCTCGCGGACGGCCGCCCGCGCCGAACTTCCAGTGCCGGCGAGCACGAGCAGTGGCCGCACCGCACTGGAAGCTCGCGGATGGCCGGGGGTGCCCACCCGCGGCAGGCGCGCCCCTACGATCGGCCGCATGGACTTCGCGATCCCCGAGGAGCTCGTCGCGCTGCGGCGGTCGTTCGCGGCGTTCCTCGACCGCGAGGTGCGCCCGCTGGAGGAGCGGCACGCCGAGGCGTTCCACGCGGGGCGGTTGGACGATCCCGACCTGCGGGACGCCGCGCTGGCCGTCAAGCGGCGGTCCTGCCACGAGGGCTTCTACGCCGCCCACCTGCCCGAGGAGGTCGGCGGCTGGGGGCTCTCCACGCTCGGCATGACGTTCCTCGTAGAGGACGCGGCGGCGTCCGGGATGCGGCTGGCGATGTTCGCGGTCGGGCCGCCGAACCCGGAGGCGCCGACGCCGTTGCTGCTCGATCTCCCCCGCCACCTGTGGGACCGCTACCTCACGCCGCTGGTGCGCGGCGAGCAGACGATGTGCTTCGCCCTGACCGAGCCGGAGGCCGGCAGCGACGCGCAGGCCATCAAGACCCGCGCGGTGCGTGACGGTGAGGACTGGCTGCTCACCGGCCGCAAGCACTACATCACCAACGCCGACCACGCCGACTTCGCGATCGTGTTCGCGGTCAACGACCCGGAGAAGCGGGCCGCGGGCGGCATCACGGCGTTCGTCGTGCCCCGCGACCAGTGGGAGCCGGGCAAGAAGCAGCTCACGATCGCCGACACGCACCCTTCGGAGCTGGTGCTGGACGGGGCGCGGGTGCCCGCCGACCACGTCGTCGGCGAGGTCGGCCTGGGCTTCTTCGCCGCGATGAAGTTCCTCAACGCCGGGCGCGCGTTCATCGGCGCGCAGTGCCTCGGCCTGGCCGAGTGGTGCCTAACCGCGGCGGTCGAGCACGCGAAGGCGCGGACGGCGTTCGGCAAGCCGCTCGGCAAGTTCCAGGGGGTGTCGTTCCCGCTGGCCGAGAGCAAGGCCGAGATCGAGGCGATGCGCTGGCTGACGTACCACCTGGCGTGGGCGGTGGACCAGGGCGACCAGTCGATGCTGGACGCGTCGATCGTGAAGTACTACGACACCGAGCGCGCGTACGCCGTCGCCGACCGCTGCCTCCAGGTGTTCGGCGGGATGGGGCTGCTCAAGGAGGGGCCGGTCGAACGCGTGCTGCGGCACCTGCGGATGCTGCGGGTCGTCGAGGGCGCCAGCGAGGTGCAGCAGCTCGTCATCGCCCGCTCGCTCGGCCTCTAACGCAGCGCCGCCACGGCGGCGGCCGCCTCGTCGGGTCCCGGCATCGCGGCGATGCCGGCCGCGACCCGCGCCGCCCCCGCCGCGTACGACGGCTCCTCCAGCACGCGGCGGATTGCGGCCGTGATCGCACCGGGCGGCGGCGGCCCGGCCGCGAACGCCACCGCCGCGCCCGCCGCGGCCGCCCGGTCGGCGTTCTCGAACTGGTCGGCGCCCTGCGGCAGCAGCACGTTCGGCACGCCGTGCGCCAGCGCCGCGAACGTCGTTCCCGACCCGCCGTGCGAGACGACGACCGAGCACCGCGGCAGCACCTCGGCCTGGGGTACGAACCCCTCGACGGAGACGTTGGGCGGCAGGTCGCCCAGCGCCGCGGGGTCGCCGTCGGCGCCGATCGTGACGAGCACGTCGACGTCCGCGGCGGCGGACTCCAGGACGACCGCGCGGAGCCGGTCGGGCGTGTTGAACACCGTGCCGAACGTCACGTACACCAGCGGCCGGTCGCGCGGCACCGCGGGCACGGCCTCGGCCGGCCGCACGTACCGGCGCGGGATCGGCGGCGCCTGCCCGTTGTCCAGCAGCGGCGGGCAGATGTCCAGGTAGAGGACGTCGTACTCGGCCGGGGGGCGCGCGGGGACCCCGTACTCCGCCCAGAGCGGCGCGAGCACCGGCTCGACGGCGGTGGCAACGTCCCACGGGATCGGCACGCCGAACGCGTGCACCACGCACGGCACCCCCAGCCGCGCGGCCACGAGCGGCGCCGACAGCTCGGCCGCGTCGCGCACGACGACGTCCGGCCGCCACTCCTCCGCCGCCGCGAGCAGGTCGGGCGCCATCGCGGGCGCCGCGACGCCACCGAACATGTGCGCGAACCCGTGCCTGCGCTTCTCGGGCCCGGAGATCGCGGCCGCCTCCGGATGGCGGCGCAGGTACTCCGCGAACCGCGGGCGCTCGTCCAGCCCGCCTGGCGTCACGTCGAAACCCTCGGCGGCCAGCATCGCGCACCGCGAAGGCCCTACGACCCAGTGCACCTCGGCGCCGTGCGCCCGCAACGCGCGGCCGAGCCGCAGCAGCGGGAGCAGGTGGCCGAGGCCGGCGGTCGTGGCGATCAGCACGCGCGTCATCGGGCGATTCTCGTCCACGCCCTACGCTGTGACGCCATGCCCACTCCCGGAGAGACGAAGGCGGGGATCGCCGGCGTCTTCGACCGCGCGGCGGAGACGTACGACAGCATCGGGATCGAGTACTTCACGCCGTTCGGACGCCGGCTCGTCGACCTGGTCGACCTGCGGCCCGGCGAGCGGGTGCTCGACGCCGGGTGCGGTCGCGGCGCGGCGACGTTCCCCGCGGCCGAGGCCGTCGGGCCGGACGGTGCCGTCCACGCGATCGACCTCGCGCCCGGCATGGTGCAGCGCACCGCCGAGGAGGCCGAAGCCAGGGGGCTGGGCAACGTCACCGTCCGCGTCGGCGACGCCGAGCAGCCGGACCTGCCGGCCGGAACGGTGCTCGACGCGGTGCTGTCGGCGTTCGCGATCTTCTTCCTGCCCGACCCGGTCGCCGCGATGCGCCGGTACCGCGCGCTGCTGCGCGACGACGGCCGGCTCGGCATCAGCCGGTTCCCCGAGCAGCCGCCGAGCGCGTGGGTGCGCGCGGCCGGTGCCGTCATGCGGAACCTGCCCGGCCCGCGCCCTGGGCACGGTGCGGATACCCCGTTCGCGTCGAACGACCGCCTGGAGGCGACCCTGCGCGACGCCGGCTTCACGACCGCGCGGTCGGTGGTCGAGCCGTTCCGCACGACGTTCCGCGACCGCGAGCACTGGTGGTCGTTCGTCTGGTCGCAGGGTCAGCGCGCCGCGCTCGAGAACGTGCCCGCCGACCGGCTCGACGACCTCAAGCGCGAGTGCTTCGACCTGCTCGCCGAGGAGGTCAGGCCGGACGGGTCGCTGGTGCTGACGCAGTACGTGTCGTTCACGGTCGCCCGGGCGTGACGACGGGCCGGCCCCCGAGGGAGGCCGGCCCGTCGCGTGCGGTGGATCAGCCGAGCGGGTTCGCGTACAGCGCGCGCATCACGTAGATGTCGCTGGGCGCGAGCGTGCGCGCGGTCGCGCTCGACTCCTGCGCGGACTGGCGCGGGTCGTTCGTGCACCCGGCCCAGCCCATGCCCGGGCAGAACTGCGGCCGCATGGTCGCGTGCGGGTTGTCGTACGGCGCGTGGTCGATGCCGAGCGCGTGCCCGATCTCGTGCGCCCCGACGCCCCAGATGTCGTACCACCCGGACGGCACGTACGTGCTGTACGCGTTGCCCTGGCCGTTGCCGTCCGAGCCGCCCCACCAGTTGAAGCCGGCGTAGCTCTCGAACCTGATGTTGCTGTCGTTGAAGTACCCGTCGGAGTCGGTGAACGAGATCGCGCAGGCCAGCGTGGCCCCGTGCGGGCAGCCGTTGAGGTCCACCCAGCCGAAGTCGACGACGCTGGTGCCGTCGTTGCGGTACGGGTTGAACGTCGCGGTCGTCGCGAACGGGTTGATGAGCGGCTCGGCGGCGAGCGTGTCGGACATGCCGCAGACGTTCAGCGAGTCCCGCCACGAGCGCGCCGCGTCGTTCAGCCGCGCGCGGATCGCGCCACCGGCGCCACCCGAGGGGAACGTCGAGTCGTTCAGCGCCATCGCCATGTACGACGTGCGCCAGCGCGAGCGGCCGTAGCCGAGCGCCTGGCCGTAGACCTCCTGGCACTCACCGGCGTGCGCGGTGCCCGGCAGCGTGAGCCCGCCGAGCGCGACGGCCGCCACGGTGAGGGCGCGGAGCATGGGTCGCAGCCTCATCGGGCCACCTCCGTCGGGGCGAAGGTCGACGCGAGGATCGCATCGCGGCCGGTCCGCCAGGCCCGGACGAACGCCGGGTCGGCCGGGTTGGCGTAGGTCGGCGCGACCACGCGGTACCCGCCGTCGGGCTGGCGGGACACGACGTTCACCGGGAGCAGGGCGGACCCGCCGGGCACGGCGATCGGCGCGACGGTCTGGCTCTCGACCAGCCGGCCGTCCGCGTCGCAGCGCGCGACGTGGTACGCGCCGCCCGCGTGGAACCTGGTGGTCTCGCGGCCGCCCGCGTGCGGGGCGGACACGGTGCGCAGGGCCTTGCCGAGCCGCGGCGCGACGTGGTCGGAGCAGGCGATGTCGCCGACGGCGGCGGACGTGACCATCACCACCGACCCCACGGCTACGACGGTGACGGCGGCGGCGGCGACGCCGAGCCGCCCTCGGGACATGGACATGAACGATCTCCTCGAAATCGACAGGGTGCAGGGTGGGACGGCGGCCCGCCCGCGACCCGTTGACGACCCGGCGCGTTCATGGCGAAGACCCCCGTTGCCTTCCTGCAACGCCGCGACGCGCCGCAGGCTTCCCTCCCCCGCGCGCGCTTTCGCGGCGGCCGATCACCCGGCGTAACCTGGGACGACACGCGAACCGACCCGCCGCAGGGGGCGTCCCACTTGTCTGCCCAGTCCGACCGCCTCGCCGCCGACTTCGGCACGAACATCTGGCTCGTCGACGAGATCTACCAGCAGTACCTGGCCGACCCGAACTCCGTCGACCGTGCCTGGTGGGACTTCTTCGCCGACTACCAGCCCGGCGAGTCGCCGGCGGCCGAGCGGACCGAGCCGCTGCCGGAGGCGACCGAGGCCGCCGTCGCGACCGAGCGGGCCGGCGGGCGGATCGACCCGCCGAAGCCGGCGCCGGCCGCGCCCGCGACGCCGAAGGCGGCCGCCCCCAAGGCGGACCAGAACGGCGCCCCCGCCGGCACCGTCCTCAAGGGCGCCGCCGCGCGCGTCGTGCAGAACATGGAGGCCTCCCTCCAGGTCCCGACCGCGACCAGCGTCCGCGCCATCCCGGCGAAGCTGCTGGAGGACAACCGCACGGTCGTCAACCGGCACCTGGCGCGCAACCGCGGCGGCAAGGTGTCGTTCACGCACCTCATCGGCTACGCCGTCGTGCAGGCCTGCAAGGCGATGCCGGAGATGAACAACGGCTTCACGGCCGGCCCCGACGGCAAGCCGACGCTGGTGACGCCCGAGCACGTCAACCTCGGCCTCGCGATCGACCTCCAGAAGGAGGACGGCAGCCGCCAGCTCGTCGTGCCGAGCGTGAAGAACGCCGAGACGATGGACTTCGCGGCGTTCTGGGCGGCATACGAGGACATCGTGCGCCGGGCACGCAACAACAAGCTCACCGCCGACGACTTCGCCGGCACCACGATCAGCCTCACCAACCCGGGCACCATCGGCACCGTCCACTCGGTGCCGCGGCTGATGGCCGGGCAGGGCGCGATCGTCGGCGTCGGCGCGATGGAGTACCCGGCCGAGTACCAGGGCGCGTCGCCGCAGACGCTCGCCGAGATGGCGGTCAGCAAGGTCATCACGCTGACCAGCACGTACGACCACCGGATCATCCAGGGCGCGCAGAGCGGCGACTTCCTGCGGCTGCTCAACAACCTCCTGCTCGGCGAGGAGGGCTTCTACGAGCAGATCTTCTACAGCCTGCGCATCCCGTACGAGCCGGTGCGCTGGGTCCGCGACATCACCACCCGCGATGGCCAGGTCGAGAAGCCCGCCCGCGTCGTCGAGCTGATCCACGCGTACCGCGTGCGCGGCCACCTGATGGCCGACGTGGACCCGCTGAACTACCGCAGCCGCAGCCACGCCGACCTCGACATCCTCAACCACGGCCTCACGCTGTGGGACCTCGACCGCGAGTTCCCGACGGGCGGCTTCGCCGGCCAGCAGACGATGAGGCTGCGCGATGTCCTCGGCGTCCTGCGTGACTCGTACTGCCGCACCGTCGGCATCGAGTACATGCACATCCAGGACCCGGTGCAGCGGCAGTGGATCCAGGAACGCGTCGAGGTCCCGCACGAGCAGATGGATCGCGAGGAGCAGCTGCGCATCCTGGAACGCCTCAACGCCGCGGAGGCGTTCGAGAACTTCCTGCAGACCAAGTACGTCGGCCACAAGCGGTTCTCGCTGGAAGGCGGCGAGAGCGTCATCCCGCTGCTCGACGCGGTCCTCGGCGAGGCGGCGACGGAGGGGCTGGACGAGGTCGCGATCGGCATGCCGCACCGCGGCCGCCTCAACGTCCTCGCGAACATCGTCGGCAAGTCGTACGGCCAGATCTTCCGCGAGTTCGACGGCGACCTCGACAGCTCGACCACGCAGGGCTCCGGCGACGTGAAGTACCACCTCGGCGCGGAGGGGACGTTCAAGGCGCCGGACGGCTCGACGGTGTCGGTCAGCCTGGCGTCGAACCCGAGCCACCTGGAGGCCGTGGACCCGGTGCTGGAGGGCATCGTCCGGGCCAAGCAGGACCGCATCAACCGCGGCGTGCGCGGCTACTCCGTGCTGCCGGTGCTGCTGCACGGCGACGCGGCGTTCGCCGGCCAGGGCGTGGTCGCCGAGACACTCAACCTGAGCCAGCTCTCCGGCTACCGCACCGGCGGCAGCATGCACGTCGTCGTCAACAACCAGCTCGGCTTCACGACCGCGTGGACCGCCGCCCGCTCGACGGTCTATTGCAGCGATGTCGCGCGGATGGTCCAGGCGCCGATCTTCCACGTGAACGGCGACGACCCCGAGGCGGTCGTGCGGGTCGCGCGGCTGGCGTTCCAGTTCCGCCAGCGGTTCAAGAAGGACGTCGTCGTCGACATGGTCTGCTACCGCCGGCGCGGCCACTCCGAGGTCGACGAGCCGTCCTTCACGCAGCCGCTCATGTACGACCTCATCGACGCGCACCGCTCGACCCGCAAGCGCTACACCGAGGCGTTGATCGGCCGCGGCGACATCACCGTCGCGGAGGCCGAGGAGGTGCTGCGCAACTACCAGGCGCACCTCGAGACCGTCTTCACGCAGACCCGTGACAGCGGCACCCGCCCGTCGGTCGAGCCGCCGATGGAGCCGGCGCCCGACGGCACGGTGGACACGCGGACCGACGCGGAGACGTTGAAGCGGGTCGTCGACGTGCAGCTGTCGGCGCCGGACGGCTTCACCGTCCACCCGCGGCTGCTGCCGCAGCTGCAGCGGCGCGCGCAGATGCTCGCCGACGACGCCGTCGACTGGGCGCTGGCCGAGCAGTTCGCGTTCGGGTCGCTGCTCATGGAGGGGCACCCGGTCCGCCTCTCCGGGCAGGACAGCCGGCGCGGCACGTTCGGCCAGCGGCACGCGGTCGTCGTGGACCGCCGCACCGGCGGCGAGTACACGCCGCTGTGCAACCTCTCGCCGGAGCAGGGGCCGTTCTGGGTCTACGACTCGCTGCTCAGCGAGTTCGCGGCGCTCGGCTTCGAGTACGGCTACGCCGTCGAGCGCCCGGACGCGCTGGTCTGCTGGGAGGCGCAGTTCGGCGACTTCGTCAACGGCGCGCAGTCGATCATCGACGAGTTCGTCGTCTCCGGTGAGGCGAAGTGGGGCCAGCACAGCGGCCTGGTCATGCTGCTGCCGCACGGCTACGAGGGCCAGGGCCCGGACCACTCGTCGGCGCGCATCGAGCGGTTCATGGCGCTGTGCGCCGAGGACAACATGACGGTCGCCGCGCCCAGCACGCCGGCCAGCTACTTCCACCTCCTGCGCGCGCAGGTGAAGCGCGGCAAGCGCCGGCCGCTCGTGGTGTTCACGCCGAAGTCGATGCTCCGCCTCAAGACCGCGGTGTCGGCCGCCGCGGACTTCACCGAGCACGCGTTCCGGCCGGTCATCGCCGACGAGGTCACTGGCGCCCGGCGCGTCCTGATCACCTCCGGCAAGGTCCACTACGACCTCGCCCAGTACCGCGACAAGAACGCCGTCACCGACATCGCGCTGGTCCGCGTCGAGCAGCTCTACCCGCTGCCCGCCGACGCGATCCGCTCGACGCTGGCGGCGTACGCCGGCACGACCGACGTCGTGTGGGTCCAGGAGGAGCCGGCCAACCAGGGTGCCTGGCCGTTCATGGCGCTGCACCTGCCGGAGTTCCTCGCGCCGGGGCAGACGCTGCGCCGCATCTCGCGCAAGGCGTCGGCGTCGCCGGCGTCCGGCTCGGCGAAGGTGCACGAGGTCGAGCAGGCGACGCTGGTGAAGGCGGCGTTCGAGTAGCCGCCGATGTACTTCACCGACAAGGGCATCGAGGAGCTGGCCGAACGCCGCGGCGGCGAGACCGTCACGCTCGCCTGGCTGGCCGAGCGGCTGCGCGACTTCGTGGACCTGAACCCCGAGTTCGAGACGCCGGTGGACCGCCTGGCGACCTGGCTAGCGCGCCTGGACGACGAGGAGTGACGGCGGCACGATCAGCCGCATGAGGAAGTTCTCCTTCCGGCCCGCCCTGATGCTGCGCGGCCGCACGAACAAGGGGCTGCGCGGGTTCGCCGGCAAGCCGTTCCACCCGCCGCTCACCGACCTGCCGGTCGCGGGCTACGTCTTCGCCGGGCTGTTCGACGTGCTGTCCGCGCTACGCGGCTCCGCGCCGTTGCGCGCCGCGGCGACGTACTGCCTCGTCACCGGCGCGGTCGTCAGCGTGGGCGCGCTGCTCACCGGCTGGGCGGACTGGCACCGGTCCAGCCAGGTCGGGACCCAGGCCCGCCGCACCATCAACGCGCACGCCGTCGTGATGATCGCGACGTCGCTCGTCGTCGTTGCCGACATCGTGGCGCGGCAGGGCGCCGACGGACCCGCGACCGGCGGGCTGGTCGCGCTGTCGGTCGCGGCGGCGGCGCTGGTGTCGTGGGGCTCGACGTACGGCGGCTCGCTCGTCTTCGACTACGGCTTCAACGTCGAGACGTCCGGCGACCACCCGGTCTGGCACGAGAGCGAGACCGACGTGCTACCGGGCCGGCATCCCGCCTAGCCGACGACGCAGTCGCCCTTGACCCACACCACGCAGATGTCGATGGTGCACGGCGTGCCGGGCTCGCACGGGTGCTCCTGGCAGGCCGCGTCCACCGGGTCGTCGCACGCGACGGCGGGGGTGGCGGTGGCGCCGAGGGACGCGGCGGCGAGCACGGTGACGACGAGGAGTCGCTTCACGGGAGTTCCCTTTCGTTGGTAGCGACACGAGCCTTGATCCAGCCGGTGCGGGGTACGCGCCGCCGCGGTGGTCACGGCCGCACCTTGACTTCCAGTGCCACCCGGGCCCTTTGCGCGCTCACCCGCACTGGAAGTTCTCTCGGGCGGGGCGCCGTCAGCCGACGCAGACGCCCTTCGTCCACACGACGCAGTACCAGATCTGGCAGCCGCCCTCACCGGTGCAGCGGCCGGTCTGGCACATCACCTGCGTACGGCCCGCCTGGCAGCTCTCGGCCGCACTCGCCGGCGCCGCCACCGTCGCGAGCGCGGCTGCGGCCAGCATCGTCGCGCTCAGCACCCGCTTCATCCGATCACGCACCCGCGGCCGGCGATCCAGAGCAGGCAGGGCGGGATCATCCCGCAGTCGAGGTCGTCGGGACCGCAGTCGAAGTCGCGGCACATCGTGTCCACGACGCCGTCACACCGGCCGCCGGGCAGCGGCGGCGCGGCGGACGCGGGGGTGGCGATGGCAGCGGCGACGATGGCCGCGGCCGCCACGAGGCGGCGTGTCATGGGGCTCCCTTGAGGGGTTGGGGGGTCGCGCGGTCAGCCGCGCGGGCGGTACTCGCAGTACGTGATGGGCTGGCCGGTGAGCGGGCTGTAGAAGCCGGTCTCCCGCTCGTACCACGGCGGGGTGCACCCGCTGGCCTGGGCGGCCGGGGCGAAGGACGCGAGGAGCGCGGCGGCGGCGAGCAGCAGTACGGGTCGGGTCACGGTGCGCTCCGGTAGGGAGGGGCGGCGTGCTCCCGCAGTGTGTTCCCGCCGTCCGCGCCCCGCAACCGGCGCCGCCGAAACGACCGCCCGCCGAAAATCGCACCCAACCTCCGGGCCCGCCGGGCAGTCGTACAGGTATGACCGACATCGACGCCTACCCGCTGCGCCACGCGCGAGCGCTGGCCGGCGAGGCGGAGCCCCGACGGGCCGACCTCGTCGAGGTGTACACGGCGTCGTACCGGCCGCTGGTGGCGTTCGCGTACCGGCTCTGCGGTGACGTCGCGGCAGCCGAGGACATCGTGCACGAGGCGTTCGTCCGGCTGACGTCGCGGTGGCTCGGCGTCCGCAACCCCGTCCCGTTCCTCTACCGCACGGTCGGCAACCTCGCGACCGACGCGTGGCGCCGCCGCGAACGCGACGCCCGCGCGGCCGCCGCGGCCATCGCCGGCCGGACCGAGGCGGCGTTCGACCCGGCGGTGGCCGACGCCGTCCGCCGCCTCCCCCGCGCCGAGCGCACCGTCGTCACGCTCTTCTACTTCGCCGACCTACCGGTCACCGAGGTCGCCGCCCTCACCGGCAAGGCGCCGGGGACCGTCAAGTGGTTGCTCGCCAGCGCGCGCAACCGTCTCGCCGAGCAGCTTGGAGACCCGCATGCCTGACCTGTCGCCGCTTCCCCGCCTCTCCTCGCCGCCGGCGGTCGGCCTCGACCTCGAACGCCTCGCGGCCGCGCGCCGCACCGGGCACGGCCGCCGTGTACGGCGTACCGCCGCCACGACCGCGGGCGCGTGCGCGGTCGCCGGCGTGACGGCGCTCCTGCCGGCCGCCGGCCACCAGGCGAGCCTCGTTCCTACGCGGCCGGCCCCCGCCGCGACGACCGAGACGTTCGACGACCGCCCCCGCGCCGTCGAGGTGCCGGCGGGCGGCGGCGACACCCCGGTCGCGCGCCGTGCGCCCCGCGCAGGGGTGGCCGGTGTGGCACCCGCGCCGCGCGACGGGACGAGCGGCGGGGCGCCGGAAGACCCGCTGCCCACGCCGTCGCTCCCGCCGGTCACCCGCACGCCGGTCACCACGTCACCGGTCGACAGCGACTCGACCATCACGCTGGTGGCGAACGACGGCACCACCTGCGACGCCGCGACGTCCCGGCCGTGGTGCGTCCGTACCAAGGGCGCGGCGACGGTCGCGGCGGGCACCTCGACCGGCGCGGCGTTCGAGATGTGCTTCACCGGCAGCGGCACCGGGCAGCTGCACTTCGAGGACGGCGCGCACGTGGACGTCGCGATCTGGCGCGGCGGGGACGAGGTGTGGCGGCACTCGTCCAGCGCGACCCACGGCCACTACGACGTGCCGGCCGGGAAGTGCGCGAGCTGGCAGGTGACCTGGTCCGCGGTCGGCAACGACGGCACGGCACTGGCCGCCGGGTCGTACCGGCTCACCTGGGTCACCAACGGCGGCTGGGAGCACGAGGCGGCGCTGCCGAACGCGCAGGACGGGCTCGCCCAGCTGAACCGCGACTACCGGCACGAGTACGACCTCACGGTCACCTAGTGCCGCCGCCGCCGGGACCGGGGGGTCCGGCGGCGGCGGTGTGTCAGCGCGCCAATGCCAGCACCCGGTCGGCCGCGACCTCCGCGCCCAGCCCGGCGGCCGTCGCGGCGGCGCGGCGCGCGGCGGCGGCGTACGACGGCTTCTCCAGCACCCGCGTCACCGCCGCCCGCAACGTCTCCGGCGAAAGCTTCTCGGGCGGGAGGCAGATGCCGGCGCCGAGGTAGGCGACCCGCATGGCGTTCTCCTTCTGGTCGCCGGGGCCCGGTACGACGACGAGCGGCAGCCCGCGCACCAGCGCCTTCGCGACCATCCCGTGCCCGCCCGCGCAGACGACCGCCGCCGCCCGGTCGAGCAACGGCGCCTGCCGGCCCGCCCCCGCGACGAAGCCGGCCGGGAGCCCGGACGCGGGCGGGCCGAACCGCGTGCACGCGACCCGCAGCCCGCGCAGCGCCTCCGCCGCCACCGCGAGCAACGTCTGCGGCCGCCCGGTCGCCGACGAGTCCGCGAGGAACACCAGCGGCCCCTCCCCCGCCGGCTCCGGCAGGTCCACCCGCGCCGGGTCCCACTCCATCGGCCCGGTCACCCAGGTGCGTTCCGGCCAGTCGGGGCGGCGCGGCTCCAGCGCCGGCAACGTCGCCAACAGCGTCCCCACCGGCGGCCCCTCCGGCGGCAGCCCGAGCGACTCCCGCGACGCGCGGCAGGCCGCCATGCCGACCTCGTACGACCTCAGGTGGTGCTTGCGCATCACCGCGTCGCGCCACTTGCCGAGCGGCGTACGGCCCGGCGCCAGGCCGGTCCCCGGCGGCGGCAGCGCGCGCGAGGGGACCTGCAACGTGTGCGGCACCAGCTCGACCCGCGGCACGCCCGCGAGGTCGGCGGCGAACCAGCCCGGCACCGTGATCGTGTCGACCACGGCGAGCTCCGCCCGCCACTCGCGCAACGACTCCGCGATCCCCGGCGCGAGCTGCTTCGGCCGCTCCCACAGGATCCAGCCGAAGTCGGCGTCCTCCGGCTGCGGCGCGAGGTCGCGGATCGGGATGAAGTGCAGGCCGGCGCGGCTGACGTCGGCGTCCCACTGCGACCCGCTGACGAACGCCACCTCGCAGCCGCGCGCCCGCAATGCCAGCCCGAGCGCGACGGCAGGGAACGCGTGGCCCGCGTCCGGCCCCGCGACGAGCGCGATGCGCACCGGCTCGCTACCGCCGGGCGTAGCTCAGCCGGTAGATGATGCCGTTCGAGGCGAGCAGGTAGATCTCGCCGGCGGCGTTGCGCGCGAACGCCAGGATGTTGCCGCCGAAGTCGGCGGCGAGGCTCACGACCTGCCGGCCGGTGGCGTCCTTGCCGAGCAGCCAGATGCGGCCCGAGCAGTAGTCGCCGAAGACGTACGTGCCGCCCATCAGCGTCGCGTACTTGCTGCCGCGGTAGACGTAGCCGCCGATGACCGCGCAGTCGCCGGCGCCGTGCGCGTACTCGTGGATCGGCGCGGTGTAGCCGGTGCTCTTGCAGTACGACCCGCCGTACGCGGACGCGACGTTGAGCGTCCCCTCGCGGCAGTCCCAGCCGAGGTTGCGGCCGCCGGTCGCGAACCGGTCGATCTCCTCGCGGGCGCCCTGCCCGACGTCGCCGACCCAGAGGTTCGACCCGTCGATCGAGAACCGCCACGGGTTGCGCAGCCCGCTCGCCCAGATCTCGCCGCGGCCGGGCGTCGCGCCGGCGTACGGGTTGGTCGGCGGCACGGCGTACGGCGGCTTCGTGACGTCGATGCGCAGGATCTTGCCGAGCAGCGAGTGCAGGTTCTGCGCGTTGCCGTTCGGGTCGCCGCTGCCGCCGCCGTCGCCGGTGCTGACGAACAGGTACCCGCCGGGCCCGAACGCGAGCTGCCCGCCGTGGTGGTTCGTGTGCGTCGGGTGCGGGACCGAGATGACGTCGGCGCCGGTCGGGTTCGCCACGTCGCTGGTCGGGGGCGCGTAGTAGCGGCGGACCCGCAGGGTCATGTTCACGTCGGTATACGCGACGAAGAACCGCCCGCTCGTCCGGAAGTCCGGCCGGAACGCCAGCCCGAGCAGCCCGCCCTCGCCCGCGGAGTTCACCCGCGACGTGATGTCGAGGAACGGCCTTGACTGCACCACACCGGACTTGACCACCCGGATGCGGCCGGCCCGCTCGATGACGAACAGCCGGCTGTCGCCCGGCGGGTACGTCATGCCGAGCGGCCCGGACAGGCCGGCGACGGCCGTGGTCAGCGCGACGCGGACGTTCCGCGGGTCGGCCGCGGCGCCGGCGGGCGACGGGGCGGACAGGGTCGCGGCGGCGACCGCGAGAGCGAGGATGCGGCGCATCCCCTCACGTTACGGCGTCAGCACCAGCTTGCCGAACGAATCCCCGGAGTTCAGCCGTTCGAACGACGCCCGGGCCTCGCTCAGCGGCCGCACCGAGTCCACCAGCGGCCGGATGCCGGTGGCGTCGAGGAACCGCAACAGCCGGGCCAGCTCGCCGCGCGTGCCCATCGTCGAGCCGACGATCCGCAGCTGCCGGAAGAACACCCGCCGCAGGTCCGCCGGCGGCTCCGCGCCGCTGGTCGCGCCCGCCACGACCACGGTGCCGCCGGGCTCCAGCGACTTCAGCGAGTGGTCCCACGTCGCGGCGCCGACCGTCTCCATCACCGCGTCCACCCGCTCCGGCAGCCGCGCGCCGGACTCGAACGCCGCGTGCGCCCCGAGCTCGACGGCCCGCTCGCGCTTGGTGGCGTCACGGCTGGTGACGTAGACGACGTAGCCGGCCACGCGGGCCAGCGCGACGAGCGCGGTCGAGACGCCGCCGCCGGCGCCCTGCACCAGCACCCGCCCGCCCGGCTGCAGCCCCGACATCGTGAACAGCATCCGGTACGCCGTCAGCCACGCCGTCGGCAGGCAGGCCGCCTCCTCCCACGACAGCGCGGGCGGCTTCGGGACGAGGTTACGGGCCGGGACCCAGACGTACTCCGCGAACGTTCCCTGGTACTTCTCCGACAGCAGCGTGCGCCCGGGGTCCATCGTCTCGTCGCCGTCCGGGTCGGCGACGACCGCGTGGACGACGACCTCCCGGCCGTCGTCGGTGACGCCGGCCGCGTCGCAGCCCAGGATCATCGGCAGCTGCTCGGCGCGCAGCCCCACCCCCCGCAACGACCACAGGTCGTGGTGGTTCAGGGCCGCCGCCTTGACCGCCACCCGCACCCACCCGGCCGGCGCGTCGGGCTCGGCGACGTCGCCGACGGTGAGCCCGGCGAGCGGGTCGGTCTCCGAGAACGAGTTGGCAGTGACGGCGAGCACGTGGTGACCCTACTGGCGCAGTCCCGCCGCGGCGCGACGCAGCGTCACATCGGCAAACAAAGGTCAAGACGAACGCGCGCTCTCCCCTGCTGACGCTGCGGCAACAAGGAAGCGACTGCTGACGGGCTGTGCTTCGTTTCTTAGATACTGGTCATCGGGCCGTTCAGCGATCAACAGGAAGACCGGGAGATCTGAGGCGACGGCGTATGGCGGGTCACCATTCTGGTCGCGGCACACGCGAACCATGGCGTCGAACACGGACTTGGCGCTCGGCACACGTGCGAAGAGATCCGCCACGTCACCGACCTTCGTAAGCCCGGCCGCAGCCGCGGTTCGCACGAGTGTCGGCAGCTCTTGCTCCCGATAGTCCACGGGCGGATCCGCTTGATCAACGCCGGGCACCCGCAGGAACCCGGCTTCCTCTGCCGCATTCACCGCCTCCCGAATCGGGAACTTGCTCCAGGCAGCCCAGACTGAGTCGAGGTCCACCGGGAGATCCCGCCACTGCTCTGCATCTACGCCGGTCCGGTACTCATCGCGGATGGCGATGACATCATTTCGATATCCGTCGAATATCTCGTCGCCTGTCTCCAGCAGCGCGGCGACCCGGAAGAGACGTCGTCGGGCGGAGTCAGGAACCTCAACGCCACTCTTGTAGTCAAGGCTGTGGCTGATCGCCGCCCACGCGTGCTGCAGAATCGACCGAACCTGCACCTCCGCAACGAGCCCCTCGTACCGTCGCCACTCTTTGAACGAGAGTCGTCGCTCGCCAATACGGATCAGGACGTGGTCACTTGAGTAACCAAACGAGTCCGGCGTCGCTCCACCATGGTGCACGACCTCAATCACCGCGAACTCGTCGCGCAGCATGTCTAGCACGTCATCCACCGCTTCGCGGTACCTCGTCACAACACGCACGCCACACTTGTCCGTGACGTCGTCGAGAGAGGTGTAGTCGTGGCGTTGAGTAAATTTGTCTACCAGACTCGTCGTGTCCTTAGCGCGAGCCGTCACAGCGTCAATTGCGAGATCGTTGGCGCGACATAACTCCTCGACAAGAACTCGCAGCGCGTTCGCGAACGCAGCGTACTCATCGCGAACCCGTTCGTACGCGAGCCGTACACGTAGAATATCGTTGTCGTCCACACCGTGATCCCCTCGCGACAGCAGAGCGACTCCCGACATCGGCAGCATGGTATGCGCATACGCGCCGTTGTCGGCCCAGAGCCGCGCGACGCCGGACTCGCGCGCCGCCCGCACCTCCGCCGCCGCCACGGCCAGGTCGAATGCGCTCGGGATCACGTAGTCGGCGCGCCGCTCGGCCACGCAGGACGCGACCGCCTCGCCGCCGCGAGCTTCATCGCCTCGTTCACCGTCGAGGCCCGCATGCCCAGCGCCCCGCGAAGGACCCCGGGGAACGCCTAGGAGTCTCCTGAACAAGGGGCGGGTGGCGGGGCGCCTCGTGGCGCTCGTTGGCGCTGGTGTAAGTCAGACCCGAGGGTCGACAAGAGGTCGCCCCGCCGCTGGTGAGGCTGGCAACGTTCGTTGTTCGCGGTCAAGTG